>NZ_JBWDOG010000003.1:0-298949 GCF_056269115.1 Patulibacter ginsengiterrae
CCCCGCTCTCGCGGGGGTTTCTTGTTCTGGAGGCGGAGGGGGAGGGATTCGAACCCTCGGTAGAGGGGGTACCCCTACAACAGTTTTCGAGACTGCCCCATTCAACCGCTCTGGCACCCCTCCGTAGGCCACAAGGGCCGACCGGCAGGGTACCGCGTCTTGCGCCAGAACGACGTCCCGACTGCCCCCGGGCCCTCCCGGACTGGCCGTTCGGACGAGCGAGGCGCGGTCCGACCGCCCGTCGCGAGCCCGTCCGGGACTCAGGCGACGAAGGCTAGGGCGGTCACCAGCACCGCCGCCTGGGCGAGTGCCGCCGCGGCGCCGCAGGTGTCGCCGGTCAGTCCCCCGAAGGCCCGCCGGGCCCCGATCGTCATCAGCACCCCGACGACCGCGGCCACGGCGACGGCGACCAGGCCGGGCAGG
Source organism: Patulibacter ginsengiterrae (assembly GCF_056269115.1). NCBI lineage: Bacteria > Bacillati > Actinomycetota > Thermoleophilia > Solirubrobacterales > Patulibacteraceae > Patulibacter > Patulibacter ginsengiterrae. The sequence goes on from NZ_JBWDOG010000003.1 coordinate 424, forward strand.
AGCCCGAGCGCGGCGACCGCGACGGCGACGGTGAAGACGGTGGCGGCGACCCCGGTCACCGGTGTGATCCGCATCAGGTGGACCGAGCCGTCCGGGCGAGCCGGACGGCCGAGCAGCGCGTGGACCAGGATCGTCCAGCGTGACGCCGCCCCGGCCACGACCAGGGCGAGCACCGCGTCCTCGGTGTCGAGGCCGCGCAGCGCGCTCCAGCAGACGAGCAGCCAGATCAGCAGGGCGGCGGCACCGAAGGTCCCGATCCGCGAGTCGCGGAGGACCGCCAGCCGCCGTTCGCGGTCGCGGAAGACGCCGAGGCCGTCGGCGCTGTCGGCGAGCCCGTCCTCGTGGAGGGCGCCGGTCAGGACGATCGTCGCCCCGAGCCCGAGCGCCGCGGCGACACCCGCCGGACCGGCTCCGGGCAGCAGCGCGGTCAGCGCCAGGACGCCACCACCGACGGCGCCGACGCCCGCGCCGACGAGCGGGAACCACGGAACCGCCGCCGCCAGCCGCGGCAGCTCGTCGGGGCCGAACGGCACCGGTATCCGGGTCAGGAACCCGACCGCGTGGCGGGGTCCGTCGAGCAGCGGCATCGGCATTGGGGACGGAGGCTATCCGCCGGGCCTCCGGCGGGTCCTGGGCCGCGCTCGCCGCCGGCGCTTGCAGACTCTTCGGATCGTCCGAAGAGTGTCCGACGGGCCTCGGCGCGTGACCCGTTCGGGTCGTCCGAAGGAGGTCCGACGATCGTGCGGTTGCCGCCCTCTCGGGTCGTCCGAAGAACCGACGAGCGCCGCGGTCCGGCACCGTGGAGCGGCGGGAACGGCCGGTTCGCCAAGCTGTTGGAGATGAGCGACGGACCAGAGCGATACGTCCGGCCGGCGACGCCGGAGGGGTTCGACGCGTCCCGCGCTCGCGAGCGCGCGGACGATCCCGCCGGTTGGCGCTTCCCCGACGCGGCCCGCGACGCGCTCCAGGAGGTGATCGCGGCCCGCCGCGACATCCGCCGCTTCCGTCCCGACCCGATCCCCGACGAGGTCCTCGAACGGGTCCTGACCGCCGCCCACCGCGGGCCGTCGGTCGGGCTGATGCAGCCGTGGCGGTTCCTGCTCGTGCGGGACGACGAGACCCGGGTCGCGATGCGCGGCCTGGCCCAGCGCGAGCGGCTGCGGCAGGCGGACCGCTTCAGCGACCGCGCCCGGCACTTCCTCGACCAGAAGATCGAGGGGATCGTCGACGCACCGCTCGGGCTCGTCGTCTGCTGCGATCCCGGTCGGCCCGACGTCGAGGTGCTCGGCCGCGGGACGATTCCCGAGACCGACGTCCACTCGACCGCCTGCGCGATCCAGAACCTGTGGCTCGCCGCTCGCGCCGAGGGCCTCGGCGTCGGCTGGGTCAGCTTCTACCGGCGGGAGGACCTGCGGAGCCTGCTCGGGATCCCCGATCGCGTCGACCCGCTCGCCTGGCTCTGCGTCGGCTGGCCGGACGAGCGCCCGGTTCGGCCGGGCCTCGAGGCGTCCGGCTGGGCGCAACGGGCCCCGCTCGAGGCGGTCGTCCTGCACGAGCGCTGGCCGGCGGAGGACGTCCTGCCGATCGGCGGGGCGGTGCCCGTGCAGGGGGCCGAGGACGAACACGGCGCTGTCGCCGCCGACGACGCCGAGGCAGGCGCGCTGGCGGCAGGTGGTTCCGGGGCCGCCGCCGGACCGGAGCGCGACGACGCGCGTTCGCGACCGGCGGCGCCGACCGTGGCGGTGACCGACGCCTCGCGGACGCCGCACGAGGCGCGCCCGACTCCCGCCGAGACGATCCCGGCCGAGATCGCCGCGTTGGTCGCGGCCGTCAGCGCTCCCGACGAGCGGGCCGCCGCCGCGGTCCGCGACCGCGCCGACCAGCTCGTGAAGCCGTCCGGCAGCCTCGGTGCGCTGGAGCAGACCGTCGAGCGCTGGGCCGCTTGGAGCGGCGACGTGCCGGCGAGCCCGCTGCGCCCGGCGATCCTCGTGCTCGCCGCCGACCACGGGCACGTCGCGCGGGGGACCTCGCTCTACGCGGGCGACGTGAGCGGGCAGATCGCCGCCGCGGCCGCGCGCGGGGGGACGGCGATCGGCGTGCTCGCCCGCCACCACGCCGGGATCCTGCTCGTCGCCGACCTCGGCCTCCACGGCCCGACCCCCGTCGGCGTGCGCCCCGCGCGCGTCCGCGACGGCGGCACCGGCGACCTGACCGTCGCGCCGGCGATGAGCGAGGCCGAGCTGGTCGCGGCGATCGCGACGGGGGCGCGGCTCGCGGGTGAGCTGCTCGACCGCGGTGCGCGCTGCCTGCTGCCCGGAGAGATCGGCATCGGCAACACGACCTCGGCGGCGGCGCTGGCCTGCGCGCTCGCCGGCCTGACCCCGGAGCTGGCCGTCGGCCGCGGGGCGGGGGCCGACGCGGCCGGGTTGGAGCGCAAGCGGGCGGCGGTCCGGGAGGGCCTGCAACGAGCGGGCTGGCCGGGGACGCCGCTGGCCGCCCTGCGGGAGGTCGGCGGGCTCGAGCTGGCGGGCCTCGTCGGGGCGATCCTCGAGGCCGGACGGCGCCGGATCCCGGTCGTCCTCGACGGGTTCGCGGTCGGCGTCGCCGCGCTGGCGGCGGTCCGGCTCTGCCCGCTCGTCCGCGAGGGCCTGGTGGCCGGGCACCGCTCGGCGGAGCCCGCCCACGGCGCGGTCCTGGCCCAGCTCGGGCTCGAGCCGCTGCTGGACCTGCGGTTGCGGCTGGGGGAGGCCTCCGGCGCGGCGCTCGCGCTGCCCCTGATCGAGCAGGCGGGGCGGCTGCACCGGGACATGGAGACCTTCGCCGAAGCCGGGGTCGACGGCCCGGCCGGCTGAGCCTGGAGCCACCGATCCTCGACCGACCATCGGTGGATCGAGGCTGAGGCCGCTCGCCGCCGCCCTACCCGGCGCGGTCGGGGGCGGGATCCGGCCCGTCCGCGGCGGGGGGCCCGGTCGCCGCGTCGCCCGCGGGCAGCTCCGGCGTCGGCTCGTCCTGCTCGCGCTGCTTCTCGCGCCGGCGGCGCCGGGACCCGGATCCCGGCATCTTGTCCGCCAGCGTGCTCAGCGGCTCGAGGTTGTCCTGCAGGCCCTCGGCGGCCTCGACCAGCCGCTCCAGCAGCGGCACGATCTGCTCCATTCGCAGCTCGATCTCGTCGACCTGCTTGTGGACCTCGCGGACCTCGGCGGTGAGGTCGTCGATGCTCGACATGCTGCGCCCGAAGTCGAGCATCAGGTTGTCGAGCAGGCCGATGTTGCGCAGGTGGCCGTCGACCCCGAGGCCCTCGGCCACGCGGGTCACCGCCACTTGGATCGGCCGGAGCGGGTTCGGGGGCACGGACCAACGCTACCGCGCCGCGATCGACCGAACGGCAGGTCGCCGATCAGCGGCGCTGCGGCCCGCGACGGGCGCGGAAGAACGCCCGCAGCAGCTCGGCGCACTCGTCCTCGAGCACCCCGCCGACGATCTCCGGCCGGTGGTTGAGGCGCGGCTCGCCGGTCACGTCGAGGACGCTGCCGCAGGCACCGGCCTTGGGGTCGGTGCAGCCGTAGACGACCCGCGGGATCCGCGAGAGCACGATCGCGCCGGCACACATCGCGCACGGCTCGAGGGTCACGTAGAGGGTGGCGTCGAGCACCCGCCAGGATCCGAGCTCGGCGGCGGCCCGCCGGAGCGCGAGGATCTCGGCGTGGGCGGTCGGGTCCTCGTCGCGCTCGCGCTCGTTGTGACCGCGGCCGATGATCGTCGCGTCGGGGCCCTGGCCGAGCACGACCACGGCGCCGATCGGCACGTCGCCGTGGCGTTCGGCCTCGTGGGCCTCCGCGATCGCCTCGTGCATCCAGCGGACGTCATCCTCGGTGGAGGCGACGACCAGCCCCGACGGGCTCGCGGGGGTGGGACGGGGGCTGTCGGCCGGTGCGGGCACCGGCCGATGATCGCAGGCCCTGCGTCCCGGATGCGGTCCCGGAGACGCATCCGGCGCCGGTCGGATCGGGCGCTAGCATCGGCCGCGATGAGCCTTCCTCGCTGGATCCCGGAGCTGAACACGATCTACCGGGCGGAGACCCTCGGGCAGCTCTCACTGACGTTCACGGGCGGTCGCACCGGGTCGGTCGACGTGCTCGTCGGCGACGCGGATCCGCCGACGGCGCTGGTCGGGACGTTTACGGCCCACCCCGGGGCCAGCTTCAGCACGGTCCTGCGGCCAGGCGAGTTCTGGACGCTGGTCGCGAGGACCAACCGCCGGGGGGTCGCGACCGTCGCGGTGCGCTGCGTCTTCACGCCGTTCGTCTGAGAGGCCGTCGGCGGTGGTCGCGTCGGCGGGCGGATCCGCGACGGCGGCGCGCGTCGGGCGGGGCGCGGGCCGGCGATGACGCCCGGCGCGCGACACCCGCCCGCTGGCCGCTAGGTCGTGCGGACGATCAGGACCGAGCAGGGCGCGTGGTGGCTGATCTTGTTCGGCACGGAGCCGAGCAGGAAGCGCTTGGCGCCGGTCATGCCCTTGTTGCCGACGACGATCAGGTCGCTGCCGAACTCCTCGGCGACGTCGAGGATCGCGTCGGCCGGATCGCCTTGACGGGCGTAGGTCCGGACGTCGCCGACACCAGCGGTGATGGCGTTCTGCTTGGCCTCGTTGAGGGTCAGCTCGACGTCCTCCCGCTCGTTGACCATCCATTCGACGTCGGCCGGGGCCTGCTTCGCCTCTTCACGCAGGCGGGTGCCCGAGACTGGCTCGTAGGCCGAGACGATCTCGAGACGGGCATTGAGGGCGGCCGCGATGCCGATCGCTTCTTTGACTGCCTGGTTGGCGGTCTCCGAACCGTCGGTTCCGACCACGATCGAGCCGAACATGGAACTCCTTGAGGGGCTGCTGACGGGTGCCGAACCGGCAGCCTCGCCGCCGGCCGGCCGATCATCGCACACGGATCGCTGCCGGCGTGCGTCTTTGTGTCCGATCTCAGGTCCAGATCGGCTGGCCGTCACGCCCAGAGCTTGATTCCGGCGATCACGATGCTGATGATCACGCAGACCACGAGTACGACCTGCATCCAGAACCACGTCGGCGGCATCGGGCAAGGGTACGGCGTGCGTGCGAGGATGGGCGGCGACGCATGGTCCGGCCAGATCGCCATCCCCACGTTCGCGGCCCCGGAGCGGGAGCGCGGGCGACCCGATGCTGATCGGACCGGACCGGAAGCGGGCCAAGAAGCGCGACCGCCCGAAGAAGGACAAGAAGCGGGCCAAGTCGGCCGCGAGGGCCGCGGCGGTCGCAACGACGCCGGTCACCGAGGTGTCGTCCGTCGCCGCTGCTCCTGCGTCGATCGCGAACGCCGGCGAGGCCTCGAGCCCGGCCGGCGACGTCTCCGCCGGCTTGGAGCGGGAGCCGATTGCAGGATCGGCGGTCGCGACGGGCAACCCTGGGTCGGTGACCACCGCCGCTGCCTCCGCGACGACCGCTGACCTGACGACGCTCGGCGCACCCGAGCCCGAGCCGATCGCGGACCCGATCGCGGTGCTGCTGGCCGGGATCGACCGAGCGCGCGACCGCGTCGACGGACTGCTCGACCTGGCGCAGACGCTCGCCGGCCCGCCGCTGGCGTCGCCGCCGGTCGGCCGGGGCCTCGGCCTGCAACTCGTGCCGGACCTCTCCCCGGAGCCGGCGGTCGACGAGGAGCCTGCGGCGACCACGACAGCGACCGCGACCGAAGCGCCGGCGCCGACGGTCGCAGCGGTGGCCGTCTCCGCGCCGGCCGCCACGCCGCCGACCGCGAGCGCGACGCTCGTGGCCCGTGAGCTGCTGGAGCGGGGGATGGACGCCAACGGCGTCCGGGATCGGTTGCGCGACGGCTACGGCGTGCCGGACCCGGACGCCGTGCTCGCCGCGCTGGCCTAGCCGGCGCCGAGCCCGGGGCGGCGTGCCGCTCCCGAGAACGGCCCGGCCGTCGCCGCGCCCCCGGAAGGGACGCGGCCGCCTGCGAGCGACTAGCTCGCGGCGGGGGCGGGCAGCCGCGAGAGCGAGGCGATCGTGCTCGCGCAGGCGCGGGCCGCCTCCTTGCCCTTGGTCACGAAGTGCTCCGAGAAGTACCGCAGGTGCTCCGCGTGCTCGTGGAAGTGGTGCGGGGTGAGGACGGTCGAGATCACCGGCACGTCGGTCTCCAGCTGGACCTGCATCAGGCCGCTGATGACGGCGTCGGCGACGAACTCATGGCGGTAGATGCCACCGTCGACGACCAGGCCCGCGGCGACGATCGCGGCGTACTGGCCGCTGCGGGCGAGGCGCTTCGCGTGCAGCGGGATCTCGAAGGCGCCGGTCACGTCGAAGACGTCGATCCGGTCCTCGGGCACGCCGAGCGTGGCGACCTCGGTGACGAACGATCGCCGGCACTGGGCGACGATCTCGTGGTGCCAGGAGGCCTGGACGAACGCGACGCGCAGATCGGTGACGGTCTCGGGGGCGGTCATGGGTGCTGCTCCTGTCCGGGGGGACGAGCCCCGTACGGGGCTCAGTCGCGGGTGGCGTCCCGCAGGTACCGATCGTAGCTGCGCGGGGTGGGTGCCCGACCGGAGACGGCGAGCAGCGCGGTCGGGCCGCTGGGCAACAGGGCGACGGCCTGGCGCAGCTCGCCGCGGTCGACGACGCCGGGCCGCGCGATCACGATGATCCGTCCGGCGGCGCCCAGAGCGAGCAGCTCGCGGGTGTCGGCGACGGGCAGCAGCGGGGCGGTGTCCAGCACGATCGTCACGTCGAGCGCGGCCAGCTCGGCGAGCACGCGGCCGGTGTCGGCGCTGCCCAGCAGCTCGGGGGCGTTCGGCGGCAGCTCGCCGGCCGGCAGCAGTCGCAGCCCGGGCTCGACCTCGACGAGCAGGTCGAGCACGGGCACGCCGCCGACGATCGCGGCGGTCAGCCCGCGCCTCGGGGCCGCGTTGGCCGGAGTCGACGCCGTGGGCGCCACGCCGAGCGCGCGGGCGAGCCCGGGCCGTCGCAGGTCGGCCTCGACGGCGACCACCGGACGGCCGGCGCGAGCGAGCGCGCGGGCGAGGCCCGCGGCCACCGTCGTCTTGCCCTCGCCGGGGGCTGCGGACGTGACGGCGACCGTGCGGGCGGCGGCGCTGGCCGCATCGTCGGGGGCGAGCGCGAGCGCGGCCCGCAGCATCCGGAACGCCTCCTCGGCGCGTCGCCGGTCGACGTCGCTCGTCCCCGGCGGGGGCACGTGCGCCACGAGCGGGAGCCCGGACAGGCGCTGGGCCTCGCTGCCGTCGTGGAGGCGTCGCCCGCCGCGGAGCAGCAGCAGCCCGAGCAGGCCACCGACGAGCAGCCCGGCGGCGGCGCCCGCGAGCGCTGGCCACCAGTGGTCGGGATCGAGCAGGACGCCGCCGGCGGCGCCGGCGACGACGAGCAGGAGGCCCAGGAAGAGCGCGAGGAGGCGGCGGGACACGGTTAGTCGGAGAGGTTGCGGAGGCCGTCGTTGATGCGGCGCCGCGCGGCGTTGACCTGCTCCTCGACCGCGGCGGTCTCGGTGTTGAACTCGGTCTTGGCGCGGAAGGTCGCTTGCAGATCACGATCCCGCAAGGCCCGGCGGAACGCGTCGAGCGGGGCCTTCCAGCGCTGGAAGGCGGCGATCAGCTCGGCGTGCGGCTTGGCCACGGCGGCGGGGGGCTCGATCGTCTCCAGCTCCCGCGAGACCTGGGCGATCCGGCGGCTCAGACGCTGGACGGCGCGCTCGACATCGGGCCGCTTCTCGGCCGCGTCGGCGGTCTGCTTGAGGCTGCCCAGGTCGCGCTCGAAGCGGGACTGGACCTGGTTGACCCGGTCCGCGTAGACCCCGGCCTGCCGGACCTCCTCGGCCTGCCCGCCGCAGCCCGCTAGCGCCCCTGCGGAGACGAGCAGCGCCAGCACGGCCAGCAGCGGGACGCGCAGTCGAAGGGCTCCCCAGCGGTGACCGAACACGCGCCGGACGATACCCGGGCTCCGGCGCCGCGGGCGAGCGGCGCGCGAGGCCGTCGTCGGTCGCGGGTCAGCGGGGCAGCAGCTTGCCCGGGTTCATCACCCCGACCGGATCGAGCCGGTCCTTGACGGCCCGGAGCAGGTCGACCCCGAGCTCGCCGAGCTCGTCGCGCATCCACGGGGCGTGGTCGGTGCCGACCGCGTGGTGGTGGGTGATCGAGGCCTGGTGGGCAGCGATCGCGTCACCCGCGGCCCGCTTGGCGACGAGCCAGCGGCTGCGCGTCTCGGCCGGATCGTCGCCACCCTTGGCGACGACGGTCAGGTAGAGCGAGGCGCCCTCCGCGTAGACGTGGCTGACGTGGCCCATCACCAGCACCGGTGCGCCGTCGGGGCTGCCGAGGGCCTCCTGGATCGCGCTGGTCAGGCCGGCGCGGAGCGCGTCCAGGCGCGACCAGAGGGTGACGGTCTCCAGCGTCTCGACGAGCACGCCGAGGTCGAGCAGGCCGTCACGCAGGTAGGGGGCGTGGAAGCGTCCGCGGTGCCAGGCCTCGCCGGGCTCGCGGCCGAGCGGGACACCGCCGTGGGCCCGCAGCAGCCGCGCGGCTCGCTCGGCGCGGCCGTCGACGGTCGCGGCGTCGGGGCCGTCCCAGCCGACGATCACCGTGCAGCCGCCCTCCACGGGGGCCTCGGCGGCCGGTCCGGCGCCGGTGCTGGTGGTGGCCGCGCCGAGCGAGACCTCGCCGGCCTCGGGCGGGTCCTCGGTGACGGTCGCCAGGCGCATCGCGGACTCGACCTCGTCCGACATCCGGACGACGGTCGGGCGCTCGCCGGAGCGGGCAAGGTCGCGGAGTGCGGCGGAGCCGGCGGCGAACGAGGGCAGCGACCAGCCTTCGTAGCGGCTGGCCTCGGGGAGCGGCTGGACGCGGAGGGTGACCTCGGTGATCACGCCGAAGGCCCCCTCGCTGCCGAGCAGGAGCTGGCGCAGGTCGGGGCCGGCGGCGTTCGGCGGGCGGTGGCCGAGCCGGAGCTCGCCGGAGGGCGTCGCGACCCGCAGGCCGACGACCATCTGGTCGAAGCGCCCGTAGCCGGACGACGCCTGGCCGCTGGAGCGGGTCGCGGCGTAGCCACCGATCGACGCCCGCTCGTAGGACTGCGGGAAGTGGCCGAGGAAGAAGCCGTGCGGCTCGAGCAGCGCGTCGGCCTGCGGGGTCAGCAGGCCGGCCTGGAGGGTCGCGAGCCGGTCGGTCGGGTCGAGCGCGACGAGCTGGTTGAGCCGCTGCAGGTCGAGGGCGACGACGGCCTCGAGGTCGCCGCGGAGCGCCCGCAGGCCGCCGACCACGCTGGTGCCGCCGCCGAACGGGACGACCGCCAGTCGCAGGCCGGCGCAGAGCTCGACGAGCGCTTGGACCTGCTCGGGGTCGGCGGGCGAGAGGACGGCGTCGGGGGCGTCGTCGAGCCGGCCCTCGCGGAGGTCGAGCAGGTCGGGGGTGCTCTTGCCGCCGGCGTGGCGGAGGCGGCTGTCGTGGTCCTCGCGGACGTGCTCGGCGCCGAGCAGGGCGACGAGCTGCTCGCGGGCGGCGGCGGGCAGCTCGGTCGCGGGCAGGCGGACCTCGGCCGCGGCCGGAGCGGCGGCGACGGTCTCGCCGCTGATGCCGAAGGCGCCGCGCAGCAGGTCGAGCATGCCGCCCGCGATCTGCTCGTCGTGGGCGGGGTCGCCCCAGCCGGACCAGGACATCGGGAAGGCGTCGCGGTGCGTCGTCGCGCGAGCGGAAGCGGACTGGGGGAGCGGAGCGGTCACGAGTGAACAGTTGCACTTTGGGTGTCAACTTGTCAATATCTGGTCGCGATGATCGATCTGCCTGACGTCCCGGGATCCCTCGATCCGCGGATGCGGTCGGAGCAGCTTGCCCGCCTGGGTGACGGTGCCGACGTCGATCTGGTGGTCGTCGGCGGCGGGGTGACCGGGGTCGGCACGGCCCTCGACGCCGCCTCCCGGGGCCTGCGGGTGGTCCTGCTGGAACGCCACGACCTCGCCTTCGGGACCAGCCGCTGGTCGAGCAAGCTCGTCCACGGCGGCCTCCGCTACCTCGCCTCGGGAGCGGTCGGCCTCGCCTTCGAGAGCGCCCGCGAGCGCCACGTCCTGCTGACCCGGACCGCGCCGCACCTGGTCCGGCCGTTGCCCAACCTGCTGCCGCTGAACGCCGCGCTCGGGCCCGTCGACGCGCTCGTGACCCGCGCCGGCCTGGCCTTCGGGGACCTCCTGCGGGTCGCGGCCCGGACCCCGGCGTCGGCGCTGCCGCGGAGCCGACGCGTGACCGCCGCCGAGGCCCTGCACCTCGCTCCCGGCCTCGACCAGGACCGCCTGCGCGGCGCGATCCTCGGCTGGGACGGGCAGCTCGAGGACGACGCCCGGCTGGTCGTCGGGTTGGCGCGGACGGCGGCCGCCCACGGCGCCACGATCCTCACCGGGATGCGGGTGACGCGTGCCGCCGCCGGCACGGTCGAGGCGGTCGACGAGGCCAGCGGCGAGACCCTCCGCCTCAGCCCGCGGGCGGTCGTCAACGCGACCGGGGTCTGGGCCGGCGAGCTCGACGACGGGATCGCCCTCCGCCCGAGCCGCGGCACCCACCTGGTCTTCGCCCCCGCGGCCTTCGGGGGCATGCTGCGAGCCCAGGTCTCGATCCCGTTGGAGGGCGAGTTCGGCCGCTTCCTGCTCGCGCTGCCACGCCCGGACGGGACCGTGATCCTCGGCCTCACGGACGAGCCGGTCGACGGTCCGATCCCCGACGTCCCCGAGCCCTCGGCCGCCGAGGTCGCGTTCCTGCTCGAACGGGGCTCGCAGGCCTTCCGGGTCGCGCTCGACGCCGACCAGGTGATCGGGGCCTACGCCGGCCTGCGCCCGCTGGTGGCGGGTGGTGCCGACGCGACGGCCGACCTCTCCCGCAGCCACGTGGTCCGCCAGGGCACGAGCGGCGTCGTCACCGTCACGGGCGGCAAGCTCACGACCTACCGCCAGATGGCCGAGGACGCCGTCGACGCGGCGGTTGCCGCCGCGGGGCTCGCGACGCGACCGTGTCGGACGACCGAGCTGCCGCTGATCGGGGCGGCCTCGCGGGCGACCCTCGCCCGCGTCGACGCGCCGCGACGGCTGGTCGAGCGCCACGGGACCGAGGCGGCCGCGATCGCGCGGATCGCCGCCGGCGACCGGGCACTGGCGGCACCGGTGGTGCGGGGCAGCGACGTGTTGACGGCCGAGCTCGTCTGGGCGATCCGGCACGAGGGCGCGCGGACGGTCGGCGACCTGCTCGACCGGCGGACCCGGATCGGCCTGAACGCCCGTCAGCGGGAGGCCGCGGTGCCGGTCGCGGAGCAGGCGCTCGACCGCAGCGGGGTCCCGGCCGGCAGCGGCGGTTGATCCCGGCGGGACGCAGTCCTTCCGCGCCGCCGGTCGAGACGGCATCATGAGAGGGCGATGACCGCGGCCGAGAGCGATCCACCGACGTCCGTCTTCGCGCGCCGGGCCAGCGCCGAGCTGCAGATCCTGCTCGACCGTCCCCCGGTGGCGCTGCGACTGCTGGCCGCCGCCCGCAGCTGCACGCTCGACCGCGGGATCGCGCGGGTCACGATGAGCGACATCGCCCGCCGGGCGGACGTCAGCCGGACGACGCTCTACCGCCACTACCCGGACGTCGAAGCGGTCCTGCGGGATCTGATGACCCTCGACTTCGGCGGCGCCCTGGTCGACGCCGGCAAGCGCGCCGACGGGGCTCCGACGGCCCGCGAGCGCCTGACCGGGACGCTCGTCGACGGGTGCCGGGCGCTCCGCCGCGACACGCTCTTCCGCAAGATCATCGACGTCGACCCGGAGTACCTGCTCCCGTACGTCACGGCGCGCGCCGGTGCCTCGCAGCGGGTGGTGATGCGGCTCTTCGAGATCGGGATCGAGAGCGGTCAGGAGGACGGCTCGATCCGCTCCGGGGACGTCGGCCTGCTCGCGCGGATGCTGCTGCTCCAAGCCCAGTCGATCGTGTTCTCGATCGGGATCGTGACCGAGGGCGACGAGGCCTACGAGGACCGCTTGCTGGCCGTCGCCTCCGAGCTGCTCGACGCCCAGCTGCGGCCGCCCGAGGACGGCTGAGCCGGGGGTCCCCCTGGACTCCGGCCCCCTCGGCGTGGCAGGATGTTCGAGGCAGATGGACCCCGACGAATCTCCGGCGACCTCGGCCCGCGACGAGCGGGTGGTCGACCTCCGCGAGCTGCAGCGGGATCACCGCGTCCGTGACGCCCGCGGCCTGGCCGTGATCGAGGACGAGCCGCTGCTGCTGGCGGCGCTCGAGGCCGGTTGCGGGATCGAGCTGCTGCTCGAGGACGAGCGTCGCCGCGACGATCCTGCCCCGTGGCGGGCGCTGCTCGCCGGGGCCAGCACGGTCCTGGCCGGCCAGGACGCGTTGCGCGCGCTCTCGATGACGGGCCGGCTGCCGCGGGTGGTGGCGGCCGTGCGACGGCACGGGGACGTCGACGGCCCCGCTCCCGGCGGCGGGCTGGCGCTGGTCGGCGTCTCCGACGCCGGCAACGTCGGCGGGATCCTGCGCAGCGCGGCGGCGTTCCGCTTGCCGGCGGTGACCCTGCTCGACGGCTGTGCCGACCCCTGGGGGCGCAAGGCGCTGCGGGCGGGGCAGGGCGCGCAGTTCACGGCCGGTCTCGTGCGGATGGCGCCGGACCTGGCGGCGCTGCGCGAGCACACGCACGGACCGCTGGTCGCGGCGGTGCCCCGCGGGGGCGAGGACCCGCGGCTGCTGCCGGTCGACGCGACGGTCCTCTTCGGGGCCGAGCACCGTGGCCTCGACCGTGGTGACGTGGCGCGCTGCGACCTGACGGTCAGCGTGCCCGCCGACGGCTTCGAGTCGCTCGGGGTCGCCGCGGCCGCGGCGGTGATCGCCTACAACCTCGCGGAGGTGCGCTCGAACGCGCGGATCGAGGCTCGCGAGGGCGACGTCTCGCGGGCCTGACCGGCTCAGGCGCGTTCGACGATCGTGAGCGTGGCGACGCCGAACTGGTCGGCTTCGCGCAGCTCGACGCGCCAGCCGGCGGCGGCCACCCGGCCGGCGACCTCCTCCGGAGTCCCGTCGCCGGTCCAGGCCTGCTCGTCCTCCAGCAGCGCACGGGCGATCTCGCCGCGAGTCGCCTTGGCGTCGTGGCTGACGACGATCCGCCGTCGACCGCTCTCGCGGACGACGTTGACGACCAGGGCGACCGCGCCGGACGGGCTCCGCCACATCTCGCGGTAGGGGGTCGAGCGCATGTCGACGACGAGTCGGTCGGCGGGCAGCACGCCGTCGAGCGCGTCGCGCCAGATCTGCTTGGTCGTCGGCAGCCCGGGCAGGCGGGCCGTCGCCGGATGCCGGTACGCCGGGATCCGGTCGAAGGGGCGGACGACGCCCCAGAGCGCGCTGGCGATCAGCAGGTGCTCGTCGGCGCGCTCGCGGGCGCTGCCGGAGAGCGTGTCGAGGCCGAGCCGCTCGAAGAGCACGCCCGAGTAGACCTCGCTGGCGGGGGCCGCCGGGGCGACCCGCAGCGTCTGGTTGTAGACCAGCTCGCTGCGACTGCGCGGCCCGAGCTTCAGCTGCCGCAGGGCCTGGTCCTGATCGCCGTAGGAGAGCTCCTCGAGGGCTTCGACGACGCGCTCGCGGATCGACTGCAGGCCGGGGAAGGCCAGCCGGCCGAGATCGACGGGAGCGCCGTCGGACGGAGGGGTCTTCCCTTCGGACGGCGGAACGAGGATCAGCACTACGTCAAAGCTACGCGAGCGCCAGCCGTAGCGCGGTGCCGGACGGGTCGCGGACGATCGCGGCGTCGTCGGCCTGCGGCTCGACGGCCACGCCGGCGTCGTCGAGCCGGTCGAGGGTGACGCTGCGGATCGCGGCGTCGGCGAGCAGCAGCGTCGCGTGGCGGAGCCCGCGGGCACCGGCGACGGCCGGGCGGCCGGCCGAGTTCCAGGTGTTGAGGCCGACGTGGTGGTGGTAGCCGCCGGTGGCGACGAACAGCGCCTGCGGGTAGCTGTCGACCATCACCTCGAAGCCGAGCGGGCCGGCGTAGAAGGCGCGGGTGGCGGGGATCTCGGCGACCTGGAGGTGGACGTGGCCGACGGTCGCCCCGGCCGGGATCACCGGGGTCGGGACCGGGGCCGAGGCGGTCTGCAGCAGGTCGTCGAGGTCGAGCGGGAGCGTGGCCATCGCGATCTGCCCGTCGGCCTCGCGGCGCCACTCGTCGCGCGGCCGGTCACGGTAGAGCTCGATCCCGTTGCCCTCGGGATCGCGCAGGTAGACGGCCTCGCTGACCAGATGGTCGGAGGCGCCGTCGAGCCGGCCGCCGGCCTGGACCGCGCGCAGGATCGCGTCGGCCAGCTCGCGCCGGGTGGGGTAGAGGATCGCGACGTGGAAGAGCCCCGAGGCCGCCGGGGCGACGGGGGCGTCCGGCGTGTGATGGAGGGCGACGAGCTCGTGGGCCTCGGTCCCGAGGCGGACGATCGTGGTCGTGCGGTCGCGCTCCTCCAGGCCGAGCGCGTCGCGGTAGAACCGGGCGAGGCCGTCGAGGTCGTGGACGTTGAGGCTGACCGGTCCAGCCGCGAGCGGGGCGGCCGGGAAGGCGCGTACGGCGGAGCTCACGGGAGAGGGCATGCCTCCACCGTACCACCAGTTGTTTGTGCGCGCAACAATTAATCGGCGGTGGTCGGGCCTGCGCGGCGCCGTAGACCCCGGGACGCTCGACGGTCCCGGGCGGGAAGAACGCCGCCGTTCGCGGCGTTCCGGGTGCTGCCGGTCCTCGGAACCTGTCTCGGAATGATCGGCCGCCGTGGGACGGCCGCTGATTCCGAACAGGTTCTCAGTCCTCGTCGGAGGACAGCTCGGGGCCGTTCTCGCCCTCCTGGACGTTCGAGGCCATCTGCTCGGCGAGCTGGGGGAGCAGGTCGGCGACCTGCATGCCGAGGACCTGGGCGAAGGTCGCGACGACCTGGTTCTCGCCGTCGGGCCCCGGGACCTCTTCGATCTGGGGCGAGAAGATCGCCTCGGCCTGGACCTCGCCCGGCTCCTGCGGGTGGTCGGAGAGGATGATCACGGCGCGGCCGGGACCGTCCTTCTGGACGCTTCCGCCGAGCGTGTCGCGGACGGCACCGAGGATCTCGGCCACCATCTCCGTCCAGAGACGGCGGGCGTCCTCGCGCTCCGCATCGTCCATGTCGGCCAGGTGGTGGGCGTTACGACGGGCCAGGGCCTCGAGTCCAGCAGCCACCGCCCGCTGCTCGAGCAGCTGGTCGATGTGCAGCGGAACGGACGGCTCGTGCTTGGGGACGGAATCAGACTCGCTCATGCACTGTCCACGCTACGCGATTGGCGCTCGTTCCGCAGCCGAGTCGCGGCCGGGCGCGCGCGGCCGGGCCGTCACGGCGCCGTCCGGGGGCGCCTGTGTCCGGTGCGCACTGGCCACAAGGGCGATCCCGGAGGGGATCGGCCGGGGCCGGCGGGTCTGGCCGATCGTTGGATCGGCGGGGACGACCTCCGCGTCCCCGCCCGTGCACGGAGCACGGACGGGAGAGGGGGAGATCGTCGGAGTCGGTCGCGGACGGCGGCGCCGGAGCGCCGCCGAGGGGCCTAGCTGCGGCCGGCGAGCTCGACGATCAGGTGCTCGGTGATCGGCACCTGGATCTCGTGACGCTCCGGGAGGCGCAGCACGCGACCCGAGAGGCCATCGTGATCGGCCTCGAGCCAGGCCGGGACGACGGCGATCAGCTCGGTCGACTCGGTGGCGATGTTGCGGACGGGCGAGCCGTCCTTGATCGTCACGACGTCGCCCGGCTCGAGGCGAGCCGACGCGATCGTGTGACGCACGCCGTTGACGAGCACGTGCCCGTGCGAGACGAACTGACGCGCCTGCGCCCGCGTCGAAGCGAAGCCGAGACGCACGATGACGTTGTCGACCCGCTGCTCGAGCAGCTGCAGCATCCGCTCACCGGTGACGGTGTTCTCAGCGTTGCGCTTCGCGGCCTCGGTCATGAGGCGACGGAACTGCTTCTCGCGGATGCCGTAGTAGCGCTTGGCGCGCTGCTTCTCACGGAGCTGCTGGGCGTAGACCGAGGTCTTGACCCGGCGTCCACCACCGTGCTGCCCCGGGGGCAGCGCTCCACGACGCTCGAGAGCGCCCTTACCTGCAAGGCGACGAGCGCCCTTCAACTCGAGGTCGACTCCCTCGCGACGCGAGAGCCGTTCGACCGGCCCGGTATAACGACCCATTGGGCCTCCTAGCTTCCAACTCCGACGAAACGATCCGATCTAGGGTAACGAGATCGTGCCCTACGGTGTCGAGCGGCACCAAACGGGTCGCCGACGGCCGGGAGGAAGGAACCGCGTCGGGAGCGGACAACAACGCTCCGAGCGGCCTCTGCAGCAGTGCTGCCGTCGAACCCCAGAGGCCGAGCGTACCGCTTCCCCCGTATGCACGATCCCCCGAGTGCCCCCGAACCCTCCGCCGAGCGCGACGACGAACCGGTCGACCGCGACGACGCCCCGACCGCCGCAGGCCCCAATGGCCGGCAGGCGGGGGCGACCGACGAGTCACCGGTCGCCCCGCCGATCGTCGGCTGTCCCCGCTGCGAAGCCCGCCTGACCCTCGGCTCGCGCTACTGCTCCAGCTGCGGTGCGCCCCAGGTGCGGTCCGGCGAGCAGGCCGCGGCCGCGCTCTCGCGGACCCGCCGCAACGCGCCGCAGGCGGTCCGGATCGGCGTTCCGCTGCTGGTCGCGGTCGTCGTCGTGGTGGCGTTGCTGGTCGCGTCCCACGATTCGGCCAGCGATGGCCGCCGCGACGTCGCCGGCCAGCTGCGTGCGGCGAGCGAGGCCGAACGCACGGAGACCCGCCGCCAGGTGCCGAAGCCGGCCGACGCGTCGGCCGGTCGTCCGTCGCGGATCCCGGCCTCGCGTCCGAAGCCGAAGGCCAAGCGCTCGTCGCCGTTCCTGACGTCGGTCGACCGGGTCGTCGACGCGAGCCAGTCGACGTACGCCAAGCAGACGCGGGTGTTCGCGTTGCTGCGGGCGGCGCGTGACGGCGCCGGTGGCTTTCCGACGACGGGCGCTGGAGCCTCGCCGACGTCGGCGAAGGCAGCGCTGGCCGAAGCCGAGCGGCTGGCCGCCGAGATCGCCACGGAGCGGACCGCTGCCGCCGGCCGGGCGCGCGAGATCGGCGCGCGGCAGGAGAACCAGCAGGCGATCGTCCTCAAGCTGGCGCTCTTCTACGAGGCGGGGGCCGCGACCGCACGGCAGCTCGGCTCGTGCCTCGGCTCGTTCTCGGCGACGGCTCCGGACGAGGTCGCGCGGCGCTGCCTGGAGCAGGCGCGCGACCTGACCGGCCCGGAGGCGAGGCAGCTCCAGGCCTTCCGCGCCTCGTACGCGCCGGCCCGCAAGGCGGCCGGCCTGCCGACCCTGAGCGCACGGCTGTAGGGGCCGCTCCCGGCCTCCCGCCGCCGAGCCCCGGTCGGGCTCAGGCCAGCGCGGGCGGCCGCAGCGTCGCCAGCACCAGGGTCCGGACGGTCTGGCGGAGCCGGTCGTCGTCGACCGGGAAGAACCACGGCAGGCCGCCCGGCAGCTCGCGGATGCCGTTGCCGACGCGGGCGAGGTGGGCGAGGCCGAGGATCTGGACGTAGATCGCGTTGACCGTGTAGTCGGGGTCGTCGATCGTGAACTCGTCGCCGGCGTTGCCCTCGCGCAGGAGCCCGACCGCCCCCTGCATCGCTCCGGCGACGGCGCGACCCATCCGCAGCATCGCGGCCTCGCTGATCTGCTCCAGCAGCTCGGCGCCCGGCTGGCGGAGCATCGCCATCGCGCAGTCGATGAAGGCCGGGTAGCGGAGGCAGAAGTCGAGGAAGGCGTCGGTCATCGCCGTCAGCCGCTCGGTCGCGCTGCCGGTCGTCGGCAGCCCGGCCATCTCGGCCGTGAGCTCCTCCGTGTAGTCGACGATCGCCAACGCGAAGAGCTCCTCCTTGCCGCTGAAGTGGCGGTAGATGATCGCCCGGTTGAGGCCCGCCTCGCGGGCGACGTCCTCGATCTGGGCGTCGCGGACGCCGCGCTCGTCGAACAGGGTCCGGGTCGCGGCGAGGATCTCGCGCTCCTGGTCCCGGCGGCGCGCGGCCGCTCCGGGGCGTCGCTCGGGAGAGGGGCTCGTGGCGGCCATCGCGGCGAATCCTACTGCGGGTTGCATGTGACTGTAAACCCTGGTTACATTCCGTGTCCGCGGTTTGGCCCTGGCCCCCGACTGCGCCCTTCCGTCCACCGAGGAACCGCGAACATGAGCACCACATCTGACTTCATGACCATCGCCGGCGAGATTGCGCAGGAGCGCATGAAGCCGGAGTGGCAGACCTTCTCGCTCGAGCTCAACGAGGAGCAGCAGACGCTCCGCGACTGGGTCCACGAGTTCGCCGAGAAGACGATCCGTCCCGCCGGTCCCGAGTGGGACGAGCGCGAGGAGTTCCCCTGGCCGATCGTCAAGGAAGCGGCCGAGATCGGCCTCTACGGCCTCGAGAGCACCGTCTCGATGTTCCTCGACCCGACCGGGCAGCTGACCCCGGTCCTGCTCGAGGAGATCTTCTGGGGCGACGCCGGCATCGGCATGGCGCTCCAGGGCACGAACCTCGCCGTCTCCGCGATCTTCGGGCAGGGCACGCAGGAGCAGATCTCCGAGTGGCTGCCCCGCTGCTACGGCACGGTCTCCGAGCCCGCCGTCGCCGCCTTCTGCTCGTCCGAGCCCAACGCCGGCTCCGACGTCTCCAACATCCGCACGACGGCCAAGTACGACGAGGCCACCGACGAGTGGGTCCTGAACGGCTCGAAGTCGTGGGCCACCAACGGCGGCATCTCCGACGTCCACGTCGTGATCGCCACCGTCGATCCGGCGCTCGGCTCCCGCGGGCACGCCGCCTTCATCGTCCCGATGTCCGAGGTCAAGGGCATCTCGCAGGGCGCGAAGGTCAAGAAGCACGGCATCCGTGCCTCGCACACCGCCGACGTCAACCTCGACGACGCGCGGATCCCGGGCAGCTACCTGCTCGGCGGCAAGGAGAAGCTCGACGCGCGCCTGGCCAAGGTCCGCGAGGGCAAGTCGGCCCACGGCAACGCCTCGATGGCGACCTTCGAGGCCTCGCGCCCGGCGGTCGGCGCGATGGCCCTGGGCGTCGCCCGGGCCGCGTACGACTACGCGCTCGACTACGCCAAGGAGCGCGAGCAGTTCGGGCGCAAGATCATCGAGAACCAGGCGATCGCGTTCAAGCTCGCGAACATGAAGACCGAGCTCGACGCCGCGCGGCTGCTGGTCCAGCGCGCCTCCTGGATCGGGGCGGCGACGCTCCGCGGCCAGACCCCGGAGTTCAAGAACGCCGAGGGCTCGATGGCCAAGTACAAGGCCTCCGAGGCGGGCGTCAAGATCACCGAGGAAGCGATCCAGATCCTCGGCGGCAACGGCTACACCCGTGAGTACCCGGTCGAGCGGTTCCACCGCGACTCGAAGATCATGACGATCTTCGAGGGCACCTCCGAGATCCAGCAGCTGGTCATCGCCCGCACGATCTCGGGCATCCGCGTCCCGTAGGACCTGCTCGCGGCGCCGCGAGTGCCGGCCCCATCCGCCGCGGATGGGGGCCGGCGCTCGCTCACTGCTGGAGGGCCTTGCAGGAGGGGGCCTTCTTCCGCATCTCCGCCGGGAACTCCTTGCCCCCGGCGAGCGTCGCCCTGTCGACCGAGTCGACGAGCGTCGTGAACTCGTCGGACGTCTTGACCTTGGGGATCCCGTCCTTGACGGAGGCGACGGACTTGTTCACCCGCTCCGCGTTGTCGTCGACGGCCTTCTGGAAGGCGGCGAACCTCTCCGGGGCGTCGGCGCCGGCCATCACCCGGTTCTGCTCGTCCATCGTGGTGAACAGCGCGAGCATGGCCTGCTTGAGCTGCTCCGTCCCCGACCGAGACTCGATGTCGACCCCGGACATGTCGGCCTTGTAGGCGTTCATCTGGTCGGCGATCGCCTTGCAGGCGGTCTCGTAGGTCTTGAGGTAGGCGGCCTCGTCGCTGCCCTTGTCGTTGCCGTCGTCGCTGCTGCCGCAGCCGCTGACGGCGAGGCCGGCGGTCACGAGCAGGGCAGGGAGGGCGAGGCGTAGTCGGGAGCGTGTCATCGGGCCGGGAGCGTACCCGCGCTCCCGGCGTTGCCCCCGTGCGGTCAGCTCCCGAGGGTCTTGCAGGAAGGAGCCTGCTTGGCGAGCTCCGCCGGGAGCTTCTCGCCCCCGGCGACCTTCAGCTGGCCGAGCGTGTCGCCGAGGGTCGCGAAGTCGTCGAGGGTCTCGACGTTGGCGACCGTGTCCTTGGCCTGGGCGACGGTCTTGCGCACCTGTTCCGCGTTGTCGCTGATCGACTTCTGGAAGTCGGCGAACTTCTCGGGCGCGTCGGCGTCGGCCATCACCTGCAGCTGCTCGCCCATCGTGGTGAACAGCGTCGTCGCGCCCTGCTTGAGGTCGGCGGCCGCCGCCTTGGGATCGTCGGCCGCCGTGGCGGCGATCTTCGCGGTCTCGGCCTCGAAGGCCTTCGTCTGGTCGGCGACCTTCTTGCAGGCGGTCTCGTAGGTCTCGACGTAGGCGGACTCGTCGCCGCCCCCGTCGCTGCTGCCGCAGCCACCGACGGCGAGGCCTGCGGTCACGAGCAGGAGGGGAAGGGCGAGCCGCGAGCGGACGTGGTGCATGGGTCGAGGGTATCCCCGGCTCCGGCGCCTACCACCCGGGCCGGGGCCGACCGGGGCGGCGACGGACGTCCGGGCTCGCGTCGTAGGCTGAGGCGGTGACGAACTCCTCCCCGAGTCCGGCCGCGGAGGCCGCCGACGGACCGGCTCCGGTGCCGGGCCTGCCGCCGGTCCGCCCCGGGACGGCCGTGCCGCTCGCCAGCCTCACGACCCTCCGCCTCGGCGGCCCCGCCGAGCGGTTGCTGGTGGCCGAGGACGAGCCGGCGCTGGTCGCCGCGGTCGGCGACGCCGACGCGGCCGGCCGGCCGCTGCTGCTGCTCGGCGGCGGGAGCAACCTGGTGATCGGCGACGGCCCCGTCGCGGGTGACGTGCTCGCGATCCGCACGACCGGGATCGACGACGCCGACGGCCCGGCGGACGCGGAGGCCCTCGACGGGCGGGTCCTGCGGACGGTCGCCGCCGGCGAGTCGTGGGACGCCGTCGTGGCTGGCGCGATCGCCGACGGGCTGGCCGGGATCGAGTGCCTCTCCGGGATCCCGGGGGCGGCGGGAGCGACCCCGATCCAGAACGTCGGGGCCTACGGGCAGGAGGTCGCCGACACGATCGTGTCGGTGCGGGTCCTCGACCGCCGGACGGGGGAGACCGCGGTCTGGCCGGCCGCGGCCTGCGGCTTCGTCTACCGCGACAGCGTCTTCAAGGGCAACCACGACCACGTGGTGCTGGCGGTCACCTTCGCGCTCGAGCGCTCGCGTCAGGGCCGTCCGCTCCGCTACGGCGAGCTGGCGCGGACGCTCGGCATCGCGGCCGGCGAGCGGGCGCCGACGACGGCCGTGCGCGAGGCGGTCCTCGGGCTGCGGCGGGGCAAGGGAATGGTCCTCGACCCCGAGGATCCGGACAGCTGGTCGGCCGGTTCGTTCTTCACCAACCCGATCCTCGAGCCGGACGCCTTCGCCGCGCTCGAGGCGCGCGTGCTCGAGCACGTCGGTCCCGATGCCCGTCTGCCGCAGTACCCGGGCGACGACGGCCGGATCAAGACGTCGGCGGCCTGGCTGATCGAGCGGGCCGGGTTTGCCCGCGGCTACGCCCGCACCGGGGCGGCGATCTCGTCCAAGCACACGCTGGCGCTGACCAGCCGTGGCGGGACCACCGCCGACCTGCTCGCGCTCGCCACCGAGGTCGCCGACGGGGTTCGCCGGGTCTTCGGGGTCAGCCTGCGTCCGGAGCCGGTCCTGCTCGGGACCGGCGCCGCGTTGGCCTAGCCCCGCGGCGACGGGCGCCGCAACCGGCGGCCGTGGCCGGTGGCTTCCGGGTCCGGCTCGGTGCTCAGCCGAGCGCCGTGCAGACCGGGGCCCGGTCGCGCAGATCGGCCGGGGCCGAGACGGCGGCGGGACCGAAGCCGCCGAGCGAGAGCGCGCTGAAGGCGTCGGCGTCGCCGGCCTGGACGCGACGGGCCGCGTCGTCGACGACGGCCCGCTGACGGTCGAGCCCGCGCAGCGCGCTGCGGTGCCAGGCGGACCAACGGGCCGGCGGCTCCAGCGCCGCGGCGTCGGCGAAGGGGCCCTGGAGCGCCCGGCCGAGCTTGCGCACCGGCCGGCCCAGCTCGGCGCTGACCGCGGTGGCCGGCAGGGCACGGGCGGCCGCGGCGTCGCCGGCGTCGGGGGCCGACTTGGCGGCGCTGACGACGTCGGTGCGGAAGCTCCGGTAGGCGTCGCGCACGTCGCCGCAGACCGTGTCCCAGCCCGCGGCGTAGTCGTCCTCCGCGTTGGCGCCGCAGCCGGCGACGGCGAACGCCGCCACGGCCAGGAGCGCGGCGGCGCCGCCGCGCATGGACGAACTGGTTCCCGGCATCGTCGCCATCGTACGGCGAACGTGCCGCGGCCGGCTCAACGGACGGCCACCCGGCAGGCGGGCGCGTCCTCCAGGATCGACTCGGGGATGTTCGGCATCGCGGCCGGACCGGTCTGCTGGAGCTGGGTCGCCAGCTCGGTGCTCAGGCGGCCCTTGCGGGCGGCCGCGGTGGCGTCGCGCATGCCGCTGGCGTGGGCGCGCAGCTGCTTCACGACCTCGTCCCGGAACGCCAGCTCCTTCTTCGGCGGGTCGGCGGCGGCGAACCGCTTGGCGGCGGCGTCGACGTTGCGGGCGTAGACGTCGATCGCTCCGGTGAGCGCACCGGCCTCGCTCGTTCCGGTCCGCCGGACGAGGTCCTGGCGGAGCGTGGTCACGGCGGTCGCGACGTCCCGGCAGGTCCGATCGGTCGCGGACGCGAAGGCGGTCGGGTCGCCGCCGCCCCCGCAGCCGGTGACCGTGAGCGTCGCCGTCACGGCGATCGCGAGCCCGAGGGTGCGTCGTGTCGGAGCCATGGAGGTGGAGGCTAGTCGCTTCCCGGCCGATCCCCGCGTACGCTCCCGGGCATGGACGTACCGCTGGAGCAGCTCGCCGCCGTCTCCGAGGCCATCGGCCGCAGCGAGGAGGCGGTCGAGGAGCAGGCGTGGACGTCGGCCCGCGAGGCGCTCGACCTCGCCGACCGGCTCTTCGACGACCTGCGCGAGGTCTATCGCGCGCTCGACAAGCGCGAGCAGGTGACGCTCGGGGCGATCGCCGGCCCGCTGCGGGCGCGTCGCGACGCGGCCGCAGCGCAGGTGCCGAAGCCGAGCGCGGTCAGCGACGGGGCGCCGGTCCACGACCCGGAGCAGGACGACGAGCCGGACGCGGTCGCGGCACCGTAGTCGCGCTCCGGCCGGGCGCCGGTCGAGGGGGTCGGTCGCAGGAGCACGCCCGCGGACCCCGACCGGCGGTCAGTTGACCGACGGGTCCTCGGGGGCGTGCGCCAGCAGCGCGAACGGTCCGCCGAAGCGCTCCAGGGCGACGTGCCAGAGCCGCGAGGAGTCGGGGTGGAAGAGGTCGTCGGGCTGGGCGGGCAGCACCAGCCAGTCGTCGTTGGCCAGCTCCTGGTCGAGCTGGTCGGGCGCCCAGCCGGCGTACCCGGCGTAGGCCCGTGCCCGGTCGACGGTCGGGACCCGCGGCGCCTCGTCCCCGCGGACCATGCCGATCCGGCCGAGCACCAGCAGCGCGGAGTCGGCCGGGTCCTTGAACTCGGCGACCGTCAGCAGTGACTCGGGCTGGACCGGGCCACCGTCGTGGATCACGTCGTCGGCCCCGAACATCGCGGAGATGTCGGGCACGACCGCCTCGACGGCGGTCTCGGTCGGACGGTTGAGGACGATCCCCAACGCTCCGTCGCGATCGTGGTCGACCACGAGCACGACCGTGCGCGAGAAGCTTGGATCGCCGATGGTCGGGGAGGCGACCAGGAGCTGTCCGGAGAGCCGACGCGACATCCCGATGGATGCTCTCAGGTTCGGCGGGCCGACGAGGTACAGGGGGGAGAACGGTGCCCCTGGGGGCCTATGCTGCGGGGATGCGGCTGGCTCGGATTCGGCATCCCGATCACGATCTCCCCCTCGTCGCCGAGGTCCACTCCGATCGGGTGGTGACGTTGGTCGACTACTCGACGGTGATCGGCCGGTTGGAGAGCGGTGACCGGTCGCGGGCGGTCGGGCAGACCCTGGCGCTCGAGGACGTCGAGCTCCTGGCTCCCCACCAGCCCCGCGCGATCTACGCCGTTGGACGCAACTACCCCAGTCACATCGCCGAGCTCGGGAACGAGACCCCGGAGTCGCCGCTGATCTTCATGAAGCCGCCGACCGCGGCTGTCGGTCCGAGCGGGCCGGTCGTGCGGCCGGCGATCGTCGAGCAGCTCGACTACGAGGTCGAGCTGGCGGTCGTGATCGGCCGGATGCCGGACGGGACGATGGGGCCCGCCGGCTTCGCCGTCGCCAACGACCTGACCGCGCGCGACCTCCAGGCCGGCGACGCCCACTGGACGCGGGCGAAGGGGGCCGACGGCTTCTGCCCCTTCGGTCCCTGGGTGACGACGTTCGAGGACGTGCCCGATCCGGGTGCGCTCCGTCTGCGCTCGTGGGTCAACGGCGAGCTGCGTCAGGACGGCAACACCGCCGAGATGATCTTCGGGATCGACGCGCTGATCGAGCACCTCTCGGCGACCATCAGCCTGCAGCCGGGAGACCTGCTCCTGACCGGGACGCCGAGCGGCGTCGGTCACGCGACGGAGCGAGCGGACGGGGGAGGCCGCGGGGCGCACCTGCAGCCGGGCGACGTCGTCCGGCTCGAGATCGAGGGCCTCGGCGCGATCGAGCACGCGATCGTGGGGCCAGGGGAGCGGACCGACGACGGCCCGGCCGAGACCTCGGAGGGGCCGGCCGCCGGCTAGCCGGCGGCCGGGGTGGGGGCAGCGGCGCCGCCCCCGCGACCGTCAGCGGCGGTCGTTGTCCGGCTTGACGCTGAGATCCGGCAGCGAGCTGCCGAGGACCTGGTCGATGAGGCCGTACTCCTTGGCCTCGTTGGGGCTGAAGAAGCGGTCGCGCTCCATGTCGCGATCGATGACCTCGATCGGCTGACCGGTCAGCTTCACGTAGATCTCGTTCAGCTTCTTGCGCGTCTTGAGCAGCTCGCGAGCGTGGATCTCGATGTCCGACGCCTGGCCCTCGAAGCCGCTGACCGACGGCTGGTGGGTGAGGATCCGGCTGTTGGGCAGCGAGGACCGCTTGCCCTTGGCGCCGGCGGCGAGGATCAACGACCCGGCCGACATCGCGATCCCGACGCAGATCGTGCGCACGTCGGGCTTGACGAAGTTCATGGTGTCCATGATCGCCAGGCCCGCGGTGACCGAGCCACCGGGCGAGTTGATGTAGATCGAGATGTCCTTGTCCTCGTCGTCCGAGGCCAGGTGCAACAGCTGGGCGACGATCAGGTTGGCGACCTGATCGTCGATCCCCGTACCGAGGAAGATGATCCGCTCGTTGAGCAGACGGCTGAAGATGTCGTACTCGCGCTCGCCACGCGCGGTGCGCTCGACGACGACGGGGACCAGAGGCATGGGCGACACCTTATACGGCCCGCCCTCCGACCTCCGCACTGCGGCGATCGGCGATCGTCGGCGGGCGATCCCGAGCGGCCCGGTCAGCGGCCGCCACGGACCATTCCCTACAGGGAGAGGGCCTAAGTGATGGCGTCATCTACAGTGGATGTCGTGTGCGCTCAGTCGACCGTTGACCCCAAGCGCACCGATCACAGCGTCCCAGCGCTGTCCGTCCGGGGCTTCACGAAGACCTACGCCGGTGGCTTCACGGCGGTCGAGGATCTCGACCTCGAAGTTCCCGACGGGGCGTTCTTCGGCCTGCTCGGACCGAACGGTGCGGGCAAGACGACGTTGATCGGCGCGATCTCCAACCTCGTGCGGCCCTCCGGTGGCCGGATCGAGGTCTTCGGCCACGAACACGACTCGCGCGAGGCGCGGCGGCTGGTCGGGCTGGCGGAGCAGGACATCAACCTCGACCGCTTCATGGACGTCGACGAGGTCCTGATCTACCACGCCGGCTACTTCGGGATGGGCCGCAAGCACGCTCGCCGCCGCGCGAACGAGCTGATGGACGTGTTCGACCTCTCCGCCAAGGCGAAGGTCCGTCCGCCCGCGCTGTCGGGCGGCATGCGCCGGCGGCTGCTGCTGGCCCGCGCCCTGATGCACCAGCCGCGGCTGCTGATCCTCGACGAGCCGACCGCCGGCGTCGACGTCGAGCTGCGGACCGAGCTGTGGGAGTACACCCGCCGACTGCACGCGGTCGGCACCACGATCCTGCTCACGACGCACTACCTCGAGGAAGCCGAGGCGCTCTGCCAGGAGATCGCCCTGATCCGCGGCGGCAAGATCATCGCCCGCGACAGCGCCGACGGTCTGCGCGCCCGCTACGGCGCCAGCGACATCGCCGACGTCTACCTGCGGGCGATGGCCGAGGCCGAGGCCACCGACGGCGAACCGACCACCGGCACGGAGGTGGCGGCATGAGCCTCGCGCCTCCGCCCCCGTACGACGCGCCGTTCGTCGAGGAGCGCCGTGGCGTGCTCTGGCTCTGCGAGCGAGAGGTCGTGCGGTTCCTCAAGCTCTGGATGCAGACGCTGGTCGCCCCGGTCGTCTCCGCGCTGCTCTTCATCGTCGTCTTCGGCCTCGCGCTGGGGGACAAGATCGCCAGCGTCGACGGGGTCTCGTACGACCAGTTCATCGTGCCGGGCCTGGTCGTCCAGGCGGTCCTGACCGCGGCCTACTCGAACAACTCCTCGACGCTCTTCCAGGCGCGCTCGGACCGCTTCCTCAACGACGTCCTGACGAGCCCGCTGCGCTGGTGGGAGATCAACCTCGGCCTCGCGATCGGCGGGATCGTCCGCGGCCTCCTCACGGGCGTCCTCCTGACGGGCCTGGCGATGGCGATGACCGGGATCTCGATCGAGCGTCCGCTGATCCTGTTCGTGGCGACCGCGCTGGTCCTGATCTCGTTCGGGCAGCTCGGCGTGATCGTCGGGGTCTACGCGAAGTCGTGGGACTTCATGGCCTTCGTGACCAGCCTCGTGATCGTCCCGCTGACGTTCCTGGGTGGCGTCTTCTACTCGGTCGACCGGCTGCCGGAAGGCTGGCAGGCGGTCAGTCACGTCAACCCGATCTTCTACCTCGTGCAGGCCTACCGGATCGGGTTCGTGGGGCACGGGGACGTCTCGACGGCGCTCGCGCTCGGCGTCGTCGCGGCGCTCTCGATCCTGCTCAGCCTCTGGTGCGCGTGGCTGTTCAAGACCGGGCACCGGCTGAAGCCGTGAGCGAGGCGCCGGGCTCGCACACCCGGGGCCCGGATCTGCTCCTGGTGCTCGGGTCGATCATGTCGATCCAGGTCGGCGCGGCGCTCGTCACCGGGCTCTTCGACGACATCGGCGCGGCCGGGGCGGCGCTCGTGCGGCTGGCGCTGGCGGCGCTGGTGCTGCAGATCGCGATCCGTCCCCGCCGGCGGACGACCAGCCCCGGCGACCGCCGGGCGCTGATCGCCTACGGGCTGGCGCTCGGGCTGATGAACGTGAGCTTCTACCTCGGGATCGACCGGGTCCCGCTGGGGACCGCGGTCGCGATCGAGTTCCTCGGCCCGCTGACCGTCGCGGCGATCCTCGCCCGGCGGCCCCGTGACCGCTGGTGGGTGGCGCTCGCGGCGGTCGGCGTGCTCGCCCTGACCGAGCCGTGGAGCGCGGCGGGAGCCGACCTCGTCGGCGTCGCCTGGCTGCTGCTGGCGGCGACCTGCTGGGGCGTCTACATCCCGCTCGCGGCGCGTGCCGCACGCGACCGGCCGGGGCTCGAGCCGGTCGCGATCGCGATGACGATCGGGGTCCTGGTGGCGCTCGTCCCGGGCCTGGTCGAGGCCGGGTCGGCGCTGCTGAGCTGGCACGTGCTGGCGATCGGGGCGATCGCCGCGATCGCGGGCTCGGTCGTCCCGTATTCGTTGGAGCAGCTGGCGCTGCGCCGGATCCCGGCCGGGGTCTTCGGCGTGCTGATGGCGCTGGAGCCGGCGGTCGCGGCGATCGCGGGCCTGCTGATCCTCGACCAGCAGCCGAAGCTGATCGGGGTGGTCGGGATGGCGGCCGTGATCGTGGCCGGGATCGGGGTCACCCGCGCCTCGCGGGCGCCCGCGGTGCCGGTCGCTCCCTGAGTCGTGTCGGCGGCGGGCGGTCGGCCCCGGACCGGTCCGGCCTGGTCCTGCCGAGCCGCCTCCGGCCGCGTCGCTCAGCCGCCGGTGCTGGCGCGGACCCGCAGCTCGGCGCTGACCAGCCGCGGCGCGTCGGCCGGCAGGCCCGAGAGTCGGTCGACGAGCAGGTCGACGGCGGCGACCCCGTGGGCGGTCGGGTCGAGGTCGATCGCCGTCAGCGGCGGCTCGGTCTCGCGCGTGTGGGACGCGTCGACCCCCGAGGCGACCATCACGTCCTCCGGCGTCCGCAGCCCGCGCTCGCGGACGGCCCGCAGGACTCCGCCGGCGTGGCGCTCGGCGAGCGCGATGATCGCGTCGGGACGCGGATCGCGATCGAGCAGGAGGCCGGCGCAGTGGTGCGCGGTCATCTCGAGGTCGTGCATCACGGTCGGCTCGATGATCGGCTCGCGGCCGTTCTCGGCGCACCAGGCGCGGTAGGCGTCGGAGGTCTCGATCGACCAGGCCCAGGTCGGATCGGCGGCGAGCAGCGCGATCCGCTCGGCCCCGGCTGCGGCGATGTGGTCGAGCAGCTGCCGGATGTTGGCGGCGTTGTCCCCGTGGACGTACGAGCGGTGCTCGGGACGGCCGGCGTCGCGCTCGATCGAGACGACCGGCAGTCGGAGCTCGAGGAACAGCCCGAGCCGGGGGTCGTTCTTCTCCGGGTCGCAGACGATCCCGCCGTCGACGCCGAGATCGCGGAGGTCGGCCAGCACGGTCCGCGGGGACACGAGCAGCAGCGAATGCTCACGGGCGAAGGCGGCGTCGGCCGCGCCGGCGGCGACCCGCATGTAGTACTCGAGGCCGAGGGTCTGGCTGCTGCGCTCCTCGGTGGCGGTGATCCGCGGCAGGATCAGCGCGATCGAGGCGGTACGGCCGGCACGAAGGGCACGAGCGGTGCGGCTGGCGCGGTAGCCGAGCTCGGTGGCGACGCCGGCGACGCGGCGGCGCGTCTCTGGGTCGACGCTGCCCTTGCCGTTGAGCGCATGCGAGACCGTCGTGACGGAGACGCCGGCCTCGCTCGCGACGTCGCGGATGGTGATCCGGCGGCGTTCGCGAAGCGGCTCCATCTCACACAAGCTAGCCCGTGGAGAGAAAGTCCTCTCCCAAATCGATTTGGAGTACGGTGCTCGATCTATGGTCGCCACGCCCGTCGCCACCACTGCCGATCTCGCCGTCGTCGGGGCCCGGGTCCGGACGCTCGACCCGGACCGCCCGTTCGCAGAGGCGATCGCGGTCCGTGACGGCGTGATCGTGGCGGTCGGCGCCGACGACGAGATCCGGCGTCTCTGCGGTTCGACTACGACGATCGTCGACGGCACCGGCCACGCGCTCGTTCCGGGCCTGACCGACGCGCACATCCACCCCGTCTGGGGCGCCGAGCTGACCGTCGGCGCCGACCTCAACGGGCTCAAGACGATCGAGCAGGTCCGCGCGGCCCTCGCCCGCGAGCGGGAGCGCGTGGGCGGCGACGGCTGGGTCCGCGGCTGGGGCCTCGACTACGCCGCCTTCGGCGACGGGCCGATCCGCGGCTCGGCGATCGCCGACGCGGTCGGCGACGCGCCGACCTTCGTGCTCTTCTACGACCTCCACACCGCGCTGGCGACGCCGCGTGCGCTCGAGCAGGCGGGGGTCAGCGGGCCGCGGACGTTCGGCGACGCGTCCGAGATCGTCTGCGACGACCAGGGGCCGACCGGCGAGCTGCGCGAGGCCAGCGCCTATCGGCTCGTGCTCGGCGCCGCCCCGGCGCCGACCGCGGCCGAGGAGCGCGCCCGCGTGCTGGCGACGCTCCGGCGGCTCAACACGCTCGGCCTGACCGGCGGGCACGCGATGGACGGCAGCCCGGAGACGTTCGCGGCGATGCGCGAGCTGGAGGCGGCGGGCGAGCTGCCGATGCGGCTGGTCGTGCCGCTCTGGCAGGAGCCGGACGTGACCGACGAGCAGATCGAGGCCCAGCTCGGCCTCCGCGACGAGCGCGGGCGCCGCTGGCGGGGAGGGGTCGCGAAGCTGTTCGTCGACGGCGTGATCGACTCCGGCACCGCCTGGCTCTACGCGCCCGACAGCGAGGGCGCCGGCAACGCCTCGTTCTGGCCGGATCCGGCGCGCTACGCGGAGGTCGTCGCGCGCTACGCGAACGCCGGCTTCCAGTGCGTCACGCACGCCGTCGGCGATCGCGCGGTCGCGGCCGCGCTCGACGCCTACCGAGCTGCCGGTCGCGCCGTGAACGGGGCCCCGCACCGGATCGAGCACCTCGAGACCCTCACCGATGGGGACCTCCGCCGACTCGCCGACGAGGGCGTGGTCGCCTCGATGCAGCCGCTCCACATGCAGTGGCGGCAGGGCGACCTCAGCGACAGCTGGGCGACCCGGTTGGGTCCGGAGCGGGCCGCGCTCGGGTTCCGGATCCGCGACGTGCTCGACGCCGGCGCGGCCGTCGCCCTCGGCTCCGACTGGCCGGTCGCGCAGGACGACCCGCGGTTGGGGATGGCGTGGGCACGGCTGCGGCGCACGCCCGGCGTCCCCGACGCCCCGGTCTTCGAGCCCGATCAGGTCCTGACCGCCGACGAGGCGCTCGCCGGCTACACGAGCTGGGCGGCGGCCGCCGTCGGCGACGGCGATCACCAGGGGCGGATCGCCCCCGGCTACGTCGCCGACCTGACCGCGCTCGCCGTCGACCCGGTCGAGGCCGGCCCCGACGAGCTGCTCGAGGCCCCGATCCTGCTCACCGTCGTCGACGGCGAGATCGTCCACCGCGCCGAGCGTCCCTGACGGACGCGCGACCGACACCGGCAACACGTTGCTGCTGCCGCCGCTGCCGGTG
Organism: Patulibacter ginsengiterrae; assembly: GCF_056269115.1. NCBI lineage: Bacteria > Bacillati > Actinomycetota > Thermoleophilia > Solirubrobacterales > Patulibacteraceae > Patulibacter > Patulibacter ginsengiterrae. The sequence goes on from NZ_JBWDOG010000003.1 coordinate 31,601, forward strand.
CTGTTCCCGCTCGGCGTCTGGCAGGCCTTCCGGGTCCGCTCGCGGGATCCGGAGGCGTACGACCGCCCTCACCACCACTGAGGCGGTCACAGCCGACGTCTGAGGCCCCAGGGGCCGTCAGGGCGGTCGCCCCAGGTGGTTCGCGGCGCTGGCATGGGGTCGATCGGTCGCGGACCGGTGCGGCCGCGACGGGGCGCCGCGGCCGGTCCCGGCCTGCGGTCCCGGGGGCCGAAACGAAGCGTCGTCCCGCAACCGCGATACTCCTGTTGGTGCCGCCGATGAACCTGCCGAACGTGCTGACCGTGGCGCGCATCCTGCTGGTGCCGGTCATGGTCGTCGCGCTCGCGGAGCGAACGACCACCGGCGACGTCGTCGCCGCGTTCGTCTTCTGGCTCGCCTCGGTCACCGACTTCGTCGACGGCTGGCTGGCGCGGCGGTCGGGCCTGATCACCGACTTCGGCAAGCTCGCCGATCCGATCGCCGACAAGCTGCTGGTGCTGTCGGCCCTGGTGATGCTCGTCCACCTCGATCGGGTGGCGCTGTGGGTCGCGATCGTGGTCATCGGCCGCGAGCTGGCGGTCACGGTGACGCGGATGCTCGCGGCCTCGCACGGCGAGGTGATCGCCGCCGCCTGGCTCGGCAAGGTCAAGACGGCGTTCCAGCTGCTCGTGATCTTCCTGCTGATCCTGGTGACGCCGACGCCGGTCTGGCTCGACCTGCTGGTCTACGCGATGGTGGCGATCACGCTCTACAGCGGGTTCGACTACTACCTCGGGCTGCGCCGGGCGCAGCGCACCGCCAGCTAGCGGCGCCGCGCCGCCCGCGGGGTCAGCGCCCCGCGGCGTCGAGCCACTGCCGCAGCGAGGTGTGCTGCTCGGGCTCCTCGCCGCGCGCCAGCTCGCCACGCAGCTCGCCCATCGTCCCGTAGCGCTCGGCGATCACGTCGTGCTGGTGGATCGTCTCGAGGTTCTGCTGGCGAGCGAGCACGAACGCGTCGTCGGAGAGGCCGCCGAACTGGCCGACGACCCCGCTGAGCATCTCGCGGACGACGTCCTCGACGAAGCGCGGGTTGCGGTGGGCCTTCTCGACGACGGAGCCCTCGTCCGAGCGCTTCATCAGCTCGTAGATCTCGGAGCTCATCGACTGCTCGATCACGCGGACCACGTCGAGCACGTCGACGTCGACGCCCACGGAGCCCTCGGTCCGGCCGAGGTAGATCGTGCCGAGGCCACGCTGGTTGTGGGTCGCGACGGGGACCGCCTCGAGGATCGTGGCGATCTGCTCCTCGCTGAACCCGGCCTCGCTCAGGCGCCCGGCCGAGGACTCGCGCAGATGCTCCTGCGCGCAGGGGCAGGCGGTGATGCCCTGGGCGGTCGCGCCGGTGACGGTGCGGGTGCCGGCCTCGGTGGCGACCGCGATCCCGTGGAGGGTGAAGATCTCCTGCGTCGCGATCCCGGAGACGGGCGCGGTCCGCTCCTCGGGGTAGCGGGCGGTCAGGCGGACCTCCGCGCGGCGCGCGCCCTGGCGGTCGCGGATCGCGACGGCGACCCGTCGGGCCAGATCCTCGGCCCGGATCGCCGGGGCACCGCTGACGACCTCGTCGCCGATCGCCTCGTTGACGACCTCCTCGAAGCGCGACATGTGGGCGCCCTTCTGGTGCGGTCCGAGATCGACGACCGTCTCGAGCGTGGCGAGGTACGGGACCTCGGCGCCGGGCTGCCCGACGCGCACGATCTTCTCGACGCCGGCCACGCCGACGCGGGAGAGCGCGACGTGGACCGTGGGCTGCTCGTTCTGGACGTCGAGGCGGAAGCGGGTGGTCGTCATTGGGGGTCCTCGGGTGGGGGTCGGCCGGGCGCCGGAAGCGGCGCGGGCGGTTCGGCGACGTCCACATACCGTACGACGCCGCGACCTCCGGCCCGTTGACGACGGACGGAGGCAACGCTTAAGAACCCCTTAGAACCTGGGTTTCGTGTGACGAGCGTCACCCTCACGGCGCCCCTCGCGGATCCTTGTGCTATTCCTTGCAAGCACGACGACACGAACGCGTCGGCTCCGCGGGGACGCAGCCCCAGGGCCACGACTGAGGGTCGACGGTGTGGAGACATATCGTGATCAGCCCACCGGCCTTGCCGGATGGGCGTCGAACCGACGAGGGGAAGGTTCCGACGTGAGCAACAACGAGGCCCTGCTGGCCGACGAGACGCCGATCACCGAGATCGAGGAGCTGCGAGCGCTCATCGCCGAAGGTCAGGAGAAGGGATTCCTGACCGTCGCGCACATCGCCGCCTCGCTCGAGGAGGCAGAGGTCACCAAGGAGCAGCTCCAGGGCCTGCACGCCCACCTCGAGGAGCTGGGCGTCGACGTCCTGCACGGCGAGGACGCCAGTGACACCACCGGCCGGGCCGCCCGCGAGGCCGAGCGCCTCGAGCAGGCCGGCTCGCGCAAGGACCGGGAGTCCGGCGCGGCCACCAAGGACCGCCCGCAGATCGACCTGACGGTCGAGCCGAGCCTGGACTCGCTGCGCATGTACCTGCGGTCGATCGGACGGGTCGCGCTGCTGACCGCCGATCAGGAGGTCACCCTCGCCAAGCGGATCGAGCGCGGTGACATCCAGGCCAAGCAGCAGATGATCGAAGCGAACCTGCGGCTCGTGGTCTCGATCGCCAAGGCCTACCTCGGCCGTGGGCTGAGCTTCCTCGACCTGATCCAGGAGGGCTCGCTGGGCCTGATCCGCGCGGTCGAGAAGTTCGACTACCGCCGCGGCTACAAGTTCTCGACGTACGCGACCTGGTGGATCCGCCAGGCCGTGACCCGCGCGATCGCGGACAAGGGCCGGACGATCCGGATCCCCGTCCACATGGTCGAGAAGCTGAACAAGGTCGTCCACGTCGAGCGTCAGCTCGTCCAGACGCTCGGCCGCCAGCCCTCGCCGGAGGAGATCGCGGAAGAGGTCGACATGCAGGTCCGCGACGTGCGCGACATCCTGCGGATGTCGCAGCAGCCGATCTCGCTCGAGAAGCCGGTCGGCGAGGACGAGGAGTCCTCGCTCGGCGACTTCGTCGAGGACAAGGACGCCGAGTCCCCGTTCGAGATGACGAGCGAGCAGCTGCGCCGCGAGCACGTCCGCCGGGCGCTCTCGACGCTGCCCAAGCGCGAGCGCGAGGTCATCGAGATGCGCTTCGGCCTCTCCGGTGACCAGCCGAGCACGCTGGAGGAGGTCGGCCGCGCGTTCGACGTCACCCGTGAGCGGATCCGTCAGATCGAGAGCCACACGCTCAAGAAGCTCGAGTCGCTGCCCGAGTCGCAGCGGCTCCGCGACGCCGTCTAACGGCGCATGGTCTGAGGCGCCCGTAGACGCGTCGGATCTCGGCACGCGGCGAGCTCGGCAGTGCTTTCGCACAGCTCTCGCTCGCCGCGCACCGACCTCCTCGGTCTACGAGCACCTCAGACGCATACGCAGGGCTCAGGGCACGTTCGGTGCTCCTGGGCGTGTGTGCTGCGTCCGCGCTCGCCCCGCTTTTCCGCGCGGGTCGGCGAGAGCGCAAACTGGCGGCGGCATCGCTAAGATCCGTCGCCGCTCGGGGGGATGTCCGAGTGGTTAAAGGAGACGGGCTGTAAACCCGTTGGCTCTGCCTACACAGGTTCGAATCCTGTTCCCCCCACTGCGAAGAAGAGGCCCCGGTTCCAACGGAACCGGGGCCTCTGTCGTTCGGGGTTGCGGCGGCCGGCTGCCGCAACCCGCGGGCGTCGACGGTCGCGGGCTGCACCCGGACATCGTGTCCCGCTGCGGGGCGATCGTCGGTCCTCGGCATACATCTGCCGATCAATCCCCGGACGCGGCCGCAGGCCTCGCCGCTGGGGTCACGAGGTCCGGTTCCGGTTCCGGTTCCAGTTCGGGCACCGTCAACCGCGGCAGGAAGAGCTGGATCAGCGGGCCGATCGCGAGCGCGTAGGCGACGGTGCCGACGCCGACGGTGCCGCCGAGCAGCCAGCCGACGGCCAGCACGCTGGCCTCGATCAGCGTTCGGACCACCCGGATCGGCCACCCGGTCCGACGGACGAGCCCGGTCATCAGCCCGTCGCGGGGGCCCGGGCCGAGGCGGGCGCCGATGTAGGCGCCGCTGGCGAGCCCGTTGAGCACGACTCCGAGCGCGAACACCGGGATCCGGATCGACAGCGGCTCGAGCGGCGGCAGGACGGCGAGGCCGAGGTCGACCGCGAGGCCGACCACGATCACGTTGCTGACCGTGCCGAGGCCCGGCCGCTGCCGGAGGGGCACCCAGAGCAGCAGGACGGCGGCCCCCGTCACGATCGTGACGGTCCCGAAGCTCCAGCCGAGTCGCTCGGCCGCGCCCTGGTGGAAGGCATCCCACGGGTCGAGGCCGATGTTGCCGCGAAACATCAGCGCCATCGAGAAGCCGTAGAGCACGAGGCCGGCGTAGAGCTGGAGGAGGCGACGGCCGAGCATGCGGCCCACGATGCCCGACACTGGCCTTGAAAAGTAGAGCCAGTTTGCGGATAGTGGACCGTATGGCTTCACGGAGCATCACCGCCCCGGCGCTCGTGCGGCAGCTCGGCGCCTGGCGCGCCGACGGGGCCGGGGCGGTCTACCGCCGGCTCGCCGACGGGCTTCGCCTGCTCGTCCTCGATGGCCGTCTGCCGCTCGGCCTGCGGCTGCCGGGCGAGCGTGAGCTCGCGACCGCGCTCGGGGTCAGCCGGACCACCGTCAGCGGAGCCTTCGCGCTGCTGCGCGACGAGGGCTACCTCCGCAGCCGTCGGGGATCGGGCAGCCGCACCAGCCTGCCCGGTGGGGCGTCCGACCGGACGGGGGAGCCACTCGCCGACGACGAGCGCCCGGGGACCGTCGACCTCGGGATCGCCGCGTTGCCGGCGGTGCCGGCCGTCCACGGCGCCTACGCCGCGGCCCTGGCGGCACTGCCGGAGTACCTGCCGCGGCACGGCTACGAGCCGGTCGGGCTCGCGGTCCTCCGTGAGGCGATCGCCGACCGCTACCGCCGCCGCGGGCTCCCCACGACCCCCGACCAGATCGTGGTCACCTACGGCGCGCAGCACGCGTTCGCGCTGGTGCTGCGGCTGCTGGCCGGTCCGGGCGACCGGGTGATCCTCGACCACCCGGTCTACCCGCACGCGATCGACGCGGTCCAGCGGGCGGCCTGCCGCGTGGTGCCGGTCGCGCTGCCCGAGCACGGCTGGGACGTCGAGGGACTGATCGCTGCGATGCGCCAGACCGGGCCGCGGCTGGCCTACCTGCTGCCGGACTTCCAGAACCCGACCGGCCGTTGCATGGACGCGGAGACCCGTGCGGCCGTCGCGCGCGGCGCGGCGCGGACGCGGACCACGCTGGTCGTCGACGAGACGATGGTCGACCTCTGGCTCGACGCGCCGCCCCCGCCGCCGCTCGCCGTCCACGACGAGGGCGGGACGGTGATCACCCTCGGTTCGACCGGCAAGAGCTTCTGGGGCGGCCTGCGGATCGGCTGGATCCGGGCCGACGTCCGGACCGCGGCGGCGCTGGCGACGGTGCGGGCCTCGCTCGACCTCGGGACCCCGGTGCTCGAGCAGCTGGCCGCGGCGACCCTGATCGGGGGCGACGATGCGCAGCTCGATCCGCGACGGGCCGCGCTCCGCGAACAGCGGCAGCACCTGCTGGGCCTCGTCGCCGACCAGCTACCGGAGTGGCGGGTCACGAGCCCCCCGGGCGGACTGGCGCTGTGGGCCGAGCTGCCGGTCGCGGTCAGCTCCGCGCTTGCCGCGACCGCCGACCGCTACGGGGTGCGGATCGTGGCCGGCCCCCGGTTCGGTGCGACCGGTGCGCTCGAGCGGTTCGTGCGGTTGCCGTTCACGCGGCCGGCGGCGGAGCTCGACCTGGCGATCCCGCGCCTTGCCCGGGCGTACGCCGCCTTGCGACCGGGGGCGCCCGCCGCCTACGCGACGGCCGGCGTGAGCGAGGAGCCGACCGCGGTCGTGTGAGCAGCCGCGGTCGCTACGCTGCGCGGGTGCTTCGCGACGTCCAAGCGCTCCGCTACGTGACCCCGCTGCGCGAGGGCGGCTCGGTGCCGGCGCTGGTCGAGGCCGACGACGACGGGCTCTACGTCGTCAAGCTGTTCGGCGCCGCGCAGGGCCCGAAGGCGCTGGTGGCCGAGATCGTCGTCGGGGAGCTGGCGCGGGCGCTGGCCGAGGCCGAGCCCGGCCTCGGGCTGCTGATGCCCGAGCTGGTCCTCGCCGGGCTGCCGATCGAGCTGTCGCGGGCGGAGCCGGATCCCGAGATCCAGGAGCACCTGGCGGCGAGCGCCGGCGTCAACGTCGGCATGGACTTCCTCCCGCGGGCGCTGCCCTACAGCCCGGCCTCCGGTCCGCAACCGGACCCCGAGCTGGCCGCGGCGGTGGTCTGGCTCGATGCGCTCACGGAGAACGTCGATCGGACCCCGCGCAACCCGAACCTGCTGACCTGGCACGACCGGATCTGGCTGATCGACCACGGGGCCGCGCTCTACCGACAGCACGCCGGGCTCGATCCGGCTCGTGCCAACGGGCGTTTCGCGGCGATTCGGGACCACGTCCTGCTGCCCCGGGCCGGCTCGATCGTCGAGGCCGACCGGCGGCTCGCTCCGCACGTCGACGAACCGCTGCTGCGCTCGATCGTCGCCCGCGTGCCTGAGCGCTGGCTCGACCCGGCGGCCGCCGAGCTGCTCGTTGCCGACCTGCTCGCCCGCACCAGCGGTCCGCGGGACTTCGTCGAGGAGGCCGAGCGTGCCCGCACCGCCTGAGTCCCGCGACGGTTCCGGCTGCGGCGACGCCGAGGTCTTCCAGTACGCCGTCCTTCGCGTCGTCCCCTCGATCGAGCGCGGCGAGGCCCTGAACGTCGGGGTGGTCCTGCACTCCCGCCGCCACCGCTTCCTCGGGGCCCGGGTGCTGGTCGATCGTCCGCGGCTGGAGGCGCTCGACCCGCAGCTCGACCTCGACGGGCTGGAGCGCCACCTCGAGGGCCTCGTGCGGGTGGCCGAGGGGGACGCGGCGGCGGGCGCGGTGGCGCTGCTCGATCGCTCGGAGCGGTTCGGCTGGATCGCGGCGCCGTCGAGCACGATCGTGCAGCCGTCGCCCGTCCACACCGGGGTCTGCGGTGACCCTCAGGCGGTGCTCGACCGACTGATGGTCCAGTTGGTGCGCCGCGCAGGCTGAGGCTCTACTACCCTGCCGGGGATGCACGTACGCCGTTGGCTCCCTATCCCCCTCGCGCTGCTCGCGATCGCCGCCACCGGCTGCGGAGACGAGAAGACCGCGCAGGACGTCAAGGAGGGCACGACGACCGCCGCGACGACGACCGCTCCGGAGGCCACCACGGCCACGGACGAGAACGCCGCCGCTCCGAAGGAGAGCGGAGCGACCGCAGCGACGATCGACAAGCTCGTCGAGGCGGCGGGCACGGACGTGAAGAAGGCCCCGGAGCTCGGCAAGAGCACGGGCGCGCCGCCGAAGACGCTGGTGATCGAGGACGTCGTCAAGGGCGACGGGGCGACCGCGAAGCTGAACGACAACGTCGAGGTCCGCTACTCGTTGGGCGTCTGGGACGGCGAGAAGGCCGAGTCCTCGTGGGACCAGGGCGACGACCCGGTGGCCTTCCCGCTGACCGAGGGCGGCCTGATCGAGGGTTGGATCAAGGGCGTTCCCGGCATGAAGGTCGGCGGCCGGCGGCTGCTCGTCGTCCCGCCGGAGATGGGCTACGGCGCGCAGGGCCAGGGCACCGCGATTCCGCCGAACGCGACGCTGGTCTTCATCATCGACCTGGCGGGCGTCGGCAAGTCCTGAGCCATCGTCGGGGCGGCCCGCGCGGCCGGCCCCGGGTAGGTGGTCCCGTGCGGGACCGCGTTCGAGGGCGCCGATTCGGCGCCCTCGCCCGTTCGGGCTCCTAGAGCGCGGCGACCCGCGCGGCCAGCTCGGCCGGCCGTTGGCCGACGAGCTTCTCGCGGACCGCGTCCTCGACCGGCCCGCGCACGAGCATCCGCAGCATCCGGCCGGGATCGACCTCGACCTCATAGGTCGCCCGCGTGCGGCCGCCGCCGAGGTCCTCCAGGATCCACGAGCCGTCGAGCTTCTTGACGTCGCCCGACTCGACCGTCCACGAGAGCCGGTTCGGGGCCTGGCGCACGAACCGCGCCCGGACCTTCAGCTCCTTGACCTTGGCGTCGCTGACGATCTCGGCGAGCACCACCTGGCCGTCCGCGTCGCGCTCGAGGGCGGTGGCGGTGAGCACGCCGTCCTGCCACTCGGCGATCGCTGCGACGTCGCTGACCGCGGCCCACACCTGCTCGATCGGGGCATCGATCTCGCCCGTCGCCGAACCACCCAGTCCTGTCACGCGCTGCTCCTCGGTTGATCTTGCGTTCGGGCGGACGGTAGCCGACCGACAGGACCTCCCGGTGGCCCCCGGCTCCGGCTAGGGTCGGGATCCACCGTCGGACGAGGGGTCCCGTTGCGTCAACTCACGAGCCTCGATGCGCTCTTCCTGGCCCACGAGGGCGACCGCACCGTCGGCCACGTCTCCGCGGTCGCGATCCTGGACCCGGCCGACCTTCCCGGCGGCCGGCTGACGCTGGCCCGCCTGCGCGAGATGCTCGCCGGTCGGCTCGCGCTGCTGCCGCCGTTCCGCTGGCGGCTCGTCGAGGTGCCGTTCAACGTCGACCACGGCTACTGGGCGACCGATCCCGCCTTCGACCTCGAGCACCACGTGCGCGAGCTGCGGGTCGACGAGCCCGGCGGCGAGGCGGAGCTGAGCGCGCTGGTCGGCCGGCTCTTCTCGCGTCCGCTCGACCGCACCCGGCCGCTGTGGGAGATCTGGCTCGTGCAGGGGCTCGGGGCCGGTCGCTGCGCGCTGGTCTCGAAGGTTCACCACGCGCTCGTCGACGGCGTCTCGGGGGCGGAGATCATGGGCGCGATCTTCGACCTGACGCCGGAGGGGCGGGAGTCGGTCGTGGTCGAGGAGCAGGCGACGGAGCTGCCCCCGACCCCGTTGCGGATGCTCGCGCGCGGGGTCGCCGGCGCCCCGGGGCGGATCCAGGAGCGAGCCCGGAGCCTGCCGCGGTTCGTCGCCCACGCCGGCAGCCTGCCCGGGGCGGGCTGGATCCCGGGGATGACGACCGCGGGGCGGGTGGTCCGGAGCGTCGCCCGGCCGCTGACCGGGGACGAGCGGCCGCTGCTGGAGCCGTTCGTCGGCTCGGCACCGGAGACGCCCTTCAACCAGCGGCTCTCCGGCGAGCTGCGGATGGCCCACGTGCGGCTCGACCTCGATCTGGTCAAGGCGGTCAAGGCGGCGCTCGGCACGACCGTCAACGACGTGATCATGGCCGTTGCCGCCGGTGGCGTCCGCCACTGGCTGGTCACCCACCATGCGCTCCCGCCCGAGCCGCTGCTGGCGCTGGTCCCGGTCTCGGTCCGGACGCCGGAGCAGAACGGGACGTTCGGCAACCGGGTCGGCGGGATGGTCGTGCCGCTGCCGACCAACCTCCGCGAGCCGGGCGAACGGCTGACCGCCGCGCGGGCGTCGATGCAGAGCGCGAAGCAGCGGCACGCCGCCGTCCCGGCCGATCTCCTGATCGACGCGACCCGGTTCCTGCCGCCCGCGCTGTTCACGCGGGCGACCAAGATCACGCTCGGGATCGCGGGCCGGGCCGGGATCCGGCCGCCGATGAACCTGATCGTGTCGAACGTGCCGGGCCCCCAGATCCCGCTCTACTGCGCCGGGGCCCGGATCGAGACGGTCGTGCCGGTCTCCCCGGTCACGCACGGGGTCGGCATGAACATCACGGTGATGAGCTACTGCGGTCGGGTCGACGCGGGGATCGTGGTCGACCGCGGGCAGGTCCCCGATCCGGAGCTGATCGGCGACGGCATGCTCGCGGAGCTCGAGGCGCTGCGGAAGCTGGCGGGCGTCGCCTGAGCGGCACGCGCGGAGCGGCTCCGGACAGCCGGTGGGCGCGGCGTTCGGGGCCTCTCCGCGCAGCCTCCGGGCTATCGCGCAGCGTTTCCGGCCGCGGACCGCTACTCTTTCTCGCGCGTTGCCCTCTTAGCTCAGTGGTAGAGCACTTCCATGGTAAGGAAGGGGTCGTCGGTTCGAGTCCGACAGAGGGCTTACAAGCGTCGGGGACTGGTGATCCAGGCTCCCGGCGCTTTTTTCGTTCTGCACCGTCTGCACCGATCGTGGGGCGGATGTGGGGCGTTTCTCGCCGAACGGCGAGCCGGGCAAGCGGCCAATCGTTCGGTCGCAAACGCGGAACGCCGTTTGTGAGGAGGCGATCTGCGGGGCCGCGGGCGCGACGCACGGCGACTCCCCGGTTCTCGGTCGGGGAAGGTCTCTCCGGGCGTTCTCGGGGCGCTCAGGGCGCTCGTGCGGGTCACGCCCGGGCAGGGCCCGACCCGTTGAAGGCCAGCCGGCCCACATCGGGTCGCCGGCCGCGCGCTCGGTGGGCCGTCGTGATCGGTTCGTGAACCGGGGGGCCGGCGCCCAGTAGCGTGACGGCGTGGACCTCTCGGATCTCTTTCTCCACGGGACGCTGGCCCTCGACGTCGTCGGCCTGGTCGTCCGCCTGGCCGCCGTGGTGATCGTGCCGGTCAACCGCCGCCCAACGTCGGCGATGGCCTGGCTGCTGGCGATCTTCTTCATCCCCTACCTGGGGGTCCTGGCGTTCCTGCTGATCGGCAACCCGAAGCTGCCCGAGCACCGGCGCCGCAAGCAGCGCGAGGTCAACCAGCGGATCCTCGAGCTGACCAAGGGGATGGACAACGTCCCCGAGGACGATCCCGGTCCGTCGTGGCTGTCGTCGGTCGTGCAGCTGAACCGCAACCTCGGTGCGATGCCGCTGATCACCGGCAACCACGCGCGCCTGATCGAGGGCTACGACGACTCGCTGCGGCAGATGACCGAGGCGATCGACGCCGCCCGCGAGTACGTCCATTGCGAGTTCTACATCATGGCCTCGGACGCGACGACGGCCCCGTTCTTCGCCGCGCTCGAGGCCGCCGTGAAGCGCGGCGTCTCGGTTCGCGTGCTCTTCGACCACATCGGCTCCCGCCGCTCCCCGCACTACCGCCAGACGGTCAAGCACCTCAAGCGGACCGGCGTCGACTGGCAGCCGATGCTGCCGGTCCAGCCGCTCCGCGGGAAGTACCAGCGCCCCGATCTGCGCAACCACCGCAAGCTGCTGGTGGTCGACGGCGACGTCGCCTTCCTCGGCTCGCAGAACCTGATCGACCGCAGCTACAACAAGCGCGGCAACGTCCGCCGGGGCCTGAAGTGGCAGGAGCTGATGGCGCGCTTCGAGGGCCCGATCGTCGGCGGAATCAACGCGATCTTCGTGACCGACTGGTACAGCGAGACCGACGAGGCGCTGGAGGGCGAGATCCACCAGGTCGACCCGCGCGAGGCGATCGACGCGCTCGACTGCCAGGTCGTGCCGAGCGGTCCGGGGTTCGAGGACGACAACAACCTCAAGCTGTTCAACTCGCTGATCTACTACGCGGAGCGCCGGATCAGCATCACGAGCCCCTACTTCGTGCCCGACGAGTCGTTGATGTCGGCGGTCACCACCGCCGCCGACCGCGGCGTCGCGGTCGAGCTGTTCGTCTCGGAGATCGGGGACCAGCCGGTCGTCTTCCACGCGCAGCGGTCCTACTACGAGGCGCTGCTGCGGGCCGGCGTGCGGATCTACCAGTACCCGGCGCCGTACATCCTCCACGCGAAGCACATGACGGTCGACGAGGAGGTCTCCGTGATCGGCTCGAGCAACATGGACATGCGCTCGTTCGGGCTCAACATGGAGGTCTCGCTGATGGTCAGCGGCGTCGAGTTCGCCGACGAGATGCGGCGGGTCGAGGACCACTACCGCTCGATCAGCACCGAGCTGACGCTGGAGAAGCACCTGTCGCGGCCGTGGGCCGGCCGGGTCGTCGACAACCTCGCCCGGCTGACCTCGGCGCTGCAGTAGGCCTGCTCGACCCGCTCAGCCTCCCTCGGCCGGCTGGTCGAGCCGCTCGCGGCGGGCGGTCGACGAGCCGGTCGCCGGGTCGACGCTGACGAGGTCGACCGCCAGCGGCGCGAAGCGGGGCCGGTCGCGGTAGAGCAGGCGCGCGATCCCGACGGCGGTCGCGTCGCCACTGAGGTTGCCGGTCCCGCCCGCCCCGACGCTGCCGCCGTTGATCACGGTCACGTTCTTGAGACGCTCGAGCGCCGCGCGGTGGGTGTGGCCGACGGCGAACACCAGCGGACGCTTCGGCGGGCTGCGGCGCAGCTCGGCGAGCGCCACGTCGAGCATCTTCTGCTCGTGGACCATGACCACGTCGACGTGGCCGACGAGCGGCTTCAGCCAGGCCGCGAACGCCTGCTGGTTGGCGACCGACGGACCGCGGTCGACGTAGCGGTCGCGGTAGTGCTGGGACCGCAGCCGCACGAACGGGTCGCCGTAGCCCGCGACCCGCATCCCGGCGACCCGCGCCACCACGTTGCGCGGGTGACGCGGCCGGCCGTTGCGTCCGAGCGGGCCGTACCGGCCGAGCACGACAGCCCCCCGGCGAGCGAGCGAGCGCGTGAGCGCATCGGAGTCGTGGTTGCCGGTCACGAAGACGAACGGGCGGCCGAGGTGGGTGACCCGCTCCAGCAGGCTGCTCTCGAGCGGCGTCCCGCGGTCGGTCAGGTCGCCGACGAACAGCAGCGGGTGGCCGGCGGAGACCCGCTGGAGGATCGGCAGCGCGAGCACGTTGTTGTGGAGGTCGGACGCGATCGTCGCCATCGGCGCATCCGTCAGGGGACCCCGCTGGGCGGGATCGGAGACGAGCCGCGCGAGGCCGACCAGCTGGGCGTCGAGCTCCTGGTCGAGCACTCCCGACGAGCGCTGGGCGTCCTCGAGGATCCGCAGCGCCCGCGGGATGTCGGGGCCGAAGGCGTAGTACTGCGGATCGTCGAGCCGGCCCCGCGGCGGCAGCAGCACGACGAGGGCGACCCCGATCAGCAGCGCCAGGCCGACCGCCACGCCGCTGGTCCAGCGCAGCCGCGGACCGGCCCGCGAGCGGACCGCCAGCGCGACCAGCAGTCCGGCGAAGGCGGCGACCAGGACCACGACGACGATCACGGTCCGGAGGTAGCGTGCGATCGCGTCGCGGGCCTCGGTGCGGACCGAGCGGGCGTCGAGGGTGCCCTGCTTCGCGATCTGCTGGACGACCGTGCGATCGACGGTCCGCAGGTCGACGTTCAGCCGTACCGGCAGCCGGATGGCGTCGTACCGGACGCCCCAGTCGACCAGCGGCACGTAGAGGTCGAGCGACCCGCGGTGGCCGGGGTCGATCGAGAGTCGGACCTGGCCGACCGAGAGCTGCTCGGTCTGGCCGTAGACCCAGATCGCCCCGGTCGCCCCGGCGAGCGTCCCCGCCACGACGGCGAGGACGGCCAGGATCTGGCGTGCGAGCGGCGGGATGATCGTGCGCCTCGCTCCCTCAGCTGGCCTCGGCGGCCGCGGCGCTCTTGGCGACGTCGAGCATCTCGTCGACCCGCGTCAGCTTGACCCGCGGGCGGCCCTGGGGCTCGCCGAGGGCCTGCTCGTGGGCGTCGATCCGCTGCCAGCCCGCGTAGTCGACGTGATCGAGCTCGTGGGCGGCCAGCAGCTCGGGCAGGTCGTCCTCGGTGACCGTCGGCTCGGGTAGCTTGCCGGCGACGAGGTCCTCCAGCAGCACGTCGACGGTGCCCTGGGCGTCCTTCTTGTTGGTGCCGATGATCCCGGAGGGGCCGCGCTTGATCCAGCCGGCGGTGTAGACGCCGGGGACCTGCTCGTCGTCGTTCTCGTCGATCACGCGCCCGCCGACGTTGCGGATCGTCGCCCGCTGGTCGTCGAACGGGACGTCGTGGAGCTTGCTGCCGCGGTAGCCGATCGAGCGCAGGACCAGCCCGCACTCGATGACCTCGGTCTGGTCGGTCGGACGGGCCGAGATCCAGCCGTCGTCGTCGGCGACCAGCTCGTTCTTGACGATCCGGATGCCCTCGACCTTGCCGTCGCCGACGATCTCGACCGGGGAGGCGAGGAACCGCAGGACGATCCGGCGCTTCTTGCCCTCGGGGGTGCGGGTCGAATACTCGCTGGCGATCTCGACGTTGCGCTTCTCGCGGACGTCGGCCTCGTCGCTCTCCAGCCAGCGGGCGCTGTGCTCGTCGAGGGCGACCTCGGACGGGTCGACGACGATGTCGGCGTCGGCCATCTCCCCGAGCTCGCGCAGCTCCGGGTTGGTGAACGCGGCCTGCGCCAGTCCCCGGCGGCCGAGCACGACGATCTCCTCGATGCCCGAGGAGGCCAGTGCCTCGATCGCGTGGTCGGCGGTGTCGGTCTCGCGCAGCTCGTCGACCGAGAGGCCGAGCATCCGGGCGACGTCGACGGCGACGTTGCCGTTGCCGATCACGACCGCGCGCTTGGGGGAGAGGTCGAACTCGTGGTCGCGGGCGGCCGGGTGGCCGTTGTACCAAGCGACGAACTCGGTCGCCGGGTGCGATCCGGGCAGGTCCTCGCCGGGAATCCCCAGCCGCCGGTCGTGCGAGGCACCGGTCGAGTAGATGACCGCCTGGTAGCGGGCCGTCAGCTCGTGGTGGCTGATGTCGGTGCCGACGTCGACGTTGCCGAAGAACCGGAAGCCGGGCTTCTTGGCGATCTTCTCGTAGACCCGCGTGACCGACTTGATCTTCGGATGGTCCGGCGCGACGCCGAAGCGGACCAGCCCGAACGGGGTCGGCAGCTTGTCGAAGAGATCGACCTCGGCCGCGACGCCCTTGGCGGCGAGCAGCTGGCCGGCGGCGTAGAAGCCGGCCGGGCCGGCGCCGACGATGGCGACGCGGAGCGGGCGGTCGGGAGTATCGGGCTGGTCGGTCACGGTGTCTCTCGCCGGGGTCGGTAGGGAAGGAGTGGCGCCTGGGAACGTGTTCTTAGGGCAACCGTATCGTTCCTCGGAGAAGGGAATGCCGATCAGCATTCGCCCCTTCTCCTGCATCGTACGAGCCCGCGGGCGGTTCCCGTCGTCCGCAGGGCTGGCGGGCGGTCGCCGTCCGCACCCGATCGGGGAACGAAGCTGGCTCAGGAGCCCCGCTTCTCCGCCAACCGCAACCAGATCTCGGAGCGGGTCGGGAAGGTCGGGACCGCCTGGTCGAGCAGGTCGAGCGGGACCCGTCCGGCGACGGCGATCGTCGCCGCGTGCAGCTGCTCGGCGACCCCGGAGCCGACGAACGTGACGCCGACCAGTACCTCGGCGGCCCGGTCGAGCACGAACCGGGTGGTGCCGCCGGCGTCCCTGCCGACGAAGCTCGCGCCGGCGTTGCCGTCGCTCGGGACGTCGATCGCCTGCGCGTCGATCCCCGCGGCGAGCGCAGCCTCGAGCGTGTAGCCGACGGCCGCGACCTGCGGCTCGGTGAACGTCACCCGTGGGCTGCGGCCGCCGTCGGGCTCGGTCTCCGCGAGCGCGGCGGTCGCGTCGCCGAGGATCCGGTCCGCCGCGACCCGGGCCTGGCGCTTGCCCTGGTGGGTCAGGAGCGCGCGGCCGTTGACGTCGCCGACCGCGTAGAGCCAGTCGCTGCCGCCGACCCGGAGCGACTGGTCGGTGGTCAGGAAGCCATGGTCGCCGAGCGTGATGCCCGCCCGCTCGACGGTCAGGTCGTCGGTGTTCGGCACCCGTCCGGCGGCGACGAGCAGCTCGTCGGCCTCCAGCGACTCGCCGCCCTCGAGGGTCAGGACGACCGTCTTGCCCCGGCGGTCGGCACGGGTCACGGTGATCCCGGTCCGCACGTCGACGCCCGCGGCGCGCAGCCGCTCCGTCACCTGCGCGGCGGCGTAGGCCTCCTCCTTGGCGAGGATCCGCGGCAGGGTCTCCAGCAGCACGACCTGCGACCCGAGCGACGACCAGGCCTGGGCGAGCTCGCTCCCGATCGGGCCGCCGCCGAGCACGAGCAGCCGTCCGGGCACCTGCTCGGAGGTGGTGCCCTCGCGGTTGGTCCAGCCGCCGACCTCGTCGAGGCCCGGGATCGGGGGCAACGACGGGCGGGTCCCGGTCGCGACGATCACCGCGCGGCGGGCGACGATCCGGTCGGTCCCGCGGGCGTCCTCGCCATCGTGCTCGAGGATCTCGACCGTCCGCTCGCCGGCCAGACGGCCGTGGCCGCGGATCAGCCGGATGTCGCGATCCTCCAGCCACGGCAGCTGGGCGGCGTCGTCGAGCTCGTGGATCACCTCGTCGCGACGGTCGAGCACGATCTGGGGGTCGATCTCGCCGTGGACCAGCTCACGGACGCCGGGGACTCGCTGGGTCTCCGCGAGCAGCTCGGCCGGGCGCAGCAGCGCCTTCGACGGCATGCAGCCGAAGAACGAGCACTCGCCGCCGACGAGTCGCGGCTCGACGAGGACCACGTCGAGACCGGACTCCGCGAGGCGTCCGGCCGCGACCTCACCGGCCGGCCCGGCGCCCAGCACCACCACGTCTGCGTCGGTCTCGTGCACGGAAGCTCCTCAGGTTGGGGACCACCGGCCGCGACGGACGGGCCGCGGTCGGGAGGGTCAGCGTACGTCGACCCTCCCGTGCATCCTCGCGGGTCCGGCGGCGGGCCCCGGCGGCGGGTGCGATTCCCCGTGGCTACTTGAGGTTCTTGTACGTCGTCCAGGTCTGGCGGGCGCCGCCGGTGCGGTTCTGCAGGCCGGACTGCCAGTTCTCGCCGGTCGACTGCGGGTCGCGCAGCTGGTACCAGACGAAGCTCTTGGCCTTGTGCTTCTTGGCGATCGACCAGGCGCTCTTGAGGTAGGTCGAGGCGCGCGAGACCGGGATCGTGTCGCTGCTCTTGGGCTTGGTCTTGTACGCGAACTCCGTCAGGTAGATCGCGTTGACCGCCGACGACGGGATCCGCTTGGTCTTCGCCGCCCGCTTGAGGGCCGCCTTGGCGTAGCCGAGGTTGGCCTGGGTCCACTGGTCGCGGCTCTTGCGCTTCTTGTTCGGGTTGGCCTTGAAGTCGTACGTGTGCAGCGCGACCCCGTCGGCCTTGATCCGGTAGGTCGAGGACTTGCCCTTGGCCTTCCAGTTGCTCTTGAGGCCGAGCACCTCGCGCACGAAGGCGCCGGCGTCGGCGGACTGGCCGCGCGGGTAGTTCTTCGAGAGCGGGCGGCCGTAGGGCAGCAGCTCGCCGAACAGGACCTTGGCGCTCGGGTCGACCTTCTTGATCTCGCCGTAGGCCGTGTTGTGGAGCTTGCGGTAGACGGTGGCGCCGCCGCGCTTGGGGATGTGGCGGTACCAGTTGGGCTCGTTGAGCGCCGTGTAGTAGCGGGTGGTGGGCAGGTCCTTGAGGCTCTCGGCGAGCGACCGGATGTAGGTCTTGTAGGCCGAGACGGAGATCTTCGAGGCGGCCGTCGGGCCGGCCTTCTTGCCGCGGGGGTTGAAGGAGGAGCCGCCGGTCACGGTCGGTGCGACCTCGATCGAGGCGATCGGGGTGCCGGCGGCCTGCGCCTGGAGGACGGTCCGGCGGATGCCGTTGACCTGCCACGGCGGCGGGACGGTCGACTTGCCGTCCCAGCCGGTGTTGAACCGGACCATCCCGACCTTCGCCTCCTGGACGTTGGTCAGGAACGAACTGGTCAGGTCCGGGTGGTTGATCGTCATCTCCTGGTCCTGCAGACCCTTGACGACGGCAGCGTTGGCCGCGCCGGCCGGCACCAGGAAGGCGGCGGACGCCGCGGCGGTGGCGACGGTAGCGAGGGCGAATGTGGCTCGGTTGCGAGTCATGTGTCCCCGGAACCCGCCGACGCGCCGAAGAGAGCGGTCCTCCCCGGAAACCACGCCGGGGGAGACCGTCCGGGCTACTTCAGTGACCTACTTCAGCCCCTTGAAGGCGGTCCAGGTCGCGCGGGTGCCGCCGGTGCGGGTCTGCAGGCCGGACTGCCAGTTCTCGCCGGTCGACTGCGGGTCGCGCAGCTGGTACCAGACGAAGCTCTTGGCCTTCTGCCGCTTGGCGATCGACCACGCCGTCTTGAGGTACTTGGCGGCCGTGTTGACCGGGATCGTGTCGCTGCCGCCGGGCTTGGTCTTGTACGCGAACTCGGTCAGGAAGACGGAGTTGGCCGCCGAGGAGGGGAGCCGCTTGGTCTTCGCCGCCCGCTTCAGCGCCGCGGTCGCGTAGCCGAGGTTGGCCTGCGTCCACTGGTCGCGGTTGGCGCGCTTCTTGGCCGGGTTGGCCGTGAAGTCGTAGGTGTGGAGCGAGACGCCGTCGGCCTTGACGGTGTAGGTCTTGCTGCTGCCCGTGGCCTTGCCGCTCTTGTTGAGGCCGAGCACCTCGCGGAGGAAGGCACCGGCGTCGGCGGACTGGCCGTGCGGGTAGTTCTTCGAGAGCGGGCGGCCGTAGGGCAGCAGCTCGCCGAAGAGCACCTTCGCCTGCGGATCGACCTTCTTGATCTCGCTGTAGGCGGTGTTGTGCAGCTTGCGGTAGAGCGCCGCGCCACCGCGCTTGGGGATGTAGCGGTACCAGTTGGGCTCGTTGATCGCGCTGTAGTAGCGCGTGACCGGCAGGTCCTTGAGGCTGGTCGCGAGCGACTGGATGTAGCTCTTGTAGGCCGAGACGGAGATCTTCGAGGCGGCCGTCGGGCCGGCCTTCTTGCCGCGGGGGTTGAACGAGTCGTTGCTGGAGATGGCCGGCACGACCTCGATCGACTTGATCGTGCTGCCGGCGGCGATCGCCTGCGTGACGGCGGCGTGGATCCGTGCGACCTGACCGCCGTCGGGGCTGCTGGACTTGCCGTCCCAGCTGGTGTTGAAGCGCACCATCCCGACCTTGGCCGCCGTCGCGTTCTCGATGAACGGCGCCGTCAGTTCCGGGAAGTTGACGGTCATCTCCTGGTCCTGCAAGCCCTTCACGACGGCGGCGTTGGCGGAGCCGGCGGGGACGAGGACGAGGGCGGAGGCCGCCGCAGCGGCCAGGGCGAGTGTGGCTCGATTGCGAGTCATGTGGTCGGACATCGTAGACCCCTGTTCGCCGTCTTCGCGTGGGTTCCCGGTCCAGCTGGCGATCGGCGCGCTGCCGCTGGCGGTGACGGCCGACGCGGTCCCCCGGTGGTCCTCCTCGTGGTCCGGCGGGAACCGCCATCGCGGCCCGGAGGCGGCTTTCGGACCCGTCGGACGGGTGGAAACGGGGGCGCGACAGGCCCGGCCGGAGGTCACGGAGGGCTAGCCTGATGGGATGGCCTCGTCCGAGCAACCCCCCGCCGCGCACCAGTCGGCCGCGGTCCTGGCCGCCGACGCGCTCGGGATCTTCGTCCGGGCGATGTCCGGGATCGAGGAGGCGACCCCCGACAGCGCGACCTTCTACGACCGCCTCTGCGAAGCGGTCTGCGGCGCGGTCGGCGTCAACCGTGCCGTGATGTTCCTCTACGACGAGGGCCGCCGCCGGGTCCGTGCGGTCGGCACCCACCGGATCGACCGCGAGCGGTTCCCGCCGGAGGGCGTCGGGATCGAGGACGCACCGCTGTCGCGGGTCGCGCTCGAGGAGGACCGGGTCGTCGACTCGCTCGACACCCCCGGCGAGCAGGTCAGTCGTCCGGACCTCGCGCATCTGCCCGAGGGCGACCTGGCCTACGTGCCGATCGCCGCGGGAGGCACCTGGTACGGCGTGATGGTCGTCGAGCAGACGACCGGGCTTCCGCTGCCCGTCTCCGCCCGCGACGCGCTCTGGATCGCCGGCAAGGTCGTCGCGTTCGCCGCCGAGGCCCGCCGCGCGACCCGCCACCAGGAGCAGGCGCGGCAGATGGAGCACCGGTTGACGCTGGTCCGCCAGGTCCACGAGCAGGTGATCCAGCGGCTGTTCGGGCTCGGGTTGGTGTTCGCCTCCGACGAGCCGCTCGACGGCGAGGCCCGCGAGCGCGCCCGGATCGAGATCGAGGCGACCCAGGCCGACCTCCGCCAGCTGCTGCACGGGCCCCGGCTCGAGGTCGCCGCCCCGACCGAGATGCGACTCGGCGAGGAGATCGACCGCCTCCGCCGGGCGCACGCGACCGTCGAGGTCCGGGCCGACCTCGATCCGTCGGTCGAGCTGCCGCGGTCGTTCGAGCCGCTCGCCCAGTCGGTGCTTGGCGAGGCGGTCCGGAACGCGCTCAAGCACGGCGCGCCGACCGTCCTCGACGTCTCGCTGACGCGGGTCGCCGACGCGATCGCGATGACGATCGACAGTGACGGCGCGAAGAAGGGCGAGGCCGGACGGACCGGTCTGGGCCTGCGCCTGGCCGCCGTCGAAGCGCTCCAGGCCGGCGGTCTGCTGGAGTTCGGGTCACGGGGAGAGAACGGATGGCGGGTGCGGCTGTTGCTGCCCGCGACCGACGAGCGGGAGGACGTTGCATGACGCGGGAAGTCGGACGGACGGTGGTGTTGCTGGTCGACGACCACGAGGTGGTCCACTGGGGCCTGCGGTCGTTGCTCTCCGGTCAGCCGTGGGTCGCCCGCTGCCTCAGCGCCCACAACGGCCAGGAGGCGGTCGAGCTGGCCAGCCGCTACTCGCCGCACGTCGCGCTCGTCGACCTGTTCCTCGGGACCGAGTCGGGGGCCGAGCTGTGCGAGCGGCTGCGGGCCGCCGAGCCGCGGACGAAGGTCCTGCTGCTGTCCGGCGCGGGCCGGATCTCGGCCGCGGCCGCGAAGGCCGCGGGTGCCTCCGGCTTCGTGCCGAAGGACTGGCCGGCGGCCGACGTCTGCCGCGCCGTCCGCGCGGTCGCGGCGGGCCGGACCGTCTTCGAGGGCTCTGCCGGTCCGGCGACTCCGGCCGGCCTCAGCCCCCGCGAGCGCGAGATCCTCGGCCTGATCGCGACCGGGGCGACCAACCCCGAGATCGCCGCGGCGCTGCACCTCTCGCCGCACACGGTCAAGGAGCACACCAGCTCGCTCTACCGCAAGCTCGACGTCCGCAACCGCGCCGAGGCCGTCCGCACGGCCGACCAGCTCGGGCTGCTCTGAGCCCGCTCCCGGCCGACCATCTGGTCGGTCAGGAGCGCTTCGCCCGGGTCGCCCCGAGCGGTCCGGGCCCGGCGTCGCCGCCCCCCGGAGAGGGGGTCGGAAACCCCGTCGGCTAGCAGCTCGTCGGGGTGGCATGGCAGGCTGTTCCGTCGTGAGCACCTCCACGGCGATCCTCTTCCCCGGACAAGGCACACCGATGGACGGAGCCGGCGACGAGGTCGCCCGTCTTCGTCCCGACCTGCTCGAAGCGGTGATCGAGGCCGTCGGCGAAGACCCGTTCCCGCGGACCGCGGAGAGCACCCGCTTCGCCCAGCCGGCGATCGTCTGCTCCTCGCTGGCCCGCTACTCGGCCCTGGGCCTGCCGCGCCCCGACGCGCTCTTCGGCCACTCGCTCGGCGAGATCGTCGCGCTCGCGCTCGGCGGCGTGATCGACGAGCGCGAGGCGCTGATCCTGGCCGCCGCCCGCGGCGCCGCGATGGCCGACGCCGACCCCGAGCGGATCGGCAGCATGTCGGCGCTCCGCAAGGGCGACCTCGACGAGGCCCAGGCGCTCGCCGACGAGCACGGGCTCGTGGTCGCCTGCGACAACGCCCCCGGCCAGGTGATCCTCGCCGGGCGGATCGACGCGCTCGACGCAGCGGCCGAGACGGCCAAGAGCCGCGGGGGCCGGATGCGCCGGCTCGACGTCGCGGGGGCCTTCCACTCGCCGCTGATGCAGCCGGCGATCCCCGGCCTCCAGGCCGCGATCGACGCGACGACCTTCCGCGAGGCGACGATCCCCGTCTGGTCGGCGGTGACCGCGGCCCCGATCGACGATCCGCCGCGGCGGCTGATCGACAGCCTGACCCACCCGGTCCTCTTCCGTCCCGGCCTGCTGGCCCTGCACGCGTCCGGGGTCCGGCGGTTCGTCGACGCCGGCCCGGGGGACGTCGTCGCCGGCCTCGCCCGCCGGACCTTCGCCGACGGCTTCGAGGGGCCCGACGCGGTCGAGGTCGAGGTCCCGGAGCCGGCCGCCGAGGGGCCGACGACGCCGACCGGGGACAATCCCACTCATGCCTGACGCTCCGACGCCCTCCGCCGCCTCGGCGGAGGCACCAGCACCCGTGCGCCCCGTGCGCGTCGCCCCGCTCGGGATCGGCGCCGCGCTGCCGGAGACGATCGTCACCTCGGCCGAGATCGAGGAGCGCCTCGGCCTCGAGCCCGACTGGCTCGTCTCACGGACGCACATCAAGCAGCGGCACATCCTCGCCGACGACGAGAAGATCACCGACTTCGCGCTGCTCGCCTCGCAGCGGGCGCTGGAGGACGCCGGGATCGACGGCAGCGAGGTCGACCTGGTGATCGCCGCCTGCCTGATCAGCGACGACATCGCGCCGTCGATGTCGGCGGTGGTCTCCTCGCAGCTCGGGGCCGGCCACGCGGCGAGCTTCGACGTCTCGTCGGGCTGCAGCGGCTTCGTGGCCTCGGTCGCGACCGCCACGGCGATGATCGAATCGGGTCGCTTCCGGACCGTGCTGGTCGTCGCGGCGGAGGCGATGAGCCGGCTGACGAACCGCAGCGACAAGGCGACCGCCGGGCTGCTCGGCGACGGCGCCGGCGCGATCGTGCTCCAGGCCCGCCAGGACGAGGGCGTCGGCCGCGTCGGCCGCTCGGTGATGGGCTCCGACGGGGCCAACGGCGGCACCGTTCGCGTCGCCACCGAGCACCCGTCGATCTTCGACGAGGGCCAGTTCGGCGCCGGGATCCCGTTCGCGGTCCAGATGAACGGCTTCGACACCTACAAGACGGCGGTCCAGCGGTTCGAGTCGACGGTCCGCGAGACCGCCGCTGCCGAGGGCATGTCGCTCGAGGACGACGTCGACCTGATCGTCCTCCACCAGGCCAACGGCCGGATCCTGGAGGCCGTTCGCAAGCGGCTCAAGCTGCCCGCGCAGCAGGTCGCCAGCTCGGTCGAGACGCACGGCAACACCTCGGCCGCGTCGGTCGCGCTGGCGCTCGCCGACGCCCGCGCCGACGGCCGTGTCGTTCCCGGCACCCGCCTGCTGCTGGCCGGCTTCGGCAGCGGCCTGGCCTGGGCCGGCATCACCATGACCTGGGAGGGTGGATCCAATGGCCGCTAAGCCGTTCAGCTGGCCACCCGCGAAGCCCGAGGACGGCTGCGCGCTCGTGACCGGCGGCTCCGGTGCGATCGGGGCCGCGACCGTCAAGGCGCTGGCGGCCGACGGCTGGCCCGTCGTCGTCCACTACGGCCGCAACGCCGACGCCGCCGCGCAGGTCGTCGCCGACGTCGAGGCCGCCGGCGGCACGGCGGTCGCGATCGCCGCCGACCTCGCCGATCGCGAGGCGCCCGCCGCGCTGCTGGCCGCCTCGGTCGAGGCGCTCGGGCCGGTCCGGGTCCTGGTCAACAACGCCGGGATCACCGCCGACAACCTCGCGATGCAGCTCAGCGACGACGAGTGGGAGCGCGTGATCGACGTCGACCTCAACGCCGCCTTCCGCCTGATCCGCCCGGCGTTGAGCCCGATGATCCGTGGCCGCTTCGGCCGGATCATCAACGTCTCGTCGGTGATCGCGCTCAAGAACAACCCCGGCCAGGCGAACTACGCCGCCGCCAAGGCGGGCCTGCTCGGGTTGACGCGCTCGGTCGCGGCCGAGGTCGCCCGTCGCGGCGTGACCGTCAACGCGGTCGCTCCCGGCTTCATCGAGAGCGAGATGACCGAGGGCCTGCTCGAGGACCTCGTCGGCCACATCCCGGTCCGCCGAGCGGGCCAGCCGGAGGAGGTCGCCGCGGCGATCCGCTTCCTCGCCTCGCCCGAGGCCTCCTACGTCACCGGATCGACGCTCGTCGTCGACGGGGGCCTGGGGGCGTAGATCGTCGATTCCGCGGAATCGACCATCTAGGATCGTGGATCGGAGGTCCACGCCGAGATCTGGCGAACCTCCGACCCAGGGCACCGGCATCCCCCCATCTGGCGGAGGCAGAACCCCCCAGATGGCGGTAGTGCGCGGCGGGCTTCGTGCCCGCGCCCTGCCGGCCGTGTACCCATGAAGGACCCGCACTTCCCGGATGCATCCCGCACCACCGTCAGTCCAACTCCAGGAGACCAACAACGTGTCCACCGTTACCCGTGAGGATGTCGAGCAGCTCGTGCTGAGCTCGCTCGAGGAGCTCGGCGCCGAGGCCGACGCCCTCAGCCCGACCGCGACGTTCGAGGACCTCGACGTCGACTCGCTCGATCTCGCCGAGCTGTCGCAGATCGTCGAGGAGAAGTACGCCGTGAAGCTGCAGGGCGAGGACGTGGCCAAGCTGCGGACCGTCGAGGACGCGGTCAACCTGATCGTGGAGCGCGCCGGCCAGTGACCGTCGCAGCCATCACCGGTGTCGGCGCCGTCACCCCGCTGGGTGTCGGTGTCGACGCGCTGTTCTCCGGCTGGAAGGCCGGCCGGAGCGGCATCGTCGACGGGCAGGGAGCCTGCCTCGCCTTCGAGCCGACCGACTTTCTGAGCCGCAAGGAGGCACGGCGCGCCGATCGCTCCAGCCAGCTGCTGCTGGTCGCGGGCGACGAAGCCCTGGCCCAGGCGGGCTGGGGCGCACCCGGTGATGAGCTGCCCTACGCCCCCGAGCGCGTCGGGTCGATCATCGGCTCGGGGATCGGCGGGTTCATCACCCTGACCGAGAACCACCAGGCGCTGCTCGAGGGCAAGCCGGTCTCGCCGCTGGCGATTCCGCTGCTGATGGCGAACGGGCCGACCGGTCAGATCGCGCTCCGGCGCGGTCTGCTCGGGCCGAGCTGGGGGACCGTCAGCGCCTGCGCCGCCGGCGCCCACGCGATCGCCTCCGGTCTCCGTGAGCTGCGCGCCGGCACGGTCGACGCGATCGTCGTCGGCGGGACCGAGGCGGCCCTGGTCGACCTCGCCCGCGCCGGCTTCACCGCGATGACGGCGCTCTCGCCGACCGGCCAGTCGCGGCCGTTCCATGTCGAGCGCGACGGCTTCGTGCTCTCCGAGGGCGCCGCCGCCCTGGTCCTCGAGGACCCCGAGAAGGCGAAGGCCCGCGGGGCCGAGATCCTCGGCTACGTGCTCGGCACCGGTGCCTCGCAGGACGCGCACCACCTGAGCGCGCCGACCCCCGACGGCTCCGGCGCCGCCCGCGCCGTCACCCAGTCGTTGGCCGACGCCGGGCTCACCGCGACCGACGTCGACTACGTCAACGCGCACGGCACCGGCACGCCGCTGAACGACAAGTCCGAGACCGGCGCGATGCACGTCGCCCTCGGCGACCACATCACCAAGATCCCGATCTCCAGCCTGAAGTCGGCGATCGGGCACACCCTCGGTGCGGCCGGTGCGATCGAGGCGGTCGCCACCACGCTCGCCCTGCGCGAGCGGATCGCTCCCCCGACGCTGAACCTCGACCGGCCCGATCCCGAGCTCGACCTGATGCACGTGATCGGCGAGCCGGTCGCCCTGCGCGACACCGACGGCCGGGCTCCGGTCGCCCTGTCGACGTCGTTCGGCTTCGGCGGACACAACGCCTGCATCGCCCTTGGAGGCATCTGAATGAGTGGACGCACTGGGACCCCGACCGTCGTCGCGCCCCGGGCCGCCGCGCCCGGCGCCGTCGACCGTGCCGCCTCCGGAGCGGGGGACATGCTCTCACCGCTGGAGCGGTTGGAGGCCCTGTGCGATCCGGGATCGCTGCGGTTGTTCCGGACCGCCGTCGTCTCGACGGCGCTGGCCGCCCGGGCGACGCCCGGTGACGGCGTGCTGGCCGGCGTCGGCACGATCGCCGGCCGTCCGGTCGCCTGCTACTCCGAGGACCAGGCCCTGATGGGCGGGAGCCTCGGGGCGCAGCACGCCGAGACGCTGGTGCGGCTGCTGCGGATGGCCGGGGACGCGGGGATGCCGGTCGTCGGCTTCCTCGCCTCGGCCGGCGCCCGTCTGCAGGAGGGCCTCAACGCGCTCGCCGGCTACGGGCAGATCTTCGCCGAGCTGACTCGGCTGTCGGGCCAGGTGCCGCTGATCTCCGTCGTCTGCGGGACCTGCGCCGGCGGCGGGGCCTACACCCCGGCGCTGACCGACGTCACGATCATGACCCGCGACGCGGCGATGTTCCTGACCGGCCCCGGCGTGGTGCGCGAGGTCACGGGTGAGGACGTCAGCGCCGAGGACCTCGGCGGCCCCGACGTCCAGCGCTTCAACGGCGTCGCCCAGATGCTGGCCGACGACGACCACGACGCGGTCCGGATGACGCGCGAGCTGCTGGGCCTGCTGCCGCAGCGCTCGGGCGAGGAGCCGCCGCGCGCCCGCCCGGTGCCGCCGCCGGCCTTCGATCCGTCGGTCTACGTCCCGGCCGAGCAGCGTCGGGGCTACGACGTCCGCGACGTCGCCGAGGCGATCGTCGACGGCGGCCGCCTGCTCGAGATCGCCCCCGACTGGGCGCCGAACGTCGTCTGCGCGCTGGCGCGGGTCGACGGTCGCCCGATCGGCGTCGTCGCCAACCAGCCCAACCGGCTGGCGGGCACGCTCGACGCGGAGTCGGCCCAGAAGGCCGCCCGCTTCGTCCGCTTCTGCCACCTCTTCGGCGTGCCGCTGGCCGTCCTGGTCGACACCCCGGGCTTCCTGCCCGGCAGCGATCAGGAGCAGGGCGCGGTCATCCGCCACGGGGCCAAGCTCGTGCACGCGTTCGCCGAGGCGGACGTTCCGAAGGTCACGATCGTCCTGCGCAAGGCGTTCGGCGGGGCCCAGATCGCGATGAACAGCCGCGCGCTGGGGGCGACCCTGGTGCTCGCCTGGCCGACCGCGCTGATCGGCGTGATGGGGGCCGAGCAGGCCGTCGGGATCATCTCCCGCCGCGAGATCGCCGCCGCCGACGACCCGGTCGCCAAGAAGGCCGAGCTGGCCGCCGAGTACGCGGCCGAGCAGCTCTCGGCCGAGGGCGCGGCCGCGCTCGGGATCGTCGACGAGGTCATCGATCCCGCCGCGACCCGCGACCGGCTGGTCTGGGCGCTGTCGTCGCTGCGTCGCCCGGCCGCGCGCGAGCAGCGCGCCCGCAACTTCCCGATCTGAGCGATCCTGTCGTGACTCGTCGGCACGTCCGGCCGGCGACAGGCGCTCGACCCCAACCCCTCCCGAGGTAGCTGTGACCGTACCCGTGCCCTCCGACCTGCTGGCCGGCCGCCGTCTGCTGATCACCGGCGTGATCACCAACGACTCGATCGGGTGGCACGTCGCCGCCCGGGCGCAGCAGGCGGGCGCCGAGGTGCTGCTGACCGGCTTCGGTCGTCCCCGCCGCCTGACCGAGCGGGCGGCAAAGCAGCTGCCGACGCCGGCCGACGTGCTCGAGCTGGACGTCAACAAGCCGGAGGACCTCGCCGCCGTCGCGGCCGAGATCGACACCCGCTGGGACGGGCGCCTCGACGGCGTCCTCCACGCGATCGCCTTCGCCCCGGAGGACGCCCTCGGTGGGAACTTCCTGGAGACCCCGGTCGAGAGCGCCAAGACTGCGTTCGAGACCAGCGCCTTCTCGCTCAAGGCGCTCGCCGCGGCGCTGCTGCCGGCGCTCTCGAAGTCGGAGCACGGTGGCTCGGTCGTCGGGCTCGACTTCGACGCCCAGGTCGCCTGGCCGATCTACGACTGGATGGGCGTGGCGAAGGCGGCGCTCGAGGCCACCAGCCGCTACCTCGCCCGCTACGCCGGGCCGCAGGGCGTGCGCTCGAACCTCGTCTCGGCCGGGCCGCTCGGCACGATCGCCGCCCGCGGCATCCCCGGCTTCAACGTGCTGGCCGACGGCTGGGACGCCGCCGCGCCGCTCGGCTGGGACACCGCCGACCCGACGCCGACGGCCGACGCCGCGTTGTTCCTGCTCTCGCCGATGGCGCGGGCGATCAGCGGCGAGATCCTGCACGTCGATGGCGGCGTTCACTCGGTAGGCGGCGTGGGCGCGGCATAGACGCTTCGCATCTCGGCCCGCGTGGACCTCGGCAGGGCTGGCGCCCAGCTCTCGATCCACGCGCGCCGACCTGCTCGGTCTCTGCGCACGCCCACGCCGCCTACGGGCTCGGCTGTCGCCTGGACCTGCTTGGCGCTTGGTCCACGGTCACCTCAGATTCACCCGCAGGCTGAGCGGTCGCCCACGCCGCCTACGGGCTCGGCTGTCGCCTGGACCTGCTTGGTCCACGAACATCGCAGATGCACCCGCAGGCTCTACTGATCCGGGCCCTATAGGGTCACCGCCATGTGCGGCCGCTACACCCTCGGGATTGCGGAGCCCGGCGAGTTCGACGATCGCTTCGGTGGTCGCACGGCGATCGACATCCTGGGGCGCTACAACGTCGCCCCGACCGAGCCGGTCCCGATCGTGGCCGGCGGTCCCGACGGCCGAGGCGACGTCGCCGGGCGGGTCGCTCGCGAGGCGCACTGGGGCCTGCTGCCGCCCTGGGCGACGAGCCGCAAGGAACGGCTGAAGCCGATCAACGCGCGGGTCGAGTCGCTGACCGAGAAGCGGATGTTCGCGCCGCTGCTGGCCGCCGCCGAGCACCGTGTCCTGGTGCTGGCCGACGGGTGGTACGAGTGGCTGCGTGGCGAGGATCCGAAGCAGGACCGGATCCCCTTCCACCACGTCGTCGACGGTGGCGCGCCGATCGCCTTCGCGGGCCTGGCCCGGACGGTCCGGCTCCGCGAGGGGGAGGGGGCCGCACCGACGCCGCTGCTGACGGTGACGGTCATCACCTGCCCGGCGAACACCGTCGCCGCGCGTCTCCACGACCGGATGCCGGCGGTGCTGGCCGGTCCCGAGGAGGAGGCGGCCTGGCTCTCCAGCGCGGTCGGGCCACAGGAGGCCCTCAGCCTCTGCCGGCCACTCGACGACGCGCGTCTGACGGTCCGCCCGGCCAGCCCGCTGGTCAACAGCGTCCGCTCCGCCGACGGCCCGTGGCTGCTCGACCCGTCGGTCGTTCGGTCGCCCGTGGCCGCAGCGGACGACGCCCAGACCAGCCTCGACCTGTCGGGATCCGACGATGGCTGAGCGGCTGCGGGGCCTCGTCCGCGGGGTCCGCCGGGTCCTGGCCGATCCACGCTTCGTGGTCGGGGCCGCCCACGCGGTCCTGGTCGTCGTCCTGCTGATCGCCAACACGATCGCGGCCGGGATCACGCTGCTGCTGATCGCCTTCGTCGTCCCCGGCACCGGCGGCCGCGGGCCGTCGGGGGACGAGGTCGGCCTCGCGGACGGGTTGCTGGGCCAGAACCTCTGGCTGCTGCTCGCCTTCGGGATCGTCGTGATCCCGATGGTCCTGGTCTGGGCCTGGAGGTCGGTCCGCGGAAGGACGCGCTGGATCGCCAGCGGCCACGCGGTCAGCAGCGACGAGCTGCGCCACCTGCTGCGCGCGCCGGTCCGGGTCCTGCTCGTGCTGGGTGCGGCCTGGACCGCCGCCGCGATCCTGTTCGCGCTCTTCAACCTCCGCGACTCGGCGCTGCTCGCGGTGCGGGTGTTCCTGGTCACCCAGCTGACCGGTCTGACGATGGCGGCGATGGGCTACCTGCTGACGGAGCGGATCCTGCGGCCCGCGGCGGTGATCGCGCTCGAGTCCGGCAGCATCGACCGCGCGGTCCTCCCGGGCGTGACCCGCCGTCAGCTGATCGGCTGGACGACCGCGACCGGCGCCCCGGTGCTCGGGGTGGTCCTGATCGGTGCGCTCGCGCTCGGCGGCCTGCCCGGAGTCACCAACACCCGCCTCTCGCTGACGATGGTGGTGCTCGGTGGCGTGGTCCTGATCGTCGGGCTCGCGGTCGAGCTGCTGGCGGCCCGCGCGGTCGCCGATCCGGTCCGCTCGGTGCGGCGGGCGATGGAGCGGGTCCAGGAGGGCGACCTCGACGTGCGGATCCCGGTCTACGACGCCAGCGACCTCGGCCAGCTCCAGGACGGCTTCAACCGGATGGCCTCCGGCCTCCAGGAGCGCGCGCGGCTGCGGGACCTGTTCGGGCGCCACGTCGGCGAGGACGTCGCCCAGGCCGCACTCCAGCAGGACGTCCGGCTCGGGGGCGAGGTCCGCTCGGTCTGCGCGCTCTTCGTCGACCTGGTCGGATCGACCAGCCTGGCGGCGCGGCACGGCCCGGACGAGGTCGTCGCGCTGCTCAACCGCTTCTTCGCGGTGGTCGTCGAGACCGTCGGCGAGCAGGACGGCTGGGTCAACAAGTTCCAGGGCGATGCGGCGCTGGTCGTCTTCGGCGCCCCGGTCGACCAGCCCGACGCCCCGGATCGCGCTCTGCGGGCCGCACGGGTGCTCGCCTCGCGGCTCGCGGTCGAGGTCCCGGAGCTGCGCGCCGGGGTCGGCGTCAGCGGCGGGGACGCGGTCGCCGGCTACATCGGCACCGAGCAGCGGCTGGAGTACACGGTGATCGGGGACCCGATCAACGAGGCGGCCCGCCTGACCGAGGTGGCCAAGGAGGTCCCCGGCCTGGTCGCGGTCTCGGGCGACCTGGTCGATCGGGCCTCGGACGCTGAGCGTCAGCACTGGCGCCACGAGCGGGACGAGCTGCTGCGAGGCCGGGACGCGGCGACCGCGGTGATGGTTCCCGTCGTCGCGGTCGTACGATGAACGGGGGAACGGCCCGCTGGACCACCCGCCGGCGCCGCTGCGCCGGTCGCGAGCAGCCCGGAACGGCCCCATGGCGAGGCCGACCGGGGGTCACCGGACGGTGAAAGTGCGAATCCGCTAATCTCCCCCGCCGGACCTGCCCTAGGGCGGGTCTGTCTTGTCCGGTCGTGATGCGGCCGGCCAGGAGATCTTGTCCGCATCGACGTAGTGGAGCCCAGATGGCCCGCGGAGATGTCCGCGTCGCAGCAACCCTCGCGTGCGAGGTATGCAAGCGCCGCAACTATCAGACGAAGAAGAACAAGCGCAACACGCCCGACCGGCTGACGATCAGCAAGTACTGTCGTTGGTGCCGGACCCACACCTCCCACAAGGAGACGCGGTAAGCGGAAAGTCCGCTGACCTGCGCGAGAACGCCTCATGGCTACCGAGGAACACGACGAAGAACGACCGCGCCTGACCGCGGCCCCCTCCGGGGGCTCGACGTCCGCCGCAGTACCGGCCTCCGAAGAGGAGTCGCCGGCAACCTCGCCCACCAAGGGTGGGGGGCTTCGCCGTTTTCCCGGCTTCCTGAAGGCGTCCTGGGCCGAGCTCCGTCGCGTCCGCTGGCCGGACCGTACGCAGGTCGTCCAGGGCACCGGTGTGGTCATCGTGTTCGTGGTGATCGCCGGCGCTTTCCTCGGCGGGGTGGACGCTTTGGCGTCCAAGCTCGTCTCGCTGGTCATCTAGGTCTTTACCGCACCGTATTCCCATGTATCGCTGGTACGTCGTCAACACCTTCTCTGGCCATGAGGCCAAGGTGAAGCAGAAGCTCGAGCACCGCCTGGTGACCCTCGGGCAGCGGCGTGCCGTGCGCCAGATCGTGGTACCGACGGAGTCGGTCACCGAGGTCAAGGACAACGTGAAGGTCACGTCCGAGAAGCGGACGATGCCGGGGTACGTCCTCGTGCAGATGGATCTGAACGACGATTCGTGGCAGCTCGTCAAGGGCACGCCCGGCGTCACCGGATTCGTTGGGGCCGGCGACGAGCCGATCCCGCTCACCCAGGAGGAGATCGACCGTCTCCTCAAGCGCGCTCAGCAGCCCACCAAGGCGCAAGCGCGAGCCCAGTTCACGGTCGGCGAATCGGTCAAGGTCGTTGCCGGCCCTCTGTCCGACTTCTCGGGGGAGATCGCGGAGGTCTCTCCGGATGCCGGCAAGTTGAAGGTTCTTGTGTCCATCTTCGGTCGGGAAACCCCGGTCGAAGTGGGCTTCGATCAAGTGAAGAAGATCTGAGATGGCGAAAAAGGTTCTCACCCAGATCAAGCTGCAGGCCGTAGGCGGCCAGGCCTCTCCGGCCCCGCCGGTCGGTCCTGCGCTTGGTCAGCACGGGCTCAACATCATGGAGTTCTGCAAGGCGTTCAACGCCGCTACGCAGCAGGACGCCGGCACGATCATCCCCGTCGTGATCACGGTGTACGAGGATCGCTCGTTCACCTTCGTCACGAAGAACCCGCCCGCCGCGATCTTGATCAAGCAGGCGATCAACTTGCAGAAGGGCTCGGGCGAGCCGCACGTGAACAAGGTCGGCAAGCTCACCGCCGATCAGCTGCAGCAGATCGCGGAGAAGAAGCTCCCCGACCTGAACGCCAACGACATCGACGCCGCGAAGAAGATCATCGCCGGCACCGCCCGCTCCATGGGCGTGGAGGTAGAAGCCTGATGGCGCGCCACGGCAGGAAGTTCATCGCTGCTCGCAGCAAGGTCGACCGGACGCGTGAGTACCCCGCGACCGAGGCGATCGCCCTGGTCAAGCAGCTCTCGCGGGCCAGCTTCGACGAGTCCGTCGAGGTGCACATCCGCACCGGGCTGAACGTCCGGCACGCGGAGGAGCAGCTGCGCGGCACCATCGCGCTCCCGAACGGGCTCGGCAAGTCGGTCACGATCGCGGTCTTCGCGGCCGGGGCCAAGGCTGCCGACGCCGAGGCCGCGGGCGCCGACTTCGTGGGTACCGACGATCTCGCCAAGCGGATCGAAGAGGGCTTCAGCGACTTCGACGTGGTCATCGCCACGCCGGACCAGATGCCGCTCGTCGGTCGTCTCGGCCGCGTGCTCGGACCGCAGGGCAAGATGCCGAACCCGAAGGTCGGCACCGTCACGATGGACGTCGCCAAGGCCGTCGAGGAGGCCAAGGCCGGCAAGGTCGAGTACCGCACCGACCGGACCGCGATCGTCCACCTCACGATCGGCAAGACGTCGTTCGCGCCGGAGCTGCTCGTGGAGAACCTCGTCGCCGTCCTGGACGAGATCAACCGCGCGAAGCCGTCGGCCGCCAAGGGTCGCTACATCCGCACGGTCACCGTCGCTTCGACGATGGGTCCGGGCGTGAAGATCGACCAGGCCAGTGCACGTGAAAGCGTCGAGGAGGGTGTGCCGGCTGCCGCCTAGCGGTCGTCATCACACACCCCTCGTCGCCCCCGAAGACCCTCGGCTGGCCGTCACCTGACGGCCGGAAGTCCGGGACAGGAGGCTCATGAACCGGGAACAGAAGACAGCGGCGATCGCTGAGATCGCCGAGAACATCAGGGAGTCCGACGCCGTCCTCGTCGTCGACTACCGCGGGTTGACCGTCACCCAGGCCGGTGCCCTTCGGGCGCAGCTTCGGGAGACCGATTCCAGCCTGGCCGTCGCGAAGAACACGCTGACGGGTCGCGCGATCGCCGAGGTCGGCGAGTCCGCGGAACCCCTCCGTGACTTCCTCGCGGGTCCGTCTGCCTTGACGTACGTCAAGGGCGACGTGGCCGCGACGGCCAAGGTCATCACCACCTTCGCGAAGGCCAACGGCGACCTGCCGACCTTCAAGGGCGGCGTCATGGACGGGCAGCAGCTCGGCCCCGACGAGATCACGGCAATCGCCAAGCTCCCGTCGCGTCAGGCGCTCTACGGCCAGTTGGTCGGGCTCGTCGCTTCGCCGATCACGGGTCTCGCTCGCAGCCTCGGTGGTCTGCTGGGCGGTCTCGCGATCGCGCTCGGCGAGGTCAACGCGAAGAAGGAGTCGGGCGAGATCCCCTCCGGCGACGCGGCAGCGCCCGCAGCGTCGGCGGCCTCGACCGAGGATGCGGCTCCCGCGGAGGACGCCTCGGCGTCCGCCGGCGAGCCCGAAGGACAGGACGACGCCTCGGGCGACGCTCCTGAAGCAGCACCGGCAGACGAGTCGGGTGCGTCGGCGTAACCCCGCCGCAGCAGCCCGCTAGACCCACCCGAATCGCACACAGGAGAACAACGAATATGGCTACCACGCAGGACTGGATCGAAGAGCTCAAGAGCATCACCGTGCTCGAGCTGGCCGAGCGCATCAAGGCGCTCGAAGAGGAGTTCGGCGTCTCGGCGACGGCCGTCGCCGCCGCCGCCCCGGCCGCCGGTGGCGACGCCGGTGCCGCCGTCGAGGAGCAGAGCTCCTTCGACGTCGTCCTCGAGGCCGCTGGCGACAAGAAGATCGGCGTCATCAAGGTCGTCCGCGCCGCCACGGGCCTCGGCCTGAAGGAGGCCAAGGCGGTCGTCGACGAGGCTCCGGGCCCCGTCAAGGAGGGTCTGGACAAGGCCGACGCCGAGAAGCTCAAGGCCGAGCTCGAAGAGGCTGGCGCCACCGTCACCCTCAAGTAGCACGGGGCAGCGAGCCGCTGCCCTCCTCCGGTGCCCGCGCGGCCGACGCTCACTCGTCGCCCCGCGGATGCCGTCGTCTTCCGGGGCGGTCCAGATCTTCTGGACCGCCCCGTTTGCGTTTCCGGGGTGGTCGCGGATACGGTCGGTGCTGAGTGCCCCTCGCGCTCTGCCCTCACCCACTACCGCCGGAGGTCATCCGTGGCGATCCCCAAGAGTCCCGCTCCGCCGTCACGCAGCAGTCTGCTGCGTCGCATCAAGGCGCTGGAGTCGCAGCTCCAGGAGCTGTCGGACGACCGTGCCCCGATCGCGCGCACCGGTACCGGCCGGCCCGATCCGGTGACTGAGATCCAGGATCTGGTCGCCAGTGGCCGCCCGTTGGCGGCGGTCCGCCGCTACCGCGAGATCACCGGTGCCGGCGAGGCCGAGGCACGGACGGCGATCGAGGAGCTGGGCGGCTTCGTCGCCGAAGACGCCTGAGCACGGCCCGGGGTCCGGTCGCAGCCGGCGGCCGGACGGGCAGCGGCACGCCCCGTCGAGGGTCCTGCTACCCTGGCGGGGTCGACCAATAGTCGTAGCCGTCCTGGCACTTGATCCCGCGCCACATACGCGGGTCTACGGACGGGGTCCGTGAGCGTCGACCGCCCTCGCACGGGGGAGTAGTCCTCTGTGTGCTAGTTTTTAGCTGTTCGTCCCCGGACGCCCGCAAGGCTGCGAGCACCGCCGGGCACGGATCCTCGCCCGATACACCGACCCTCCGAGGAGTCGCCAGCCTTGTCCACGGTCAACGCCCTGCGGACGCGCCGCACCTTTGCGCGTCTCGATCAGGTCCTCGACGTCCCTAACCTCATCGACATCCAGCGGCGGTCGTTCGCTTGGCTCGTCAACGGTGAGAAGGGCGGTCTCCGAGAGACCATCGATGACATCTCTCCGATCGAGGACTACACCGGCAATCTCGCCGTCGAGTTCGGCGAGCTGGAGTTCGGTGAGGAGACCCACTCGCTCGCCGAGTGCAAGGAGAAGGGCCAGACCTACTCGCGCCCGCTCTCCGTCGAAGTCTCGTTCGTCAACCGCGAGACCGGTGAGATCCGCGAGCAGTCCGTCTTCATGGGCGACTTCCCGTGGATGACCGAGCGCGGCACGTTCATCGTCAACGGCACCGAGCGCGTGGTCGTCACGCAGCTGGTCCGTTCGCCGGGCGCGTACCTGATGGAGCCGAAGGACCGCGAGAAGCAGGTCTTCGTCGCCAACCTGATGCCGGCTCGTGGCTCGTGGCTCGAGCTCGAGATCGACAAGAAGGGCAAGGTCTTCGTCCGCATCGACCGCAAGCGCAAGCTGCCGGTCACCGTGCTCCTTCGGGCGATGGAGTACAACCCCGAGCTCGACGCGGACCAGGAGGAGAGCGACGCCGACATCGACGCGCTCGACGCGACGCTGCTGGAGCGCTTCGACGGCTCCGCCTACATCCGCAACACCCTGCTGACGGACACCGAGCAGACGCGCGCCAAGAAGGGCGCGCTCGTCGAGCTGTTCAAGAAGCAGCGCCCCGGCGAGCCGCCGACGGTCGACGCCGCGTACGCCCTGCTGCAGACGCTGTTCTTCGACCCCAAGCGCTACGACCTCACGCGGGTCGGTCGCTACAAGCTCAACTCGCGTCTCGGTCTCGACATCGACCTCGAGACCCGGCACCTCACCCCCGAGGACATCTACGCCCTCATCAAGGAGCTCATCCGGCTCCCGCGTGAGCTCGGGATCCCGGAGGAGGAGGAAGTCGAGATCAAGGACTACGCGGCCGAGGCCTCGGCCATGCCGCGCGAGCCCGTCGCCGACCTGCTCGACGAGTACGAGCACTTCGGCAACCGTCGTCTGCGTACCGTCGGCGAGCTGATCCAGGACGCCTTCCGCGTCGGCCTCTACCGGATGGAGCGCGTCGTTCGCGAGCGCCTCACCACCGAGGACGAGGACACGATCACCCCGCAGTCGATCGTCAACATCCGCCCGGTCTCCGCGGCGCTGAAGGAGTTCTTCGGCTCCTCGCAGCTCTCGCAGTTCATGGACCAGAACAACTCGCTGGCGGGCCTGACCCACCGGCGGCGTCTGTCGGCCCTGGGCGCCGGCGGTCTGACCCGCGAGCGCGCACCGATCGAGGTGCGAGACGTGCACCCGACCCATTACGGCCGGATGTGCCCGATCGAGACGCCGGAGGGCCCGAACATTGGCCTGATCGGGTCGCTCTCGTCGTTCGCGCAGGTCTCCGAGCACGGCTTCGTCACGACCCCGTACCGCGTGGTCAAGGACGGTCGCGTGACCGGCGAGGTCGTCCACCTCGACGCCACGCAGGAGGAGGAGAACCTCGCCGCGCAGGCCGACGCGCCGCTGAACGCGGACGGCGAGCTGGTCGAGGACGAGGTCCTCTGCCGTACGCAGGCGGGCAAGTACGTCGTGGTCCCGAAGACCCAGGTCACGATGATGGACGTCTCGCCGCAGCAGATCTGGTCTGTCGCGACGGCGATGATCCCGTTCCTCGAGCACGACGACGCCAACCGCGCGCTGATGGGCTCGAACATGCAGCGGCAGGCGGTTCCGCTGCTGAAGACGGACGCCCCGCGGATCGGCACGGGCATGGAGGCCCGCGCCGCGCAGGACTCCGGCGACGTGGTCCTCGCGAAGAACGCCGGCTCGGTCGAGTACGTCGACGCGAAGCGGATCGTCATCGCCCACGAGGAGGGCAAGGACGAGTACCACCTCGAGAAGTTCGAGCGCTCCAACCAGGGCACGCTGATCCATCAGCGTCCGCTGGTCAAGCGTGGCCAGCAGGTCGGCAAGGGCTCGGTCCTGGCCGACGGCTCGTCGACGTCGATGGGCGAGATGGCCCTCGGCAAGAACCTGATGGTCGCCTTCATGTCCTGGGAGGGCTACAACTTCGAGGACGCGATCATCCTCAGCCGTCGCCTGGTCAGCGACGACGAGCTCACCTCGGTGCACATCGAGGAGTACGAGATCGATGCGCGCCAGACGAAGCTCGGCGACGAGGAGATCACCCGCGACATCCCGAACCGCGCGGAGGAGTCCCTGCGCAACCTCGACGACCGCGGCATCGTCCGCGTCGGCGCCGAGGTCGGCTCGGGCGACCTGCTGGTCGGCAAGGTCACGCCGAAGGGCGAGACCGAGCTGACGGCGGAGGAGAAGCTGATCCGCGCGATCTTCAAGGAGAAGGCGCGCGAGGTCCGCGACACCTCGCTCAAGGTCCCGCACGGTGAGGGCGGCGTCGTGATCGACGTCAAGACCTTCCACAAGGACGAGGGCGACGACCTGCCCCCGGGCGTCAACGAGCTCGTGCGCGTCTTCGTCGCGAAGAAGCGCAAGATCTCCGAGGGCGACAAGCTCGCCGGTCGCCACGGCAACAAGGGCGTCATCTCGAAGATCGTCGACATCGAGGACATGCCGTTCCTCGAGGACGGCACGCCGGTCGACGTGATCCTCAACCCGCTGGGCGTGCCGTCGCGCATGAACGTCGGTCAGGTGCTGGAGATCCACCTCGGGTGGGCGGCAGCGCAGGGCTGGTACCCGGACGGGACCGAGGCGTGGGACCAGCGTGAGGGCAACAAGGGCGGCGGGGTCTACGTCTCGACCCCGGTCTTCGACGGTGCGACGGTCGCGCAGGTCGACGAGGCCCTGGTGTCCTGGCAGGACAACCACACCGCCAACGGCGGCGCCATCAACATGGACGTCGACAAGTCGCGGCCCGCGGGGACGCAGGCCAGCGGCAAGTTCACGCTCTTCAACGGGCGTACCGGTCAGCCGTTCGACGCGCAGATCACCGTCGGCTACATGTACATCCTGAAGCTGCACCACCTCGTGGACGACAAGATCCACGCCCGTGCGACGGGTCCGTACTCGCTGGTCACGCAGCAGCCGCTGGGTGGCAAGGCGCAGTTCGGCGGTCAGCGCTTCGGCGAGATGGAGGTCTGGGCGCTCGAGGCGTACGGCGCCGCCTACACGCTGCAGGAGATGCTCACGATCAAGTCCGACGACACCGTCGGGCGCGTGAAGGCCTACGAGGCGATCGTCAAGGGCGAGAACATCGCCGAGCCGAGCGTCCCGGAGTCGTTCAAGGTGCTCCTGAAGGAGATGCAGGCGCTCTCCCTCGACGTCCGCGAGATCCACGACGAGGGCGCCGGCAGCGGCGTCGACGACGAGGACGAGCTGCTGCGCGCGGCCGAGGAGCTGGGCATCGACCTGGGTGGCGTGCGCGCCGACCTGGGTGACGAGCCCAGCGAGGCCGGCGACGAGTCGACCGACGGCGAGACCGACACCAACGAGTCCCCCGCGGAGGCCCCCGAGGCCGCCGCGCCGGTGGACGAGGCCGCTCCGGCGGTCGCGGAGGACGAGGCGTAGGACCCGGCAGCCCGGCCCCGCCGCTCGCGCACCAGCGCGACCGGCGGGGCATCGGGCCCGCCGACCCCCGCCCCGCCAAGCACACGATCAGGGATCCACCCACCGTGCACGACATCAACACGTTCGACGCCATCGAGATCGGCCTCGCCTCCTCGAAGCAGATCCGCTCCTGGTCCTCGGGAGAGGTCCTGAAGCCGGAGACCATCAACTACCGCACGCTCCGCCCCGAGCGCGACGGCCTCTTCTGTGAGCGCATCTTCGGTCCGACCAAGGACTGGGAGTGCTACTGCGGCAAGTACAAGCGCGTCCGCTACAAGGGCATCATCTGCGAGAAGTGTGGCGTCGAGGTCACGCGCTCCAAGGTCCGCCGTGAGCGGATGGGGCACATCGACCTGGCCGCACCGGTCAGCCACATCTGGTTCTTCAAGGGCGTTCCGAGCCGTATCGGCTATCTCCTCGACATGGCTCCCAAGGAGCTCGAGAAGATCCTGTACTTCGCCGCGTCGATCATCACCTGGGTCGACCAGGAGGCCCGCTGGCGCGACCTCCCGGAGCTGGAGCACCAGGTCCAGGAAGACCTCGACCAGTCCTCCTCGATGGAGAAGGACGAGCTCAACGGGCTCGAGAAGTCGCTGGCCGCCCGTACCCAGTACCTGGTCGACGGCTCGCAGGAGGACTTCGTCGACGACGACTTCCTCTGGGCCGAGTCGCTCGACCTGGCCGTCGGCAAGCTGACCGAGGACGAGCGGAAGAAGCACACCGCCGACCTCAAGAAGCAGCTGACCGCGGAGATCGAGGACCTGCGCTCCCACTACGAGGAGTCCCGCGCCCGCCTGCGCGAGGTCTGGAAGCTGTTCGCGAACAAGCTCGAGCCCAGCGACGACCCGCCCAACGAGGGCGAGGAGTGGCCGCTCAAGGCGTTCACCGACAAGTCGATCGAGAAGGACGATCTCGTCCCGCAGACGGTGATCGCGGACGAGACGTTCTTCCGCGAGCTGAAGATGCGGTTCGGGTCGGTCTACGGCTACGGCGAGTACTTCGGCGGCGGCATGGGCGCGGAGTACATCCGCGAGCTCATGCTCATCAAGCCCGAGTACGACCGCGAGGCCCCGCGCCGCGACGTCGACCCGGAGCGTCTGGCCGGTAGCGACGTCGACGTCCGCGACCAGCCCGGCTTCTGCCTCAAGCACGAGCGCGAGGACCTCGAGGACCTCGTCAAGAACGGCAAGGGCCAGAAGCAGCAGCGCGCCGTCAAGCGCCTGAAGGTCCTCTCGGCGTTCTACGACGCCGAGAACCCGCCGTACTACTCGCAGGTCAACAAGCCCGAGATGATGATCCTGGACGCGGTCCCGGTGATTCCCCCGGACCTGCGCCCGATGGTCCAGCTCGACGGTGGCCGCTTCGCGACCTCCGACCTGAACGACCTGTACCGGCGCGTCATCAACCGCAACAACCGCCTCAAGCGCCTGCTCGACCTCGGTGCTCCCGAGATCATCGTGAACAACGAGAAGCGGATGCTGCAGGAGTCCGTCGACGCGCTGTTCGACAACGGCCGTCGTGGCCGCCCGGTCACGGGCCCCGGCAACCGTCCGCTGAAGTCCCTGAGCGACATGCTCAAGGGCAAGCAGGGCCGGTTCCGTCAGAACCTGCTCGGCAAGCGCGTCGACTACTCCGGCCGTTCGGTGATCGTGTCGGGTCCGTCGCTGCGGCTGCACCAGTGTGGTCTGCCGAAGCTGATGGCGCTCGAGCTGTTCAAGCCGTTCATCATGGCCCAGCTCGTCGAGCGCAAGGACGCGCAGAACATCAAGGCCGCCAAGCGCCTCGTCGACGAGTCGCGTGAGGAGGTCTGGGACGTCCTGGAGCAGGTCATCCAGGAGCACCCGGTGCTGCTCAACCGCGCGCCGACGCTCCACCGCCTGGGCATCCAGGCGTTCGAGCCGAAGCTCGTCGAGGGCAAGGCGATCCAGGTCCACCCGCTCGTCTGCGCGGCGTTCAACGCCGACTTCGACGGCGACCAGATGGCCGTGCACGTCCCGCTGTCCGCCGAGGCCCAGGCCGAAGCGCGACTGCTGATGCTGTCGTCGAAC
The DNA here is from genome assembly GCF_056269115.1 of Patulibacter ginsengiterrae. Classification (NCBI taxonomy): domain Bacteria; kingdom Bacillati; phylum Actinomycetota; class Thermoleophilia; order Solirubrobacterales; family Patulibacteraceae; genus Patulibacter; species Patulibacter ginsengiterrae. The sequence continues at coordinate 72,331 of NZ_JBWDOG010000003.1, forward strand.
AACATCCTCTCGCCGTCGAACGGGCAGCCGCTCGCGACGCCGTCGCAGGACATGGTCATCGGCGGGTACTACGTGACCCTCGGCGCCGAGCCGACCGAGCTCGAGGCCAAGCACAAGGCGCTCTACGACGGCAGCTGGCCGGAGGACGAGCGCAAGCCGCGCGTGTTCCGGACGGCCGCCGAGGCGACCCTGGCCGACCAGCACGGCGGGGCGAAGCTCCACGACCTGGTCGAGTACCGGGCCGAGGGCCGCGCACCGGTCCTGACCACGCTCGGCCGCGTGATCTACAACGACCGCATCGAGCGGGCGTTGATCGAGACCCTGGGCGACGAGTACGACCCGTCGACCTACGTCTTCATCAACCAGTCGATGAAGAAGAAGGACACCCAGCGGTTCATCGACCAGCTGGTCCAGATCTACGGGCCGAGCACGATCTCGACCGTGCTCGACGCGTTCAAGGACCTCGGGTTCGAGTTCGCGACCCGCGCCGGCGTGACGATCTCCAAGAACGACGTGGTGATCCCGCCGAACAAGGGCGTGATCATCAAGAAGTACGAGGACCTGGTCGCCGGGATCGAGGAGCAGTACGAGGACGGCCTCATCACGGAGTACGAGCGTCACGAGCTGATCGTGAACAAGTGGAACGAGGCGACGGAGGAAGTCGCCAACGCCATGGAGAAGAACTTCCCGGCCCGGAACCCCATCTACATGATGGCCAACTCCGGCGCTCGTGGTTCGCTCAAGCAGATTCGTCAGCTGGCCGGTATGCGTGGCCTGATGTCGAACCCGAAGGGCGAGATCCTCGAGCGGCCGATCAAGTCGAACTTCATGGAGGGCCTGGACGTCCTCGAGTACTTCGTCTCGACCCACGGCGCGCGGAAGGGCCTGGCCGACACCGCGCTCCGTACCGCCGACTCCGGCTACCTGACGCGTCGTCTGGTGGACGTCTCGCAGGACGTGATCATCCGTGAGCACGACTGCGGCACGCAGGAGTTCATCGAGATGCCGGTCTTCGACGAGACCGACGACCTGAACCCGAACCTGGCCGGTCGCGTGACCGCTCAGGACATCGTGATCGGTGGCGAGGTCCTCGTTCCCAAGGGCGAGGAGATCGACAACATCCGCGTCCTCGAGATCCCGAAGATCGGGACCCCGCAGGAGCGGCCGACGATCGCCGTCCGCACGGTCCACAAGTGCGAGGCGCTCAGCGGGATCTGCCAGGCGTGCTACGGCCGCTCGATGGCCTCCGGCCAGCTGGCCGAGATCGGCGACGCGGTCGGCATCGTCGCCGCCCAGTCGATCGGTGAGCCGGGCACGCAGCTGACCATGCGTACGTTCCACACCGGCGGCGTCGCCGGCGCGGACATCACGCACGGTCTGCCGCGTGTCGTCGAGCTGTTCGAGGCCCGCAAGCCGAAGGGCCTGGCGAAGATCGCCGAGCACGACGGCGTGGTCGCGGTCGAGAGCACCGACAAGGCGCTGACGGTCGTCATCACCGACGCCGCCGGCGAGGAGCACCGCTACACGTTCCCGCGTCGCACCCGACTGTTCGTCGAGGACGGGCAGAAGGTCAAGACCGGTGAGCAGCTCAACGAGGGTTCGCTGTACCCGCACGAGCTGCTCGAGCTGCAGGGCCGCACCGCGACCGAGGTCTACCTGGTCAAGGAGGTCCAGTCGGTCTACAAGTCGCAGGGCGTGGACATCAACGACAAGCACATCGAGCTGATCGTGCGTCAGATGCTCAAGCGCGTGCGCGTGGAGCAGAAGGGCGACGCGGAGTTCCTGCCCGGTCAGTTCGTCGACCGGAACGAGTTCTTCCGCGTCAACGCGCAGATCGAGGCTGACGGTGGCGAGAAGGCGACGTACGAGGAAGTCATCCTCGGCATCACCAAGGCGTCGCTGAACACCGACTCGTTCCTCTCGGCGGCCTCCTTCCAGGAGACCACCAAGGTCCTGACCGATGCGGCGCTGGAGGGCAAGCGGGACGACCTGCTCGGCCTGAAGGAGAACGTCATCATCGGCAAGCTGATCCCGGCGGCGACCGGTCTGAAGCACTACCGCCGGATCGAGATCGAGCCGACCGACCCGCTGCCGCACGCCGGCGACGTCGCCCTGCTGGACGGCGACGAGCTGCTCGGCGACCTCGGCCTCGAGGCCGGGCAGCCGTACGGCGAGGACCTCTCGCAGGACCTGCGTGACCTCGAGCAGCTCGGCGGGACCCAGGGCGACCTGGCCGACGAGCTGATCGAGCTCGACGTGCCCGCCCCGGAGGGCGACGGCACCGTCTAGCACGGCCACCGGTACCCGCAGGACCCTCGACGCCCCGGCCACTGGCCGGGGCGTCGTTCGTTGCGGGACCCCCGCCTGGGCAGGACGCGGTCTCCTCGCCGGGGGTGGGGAGGCCCCGAACGAGGCCGTCGAGGCGGGGGAGCGGAGGGGCAGTCGGGCGCTCCCATGGCCGTCCGCGGCGGAGCCCATCGCGCGGCGTGGCGCCGTGCCGCTCGCCCCGGCCGGAGGATCTGACCGGCGGGTGCCGAAGATTTGATGAAACGCAGCGAAAGCGGAGCGGAACCTTATGTCGGCCCGCTACGGTTACGAGCGTTGCGCCGAGTGCCGCTGATCCAGATCAGTGGCGCGTTCGGCCACACGACACCATGATGCAACTCGGAATCATCCTCGCGCTCCTGAGCGCTCTCGCCGCGAACCTCGGCTTCCTCTACAAGCATCGCGGCGCCAACGAGTGCCCGATGGTCGACGCCCGCCGTCCGGTCACGACCGGGCTGGCGCTGTGGGGCTCGCGCTGGTTCGCTGCCGGCATGCTGGTGGGCGCCGTCGGCTGGGCGCTCCACACGGCGGCGATCTCGGTCGCGCCGATGTCGGTGGTGCAGGTGGTCCTCGCCGGCGGGATCGTGCTGGTCGCCGTGCTGGCCGATCGCTTCTTCGGGATCGCCGTCGGCCGCAGGCAGTGGATCGGCCTGATCCTCACCGGCGTCGGGCTCGCTCTGCTGGTGGTCGCGATGCCGGCCGTCAACTCGGCCCACAGCAACTTCCGCGTCGCCGGCCTGGCCGCCTTCGAAGGGGTGCTGCTCACGTTCGGCGTGCTGCTGATCCTCGGCGGCCAGCACCAGAAGGGCGCGCACTTCCAGGGCCCGCTCCTGGGGGCCGCGGCGGGCGTCCTGTTCGGCGTCTGCAACGTCGCCGTGAAGGCCACGACCGGCGTGCTCGGCGCCGGCGGCAGCATCTTCACCCCTTGGGTCCTGCTCGCGGTGGGGGCGTCGGTCCTCGCGTACTACATCTCCGCGCGGTCGCTCCAGGAGGGTGGCGCCGTCGAGGTGATCGCGATCACCGCGACCGGCGCCAACGTGGTCGGGATCCTCGGCGGCTTCGTCGTCTTCGGCGATCCGATCGCGACGAGCACGATCGGCATCATCGTCCAGGCGACGGCGTTCACCATGGTCGTGCTCGCGGCCGCGCTGCTGCCCGCGCCGCGGGTGGCCTCGGTGCCGGCGCCGGTCGGCGCCCACATGCCCTGAGCCACCCTGCGCGGACCGTGCGCCGTCGGCGCCCGACCCGGCCTACGCGGTGCCCTCGAGGATCGTGCGGGCGACGCGCTCCGGCTCGTCCCAGAGCGGTACGTGGCCGCAGCCGGCCAGGGGGATCAGGCGCGCGAAGGGCAGGCGCTCGATCGCGCGGCGGCCCTGACGCGGGAGCAGCAGGGCGTCGCGCTGGCCCCAGGCGATCGTCAACGGCACCTGGGTCGCTCCGCCGACGATCTCGTGGCCCACGGCCGCTCGCAGGCAGGGCAGCATCCCCGGGCTGCTGGCGACGCTCCGCACGAGCGCCGCCGTGTCCTCGGCCGGCACGTCCCAGGGCTTGGCGAACATCTGGGCGCCCAGCGCGGCCCGTAGCGGCTTCGGCCCCGCCAGTCGCTCCGCCTGCCCGGCGATCGCCCGGCAGGCCGCGTGCGTCGCCCGCAGGCTGGCCTTGGCGAACGCCAGCTCCGCGCGTGAGGCGAAGCCGACCGGAGAGATCGCCACCGCCGAGGAGACCGCGTCCCGCAGCGCGAGCTCGACGGCGATCCCGCCGCCGAGCGAGATCCCCGCGACGGCCGGACGGTCCAGCCCAAGCTCGTCGATCGTCGCGGCCACGGCGTCGGTCAGCCGGGGGAGGGTCGGAGACCCGGGCAGGGAGCGGCTGTCGCCGAAGCCGGGAAGGTCGAGCGTGATCACCCGCCGCTCCGCCGCCAGCTGCGGCAGAATCGGTCGCCAGACGCCGCGGTGGCCCCCGAGGAAGTGCAGCAGCACCAGTGGGGGGCCGTCACCGGTCTGATCGTGAGCCAGCATGATCCGACCCTACCGTCTGGGCCCCGGGTCTCCTCGCGGGCGCGCCACGCGCAGCGCACGCGGGTCACGCGGGTCACGGACGGAGCACGGGGATGGGGCAAGGGCGACATCGGGGCGGCGCCGAGACGATCGTCTCGGGTTCGATCGGGGGTCTCGGAAGGGCCCTGCAGGGGACTGGTCAGGGGGTGGGGTGGACCCACGCCGCGCAAAACGCTGTTACTATCGCCCGTCGCATGCCCACGACCAGTCAGCTCGTCCGCAAGGGGCGCAAGCCCAAGGCGAAGAAGCTCTCCACCCCCGGACTCAAGTCCGGGCCGGGGCGCAAGAAGAAGGTCGCAGCGCCGCAGCGCCGCGGCGTTTGCACCCGCGTCTACACGACCACCCCGAAGAAGCCGAACTCGGCTCTGCGGAAGGTTGCCCGTGTCCGGATCAGCTCCGGCATCGAGGTCACCGCGTACATCCCGGGCGAAGGTCACAACCTGCAGGAGCACTCCGTCGTGCTCGTGCGTGGTGGCCGCGTGAAGGATCTCCCGGGCGTGCGCTACAAGGTCGTGCGTGGTTCGCACGACGCCGCCGGCGTCAGCGACCGCAAGCAGTCCCGCTCGCGGTACGGCGTCAAGAAGGGGAAGAAGTAGCCCATGGCTCGCCGTTCTAGTGCGGTCACCCGCACCCTCGAGCCGGACGCCGTTCTCCGCTCGCGCCTGGTTCACCAGGTCGTCAACAAGGTCATGCTCCACGGCAAGAAGTCGACCGCCGAGAGCATCGTCTATGACGCCCTCGCGATCCTCGCCGAGAAGACCGGTGGCGATCCGGTCGAGCAGCTGGAGGAGTCGATCAAGGCTCTGACCCCGCAGCTCGAGGTCCGCTCCCGCCGCGTCGGTGGTGCCACGTACCAGGTTCCGGTCGAGGTTCCCGCCCGTCGCTCCCGCACGCTGGCGATCCGCTGGCTCGTCGAGGCCTCCCGTGGCCGTCGTGAGCGCACGATGGCCTCGCGTCTGGCCAACGAGCTGATCGAAGCACAGAAGCAGCAGGGTGGCGCGTACAAGAAGAAGGACGACATCTTCCGGATGGCGCAGGCGAACAAGGCGTTCGCCCACTACCGCTGGTAAGCGGTTGGTGCGAGGCGCACGTATGCGCTTCGCATCTCGCCCGGGTAAGGCTCGGCAGTGCTCGCGCACAGCTCTCGCCTGACCCGCGGCGACCTGCTCGGCCTACGTGCACCTCGCACGCAACCGCGCTGGTCATGATCTTCGAAGGGCGCGACCTCAGTCGCGCCCTTCTTCGTTTGGGTGGGGCGGTTGGGGCGCCCGGGGACGGTGGGGCGTGGCTTCGGTCGCGCCCTCGGTCGTTCCGGGGCGGGCGGCGGTTGGGCTTCGGCGGCGGGCATCGCGTCGCCCGGATCGGCGCGCCCGGGAGGGCCGGTGGGGCCCGGCGAGGAGGCGTCACCGCCAGCTCCCGCGAGCCCTGCTGGTACCGGGGATTTGTGCCGTCCGGGGGCGGCTTCTGCTGGCGCGCGAACTCTGCTATTGTGGTCCGCCGCTGCCCATCTGGAGTCGGAGCTTTGCGCCCCGGCGATGGTCCAGCACCGCTGCACCCCGGTGCAGCTCGGCAGTATCTCCGCAGTGTGCGTCAGCTGTGGGACCTCGTCCCATTGCCATGCCGTCGCCGCGGAACCCCGGTCCTTGCCTCACCCAAGTCGTCTGCGTACCTCGGAAGCTCTTTCATGCAACGTAAGTACTCCCTCGAGAAGACCCGAAACATCGGGATCATGGCGCACGTCGACGCCGGCAAGACGACGACGACCGAGCGCATCCTGTTCTACACGGGACGCACGCACAAGCTCGGCGAGGTCCACGACGGCGCCGCCACGATGGACTGGATGGAGCAGGAGCAGGAGCGTGGCATCACGATCACCTCCGCTGCGACCACCGCCGAGTGGGACAAGCACCGCATCAACATCATCGACACGCCGGGCCACGTCGACTTCACGGTCGAGGTCCAGCGGTCGCTCCGCGTGCTCGACGGCTCCGTCGCCGTCTTCGACTCGGTCGCCGGCGTCGAGCCGCAGTCCGAGACCGTCTGGCGTCAGGCCAACGACTACGGCGTGCCGCGCATCGCCTACGTCAACAAGATGGACCGCACCGGCGCGGACTACGAGATGTCGGTCCGGACGATGATCGAGCGCCTCGGCGCGAACGCGATCCCGATCCAGCTGCCGATCGGTGCCGAGGGCGACTTCGCCGGCATCATCGACCTGGTCGAGATGAAGGCGACCATCTACAACGACGACATCGGCAAGGACATCGACGTCGTCGACGTCCCGGCCGAGTACGTCGACGCCGCCAACGCCGCCCGCGAGAAGCTGCTCGACGCCGTCGCCGACTTCGACGAGGAGCTCATGGAGCTCGTCCTCGAGGGCGAGGAGATCCCGCTCGATCGCCTCAAGTCCGCGATCCGCGCCGCGACCCTGGCCCTGGCCATCAACCCGGTCCTGTGCGGCTCGTCGTTCAAGAACAAGGGCGTGCAGCCGCTGCTGGACGCGGTCGTCGCGTACCTGCCGTCGCCGCTCGACGTGCCCGCGATCAAGGGCATCGTCACCGGCCGCGACGGGACCGAGAGCGAGGAAGAGCGTCCCTCGGACGACTCCGCGCCGTTCGCTGCGCTGGCCTTCAAGATCGCGACCGACCCGTTCGTCGGCAAGCTGACCTTCTTCCGCGTGTACTCCGGAACGCTGGACGCCGGCTCGAAGGTGCTCAACACGAACACCGGGAAGACCGACCGCATCGGCCGGATCCTGATGATGCATGCGAACGACCGCGAGGACGTCGACCGCGTGTTCTCGGGCGACATCGCCGCGGCCGTCGGGATCAAGCAGGTCTACACCGGCGACACCATCTGCGACCCGGACAACGCGATCGTCCTCGAGGCGATGGACTTCCCGGACCCGGTCATCAAGGTGGCCGTCGAGCCGAAGACCAAGGCCGACCAGGAGAAGATGGGCGTCGCCCTTCAGCGCCTGGCCGAGGAGGACCCGACCTTCCAGGTCGAGACCAACGAGGAGACCGGCCAGACCGAGATCTCCGGCATGGGCGAGCTCCACCTCGAGATCCTCGTCGACCGCATGCGGCGCGAGTTCAACGTCGAGGCGAACGTCGGCACCCCGCAGGTGTCGTACCGCGAGACCATCAAGACCAAGGTCGAGAAGGTCGAGGGCAAGTTCGTCCGTCAGACCGGTGGTTCCGGCCAGTTCGGCGTGGTCTACGTCGACATGGAGCCGGCCCCGGGCGAAGGCTTCGTCTTCGAGAACAAGATCAAGGGCGGCTCGATTCCGGTCGACTACCACAACGCCGTTGAGAAGGGCCTCCGCGAGGGCATGGATTCCGGGCCGAAGGCCGGGTACCCCATGGTCGACGTGAAGGTCACGGTCGTCGACGGGAAGTACCACGAGGTCGACTCCTCGGAGGTCGCCTTCAAGATCGCCGCGAACATGGCGTTCAACGAGGCGTCCCGCCGAGCGAAGCCGATCCTGCTCGAGCCGATCTTCAAGATCGAGGTCGTGACGCCCGAGGAGTACATGGGCGACGTGATCGGCGACCTCAACCGTCGGCGCGGCCGGATCGAGGGCATGGAGCCCCGCGGCAACGCGCAGGTCGTGACCGCCTACTGCCCGCTGAGCGAGATGTTCGGGTACTCGACGGACCTGCGCTCGGCGACCCAGGGTCGGGCTGTCTACACCATGCAGTTCGAGCGCTACGACGAGGTTCCCTCGCACGTGGCCGAAGAGATCGTCGCAACCCGGACCGGCAAGTAGCCGTACCGGAACGCATGAACACACCGGCCTGGGCTACCTTTCGTAGGTTCGCCCGACGCCGGAGCTGAACACCAGCACCGACCTAATTCGAAGAAGAGACTGAGGAGCGATCAGGTGGCGAAGGAGAAGTTTGAGCGCGGTAAGCCCCACGTCAACGTGGGCACCGTTGGTCACGTCGACCACGGGAAGACCACGCTGACGGCGGCGATTACGACCGTCCTGGCCAAGGCAAGCGGCGGCGAGGCTCGCTCGTTCGCCGAGATCGACAACGCTCCGGAGGAGAAGGAGCGTGGGATCACGATCGCGACCTCGCACGTCGAGTACGAGACGGAGACGCGTCACTACGCGCACGTCGACTGCCCGGGGCACGCGGACTACGTGAAGAACATGATCACGGGTGCCGCGCAGATGGACGGCGCGATCCTCGTGGTGTCCGCGGCTGACGGCCCCATGCCGCAGACGCGTGAGCACATCCTCCTGTGCAAGCAGGTCGGCGTGCCGTACATCGTCGTCTTCCTGAACAAGGCGGACATGGTCGACGACGAGGAGCTCCTCGAGCTCGTCGAGGTCGAGGTCCGTGAGCTGCTCAGCGAGTACGACTTCCCGGGCGACGACACCCCGTTCGTGGTCGGTTCGGCGCTGAAGGCGCTCGAGGGCGACGCCGAGTACGAGGCCAAGATCCTCGAGCTCGCCGGTCACCTCGACTCCTACATCCCGGAGCCGGTCCGCGCGCTGGACAAGCCCTTCCTGATGCCGATCGAGGACGTCTTCTCGATCACCGGCCGCGGCACCGTCGCGACCGGTCGCGTCGAGCAGGGCATCGTCAACGTCGGCGACGAGGTCGAGATCGTCGGCATTCGCGAGCCGTCGAAGACGATCGTCACCGGCGTCGAGATGTTCCGCAAGCTGCTCGACCAGGGTCAGGCCGGCGACAACATCGGCGCCCTGCTCCGTGGCACGAAGCGTGAGGACATCGAGCGCGGCCAGGTGCTGTGCAAGCCCGGCTCGATCACGCCGCACACGAAGTTCAAGGCCGAGGTCTACGTCCTGAAGAAGGAAGAGGGCGGCCGTCACACGCCGTTCTTCTCGGGCTACCGCCCGCAGTTCTACTTCCGGACGACGGACGTCACCGGCGTCGCGACGCTCCCCGAGGGCGTCGAGATGGTCATGCCGGGCGACAACGTCCAGATGGACATCGAGCTGATTCAGCCGATCGCCATGGAGCAGGGCCTGCGTTTCGCCATCCGCGAGGGTGGCCGCACGGTCGGCTCCGGCGTGGTCTCCGAGGTCATCGAGTAGTCAACACCCCATGAAACGGGGCGACGACCGTCGTCGCCCCGCATCATGGCCCCCGCGGCTCACGACTCCGGTCGTGGGCCGAGGCGGGGGCCGACGCTGGGCCGGTCCCGGCGCGCTTCCCGCGCCGGGCCGGGCGGGCTTCAGTCCCGCAAGAACCCAGCACACACCTTCTTCTAGACACCAGACGGAACGGACAGCAGAGAGCCCCGATGGCAGCCGCCACACAAAATAAGATCCGCATCCGCCTCAAGGCCTACGACACGTCGGCCATCGAGTCGGCCGCGAAGGAGATCGTCGAGACGGCTCAGCGCACGGGCGCGACCGTTTCCGGTCCCGTTCCGCTGCCCACGGAGAAGAACGTCTACTGCGTGATCCGGTCCCCGTTCAAGGACAAGGATTCGCGTGAGCACTTCGAGATCCGTACGCACAAGCGTCTGATCGACATCCATCAGCCGACGCCCAAGACGGTCGACTCGCTTCAGCGCCTCGATCATCTTCCCGCGGGCGTCGACATCGAGATCCGACTGGCCGGGTGAGCTAGATGGCAGCGATTCTCGCCAAGAAGCTCGGCATGACGCAGCTGTTCCTCGAGGACGGCACCGTCGAGCGCGTGACCGTGCTCGAGGCCGGCCCCTGCCCCGTCACGGGCAAGCGGACGCCTGAGCGCGACGGCTACCAGGCCGTGCAGCTCGCCTTCGGTGCCACGAAGGAGAAGCACGTCTCGAAGCCCGAGCTCGGGCACCTCAAGAAGGCCGGCGTCGGTCCGCACCGTCACCTGGTCGAGTTCCGCGACGTCGACATCGACGTCGAGGTCGGCCAGACGGTCACCGTCTCCGACTTCGAGCCGGGCCAGAAGGTCCGGGTTGCCGGAACCTCCAAGGGCAAGGGCTTCGCGGGTACGGTCAAGCGTCACGGCTTCGCTCGTGGCCCCGTCACCCACGGCTCGCACAACACCCGAGCCCCGGGCTCGATCGGCGCGGCCGCCTGGCCGGCTCGCGTCTTCAAGGGCATCCGTGGCCCCGGCCACATGGGCGCCGAGCGCGTCACCCAGCGCGGCCTCACGGTCGTCCGGGTCGACGCCGACGACAACCTGCTGATCGTGCGTGGCTCCGTTCCGGGCGCGCGCAACGGCCTCGTGGAGGTGCGTACCGATGGCTGAGGCTCCGATCCTCGGCGGCGGGACCCTGAAGCTCGACGATGCCGTGTTCGGCGTCGAGTTCAACGGGCCCCTCGTTCACCAGAACGTCCGTCACGAGCTGAACGCTCGTCGTCAGGGCACGTCCTCGACGAAGACCCGCGGTCAGGTCTCCGGCGGCGGCGCGAAGCCGTGGCGTCAGAAGGGCACGGGCCGCGCCCGTGCCGGTTCGTCGCGTTCGCCGATCTGGACCGGCGGTGGCACGATCTTCGGGCCGCAGCCGCGTCACTTCACCTTCAAGGTGAACCGCAAGGAGAAGCGCGCCGCGCTGCGCAGCGTTCTCTCGCTGCACGCGCAGCGTGGTTCCGTCGCCGGCATCGACACGGGCTCCTTCGGGGATCCGTCGACGAAGGCCGCCGTCGCCCTGCTGAAGAAGTGGGACGCGACGACGACCACGGGCTCGCTGTTGCTCGTGCTGTCGGCGAACGAGGCGAAGGTCGCCCTGTCCTTCCGCAACCTGCCCAAGGTGTCGGTCCTCCCCGTCGAGGCCGTCGGCATCGCCGACGTCGTCGGCGCCGGTCGACTCCTGCTGTCCACGGCTGCCGTCGACGAGCTCGTCGCCCGCGCCACCGGTGCTTCCAGCGCCGCCTCGGAGGAGGTCGTCTGACCATGGATCCGACGCAGGTCATCATCCGCCCCGTCGTCAGTGAGAAGAGCTACGTGCTCGCTTCTGTCGGCAAGTACACGTTCCGGGTCCACCCGGATGCCCACAAGACGCAGATCCGCCAGGCGGTGGAGGCGCTCTTCGGTGTGCACGTCGTTGACGTGAACACGTCGAGCGTGAAGAGCAAGCCCAAGCGGCGTGGCTCGACCGCTGGTCGCACGCGGTCTTGGAAGAAGGCGATCGTTCAGGTCCGCGAGGGCGACGAGATCCCGATCTTCCAGTCGCTGCAAGGGATCGAGGAGTAGCCCAATGGCGATTCGTAAGCCCAAGCCCACGACCCCCGGTCAGCGGTTCGCGACCTACCCGGACTTCGCTGAGATCACGAAGACCACCCCCGAGCGTTCGCTCGTGGAGGGTCTGACGAAGTCCGGTGGCCGCAACAACAACGGTCGCAAGACCTCCCGCCATCGCGGCGGGGGAGCGAAGCGGCTGTACCGCAAGATCGACTTCAAGCGGACCAAGGACGGCGTTCCCGCTCGCGTAGCCGCGATCGAGTACGACCCGAACCGGACCGCGTACATCGCCCTCCTGCACTACGCGGACGGCGTGAAGAGCTACATCCTGGCTCCGCGTGGCCTCGAGGTCAACGCGACCGTTCAGTCCGGGCCGGAAGCCGACATCAAGTTCGGCAACGCGCTCGCGCTCCGGGACATCCCGGCGGGTACGGTCGTGCACAACGTCGAGCTGCAGCCCGGCCGCGGTGGCCAGCTCGGTCGCTCCGCCGGTTCCGTCATCCAGTTGATGGCCAAGGAGCAGGGCATGGCGACCCTGCGTCTGCCCTCCGGCGAGATGCGTCTCGTCCGCGAGGAGTGCCGCGCCACGATCGGGTCGGTCGGCAACGCCGAGCACCAGAACGTGAAGATCGGCAACGCCGGTCGTAAGCGGCACATGGGCGTTCGCCCGCAGACGCGTGGTACGGCCATGAACCCGGTCGATCACCCGCACGGCGGCGGCGAGGGTTCCACCACGCCAGGCCGTCACCCGGTCACCCCGTGGGGCGTTCCCACGCTGGGGTACCGCACCCGTAAGAAGAACAAGCCCTCGGACCGCTACATCCTGCGCGGTCGCCGACGGGGCAAGGGCAAGAGGAAGTAGCCGTGAGCCGTTCGAGCAAGAAGGGGCCGTGGGTCGAGGAGCGTCTGATGACGCGCATCGAGACCATGAACGCCTCCAACGAGAAGAAGCTGATCAAGACGTGGTCGCGCGCGTCGACGATCTTCCCGGACATGATCGGTCACACGATCGCCGTCCACGACGGGCGTAAGCACGTCCCCGTGTTCGTGTCCGAGTCGATGGTCGGTCACAAGTTGGGCGAGTTCGCCCCGACGCGGACCTATCGCGGGCACGGCGACACCGCCAAGAGGCGCTGATCCAGATGGCTGAAGAGCAGACCAGCAACGAGAACAACGACGAGACGCAGGCCCAGGTGACGCCCGAGACCGAGGTCTCGGAGACGACGCCGAAGGCCGAAGAGGCTGCCACGGGCTCGGAGGACACCACGTCCTCCGAGACGCCGGCGGAGGCTGCGGACGTCGACGCGGATCACGATCACGACCACGATCACGACCACGCCCCCCAGCCGGTGGCGCAGGTCCGTGGTGGCGCTCGTGCCGAGGCCCGCCGTGCCCGTCGCAGCCAGCCGGCCGGCGAGGCGCCGGTCGTGCAGGCGATCGCCAAGTACGTGCGCACCACGCCGCGCAAGGCCCGCCTGATCGCGGACCTGATCCGCGACAAGGGCGTCAACGAGGCCCGCGCGATCCTGCAGCACAGCACCCGCTCGGCGGCGCAGGACTGGAGCAAGGTGCTCGAGTCGGCCGTCGCCAACGCGGAGAACAACCACGAGCTCGTCGGTGACGACCTCAAGATCAAGAGCATCACGGCCGACGACGGCCCGACGCTCAAGCGCTTCCAGCCGCGCGCCCAGGGGCGTGCCTACCGGATCAACAAGCGCACCAGTCATCTGACCGTGCAGCTCACGCCGAAGGAGCAAGACTGATGGGACAGAAGGTCCATCCCGAGTCCATGCGCGTGGGTTACATCCACGACTGGAAGTCTCATTGGTTCAGCGCGCACAACACCGCTGACTTCCTCGACGAGGATCGTCAGATCCGCGAGCACATCGAGGGCAAGCTGGCCCATGCCGGTCTCTCGGACATCACGATCCGGAAGAACAAGAACGAGGTCGAGGTGTCCATCCGGACCGCTCGTCCCGGCGTGGTCATCGGCAAGTCGGGCGTCGAGGTCGACGCCCTGCGCAAGGATCTGCACCGCATCACCAAGAAGCAGGTGAAGGTGAACATCCTCGAGGTCCGTCGTCCGGAGCTCGACGCCAAGCTCGTCGCCCAGTCGGTGGCGGAGCAGCTGCAGAACCGCGTGGCCTTCCGCCGCGCGATGAAGCGCGCCCTGACGAGCGCCATGCGCTCCGGGGCCAAGGGCTGCAAGATCCAGGTCTCCGGCCGCCTCGGCGGACGCGAGATGTCGAACACGGAGTCCTACCAGGACGGCCGCGTTCCGCTGCACACGATGCGCGCGGACATCGACTACGGCTTCTACGAGGCCAAGACGACGTTCGGCCGCATCGGCGTGAAGGTCTGGGTCAACAAGGGCGAGATCATGCCGGAGGGTTACGGCGGATCGGACCTGACCGACATCGACGGTCCGAGCACGCAGGATCGTGGCCGCGGCCGCGGTCGTCGTGACGGCGCCGGTGGTGGCGATCGCGGCGGCTTCGGCGGCGGCGATCGTGGCGGCCGTGGCGGTCGTCCGGGCGGTCCCGGCGGTGCCGGTGGCCGTGGTGGTCGTCCCGGCGGCCCGGGTGGTCCGGGCGGTGCCGGTGGGCGCGGGCGTGGCCCGCAGGGGGGTCGCTGATGCTTGCTCCGAAGCGCGTGAAGCACCGGAAGGTGCACCGTGGCCGGAAGCGTGGCCTCTCGCGCGGTCAGAACACCGTGCAGTTCGGCGAGTACGGGCTCAAGACCCTCGAGGCCGGTTGGATCACCAACCGCCAGATCGAGGCTGCTCGTATCGCGATGACGCGCAAGATCAAGCGTGGCGGCAAGGTCTGGATCAACATCTTCCCGGACAAGTCCGTCACGAAGAAGCCGGCCGAGACCCGCATGGGTTCCGGTAAGGGCTCGCCCGAGGGCTGGGTCGCGGTCGTCAAGCCCGGCCGGGTCATGTTCGAGCTGTCCGGTGTGCCGGAACCCCTGGCCCGTGAGGCGATCCGCCTCGCGGCGCACAAGCTCCCGGTCAGGACCAAGTTCGTCACGGCGGAGGACGACTGATGCGTACGCAGGAGATTCGCGACCTCGACGATCAGAAGATCGCTGAGCAGATCGCCAACTTCCGGAAGGAGCTCTTCGGTCTGCGCTTCCAGCAGGCGACCGGCGAGCTGGAGAACACCGCTGCGCTGCGCACCACGCGTCGCGAGCGTGCGCGGGCGGTCACCATCGCCCGCCAGCGCGGCATCGACGTCAACGAGATTCGCTGATCGCCATGGCTGACGAGAACACTGAGAACACCCCCGAAGAGGTCGAGACGACCCCCGAGGCCGCCGAGGCGACCGACGAGGCCGTGACCACCGAAGACGCCGCGCCCGCCGAGCCGGAGGCCCCCGTGGGCCCCGACCCGTCGCTGTCGCCGGTCGCGAAGCGCGCCTGGCACCGCCAGCGCTCGGGCACGACGACGAACCCGTCGAAGTCGCCCGAGGACCGCGCCCGCGAGCGCTCCGAGACCCGCAAGGCCAAGGCCGTTGCGCGTCGTCGTCGCCGCCTGCAGGAGCGCGAGAAGAAGGCCACCAAGCTCGGCGCCGAGGCCGGTACCGATCGCGGTACCCCGAAGCCCGACCACGAGCCCGGTCGCGTGCAGGTCCGCCAGGGCGTCGTCGTGTCCGCGAAGGGCGACAAGACCCTCGCGATCCGCATCGACCACTCGAAGCGGCACCCGAAGTACAAGAAGATCGTGCGTCACACGACGAAGCTGTACGCGCACGACGAGCAGAACGACGCTGGTGAGGGCGACACCGTCCGCATCGAGTCGTCCCGCCCGCTGTCGCGCACGAAGCGTTGGACGCTCGCCGAGATCGTGGAGCGTGCCAAGTGATCCAGAACGAGTCTCGACTCAAGGTCGCCGACAACACCGGCGCCCGCGAGATCCTCACGATCCGCGTGCACGGCGGCTCCCGTCGTCGCTACGCGCGTGTCGGTGACACGATCACCGCCACGGTCAAGGCCGCGACGCCGAACGGCACCGTCAAGAAGGGCGAGGTCGTCAAGGCCGTCGTCGTGCGCACCCGCAAGGAGTTCGGGCGCGAGGACGGCACGTACATCGCCTTCGACGAGAACGCGGCCGTCATCATCGACGCCAACAACAACCCCCGCGGGACCCGCATCTTCGGACCGGTGGCGCGCGAGCTGCGCGACCGCTCGTTCATGAAGATCGTGTCGCTCGCGCCGGAGGTGCTTTAGCATGGGCCTTCGTATCCGCACCGACGACCAGGTGGTCGTCATCAGCGGCAAGGACCGCGGTAAGACCGGGACGGTCATCAAGGTCGACCCCGCCAAGGAGCGGGTCGTCGTCCAGGGTGTCAACCTGGTCAAGCGGCATCAGCGACCCAGCCCGACGGCTGCGCCCGGTAGCCCTGCCAGCCAGGGTGGCGTGGTGGAGAAGGAGGGTCCGATCCACGTTTCGAACGTCATGCTCGTAGACCCCAAGACCAACAAGCCCACCCGTGTGGGCGTGACCCGGACCGAGGACGGCCGCGCAGTTCGCGTCGCCCGTCGTTCCGGCCAGCAGATCGACTGAGGTAGCCCATGAGTGCGACCACGACCGCGCGACTGAAGACGCGCTACCTCGAAGAGATCCGGCCCTCGTTGTTCGAGAGCGGCCCCTACACGTCCGTGATGCAGGTTCCGCG
Source organism: Patulibacter ginsengiterrae (assembly GCF_056269115.1). Classification (NCBI taxonomy): domain Bacteria; kingdom Bacillati; phylum Actinomycetota; class Thermoleophilia; order Solirubrobacterales; family Patulibacteraceae; genus Patulibacter; species Patulibacter ginsengiterrae. The sequence goes on from NZ_JBWDOG010000003.1 coordinate 88,555, forward strand.
TGTGGAGAAGGTCACCCTGAACATGGGGCTCGGCGAGCACAAGCAGGACAACAAGACGTTCGCCGCTGCCGTTGAGCAGCTGGCGACGATCGCCGGCCAGGCACCGAGCGTCCGCAAGGCGCGCAAGTCGATCGCCGGCTTCAAGCTGCGCGACGGCATGCCCGTCGGCGCCGCCGTCACCCTGCGTGGCGACCGGATGTACGAGTTCCTCGAGCGGCTGATTGCCATCGCTCTTCCGCGAGTCCGCGATTTCCGCGGCCTCCGGACGACGAGCTTCGACGGGCGGGGCAACTACTCGCTCGGCGTTCGCGAGCAGATCATCTTCCCCGAGATCGACTACGACACCATCGACCAGGTGCGCGGGCTCGACATCACGATCACCACGTCGGCAGCCAACGACGGAGAGGCCTTCGCGCTTCTCGAGGCGCTCGGCTTCCCGTTCTCCCGTGAGGGGAAGCGGCCCGCCGGCGCGCCCGCCGCAGTCGATCCGTCCAAGACCACCCAGGGGAGCTAACCCATGGCGAAGACCTCGCAGCGCGTCCGCCAGGCGCGCCCCTCGAAGTACCAGAGCCGCGAATACACCCGCTGCCGCAGCTGCGGCCGCTCGCGCTCGGTCTACAAGAAGTTCGGCGTCTGCCGGATCTGCCTGCGCGAATTGGCGCACCGGGGCTACATCCCGGGCATGACGAAGAGCAGCTGGTAACGCATGTCGACGACCGATCCCATCGCGGACCTGCTCACGCGGATCCGCAACGCCATCACCGCCGCGCACCGCACGGTGCTGCTGCCGTCCTCGAGCTCGAAGCGCGAGGTGGCCCGCATCCTCAAGGAGCAGGGCTACATCGCCGACGTGAGCGTCGAGCCGGCCACCGAACACCCGGGTGAGCTGCTCAAGATCACCCTGAAGTACACGAAGGACCGTCGCTCGGCGATCACCGGTCTGCGGCGCGTGTCGCGGCCCGGCATGCGTTACTACGTCGGGGCGAACGAGGTGCCGAAGTCGCTTGGCGGCCTGGGTACCATGATCGTCTCCACCTCGAGCGGCATCATGACCGGCCACGACGCCCGCAAGGCCGGCGTCGGTGGCGAAGTCTGGGCCGAGGTGTGGTGAAAGACGTATGAGTCGTATTGGACGTAAGCCGATCCCGGTTCCCGCCGGCGTCGACATCACCATTGAACCCGGGACCGTCACGGTCAAGGGCCCGAAGGGTCAGCTCGCCGAGCGGATCCATCGCGACATCACGGTCACCCAGGAGGGTGCCGAGATCCTCGTGACGCGGCCCACCGACCGTGGCCCCCACCGGGCGCTGCACGGGCTCAGCCGCAGCCTGATCGCGAACATGATCGAGGGCGTCACCGACGGCTTCGTGAAGACCCTGGAGATCCAGGGCGTCGGGTACCGCGCCGCGCTCAAGGGCAAGAACCTCGAGCTGGCGCTCGGCTTCTCGCACCCCGTCTTCGTCGACGCCCCCGAGGGTGTCGAGTTCGAGGTGCCGCAGCCGACCCGGATCGTCATCAAGGGCAGCAACAAGCAGGTCGTCGGTGAGATCGCCGCGACGATTCGCAAGAAGCGGCCGCCGGAGCCCTACAAGGGCAAGGGCATTCGTTACGAGGGCGAGTACGTCGTCCGGAAGGTCGGTAAGCGCGCATGAGCGTCGTCACCAAGGAAGCGCGTCGGCTCAAGCGCCGTCGCCGCGTGCGAGCGAAGGTCTCCGGCTCCGCCGAGCGGCCCCGCGTCGCCGTGTTCCGCAGCAACCGGGGCATCTTCGCCCAGCTCATCGACGACGAGCGTGGTCACACGCTCGCGTCGGTGCAGTGGACGGAGGCCGAGCTGCGCGATCTCTCGAAGATGGAACAGGCCAGCGCCGCGGGCAAGTTGCTCGCCGCGCGTGCGAAGGCCGCAGGGGTCGATACGGTCGTCTTCGACCGTGGCGGCTACCAGTACCACGGGCGCGTCAAAGCGTTCGCTGAAGCGGTCCGCGAGGGCGGGCTCACCGTCTAGGAGCCACTGAACCTTATGGCGATCGATCGAACTGTCAGTCCCGTCGGACTCGACCTGCAGGAGCGGGTCGTGGAAATCAACCGCGTCGCGAAGGTGGTCAAGGGTGGCCGCCGCTTCTCCTTCACCGCGCTCGTGGTGGTTGGCGACGAGAACTCCGTAGTCGGTATCGGCTACGGAAAGGCCAACGAGGTCCCGTTGGCGATCCAGAAGGCCGTGGAACGGGCCAAGAAGGACCTGTTCCGCGTGCCCAAGCACGGCACGACCATCACGCATCCCGTGGTCGGTCGGTTCGGCTCGGGCCAGGTCCTGCTGAAGCCGGCTTCGGCCGGTACCGGCGTGATCGCCGGGGGTGGCGTCCGCGCCGTCCTCGAGCTCGCGGGCCTGAACGACATCCTGAGCAAGAGCCTCGGCTCGCAGAACCCGATCAACCTGGTGAAGGCCACGGTCGACGGTCTGCAGCAGCTCCGAACCCCGCGTGAGGTCGCCGACCTGCGCGGCCTGAGCATCAAGGACGTCCTCGGTCTGGCGGATCGCCCGGCCGAGGAGGTCACCGAGGCAGAGGCTCCGGCCGACACCGAGGAGGTCCCGGCGTGAGCACCGTCAAGGCGACCCAGTTCAAGTCGTCGATCGGCAGCAACCAGGCGCAGCGCGACACCCTGCGCTCGCTTGGCCTGCGCAAGATCGGCCACACCGTCGAAGTCAAGGACACGCCGCAGTCGCGGGGCATGCTGCATGCCGTGCGTCATCTCGTGCGCGTCGAGGAGGAGTCTGCATGAGCTCCGAGAACACCACGCTCGAGAACACGGGCCTCCACTCCCTGAAGCCCGCTCCGGGCAGCCGCAAGCCGCGTAAGCGCGTCGGTCGCGGTCACGGCAGCGGCATGGGGAAGACGTCCGGTCGCGGGCACAAGGGCGCCGGTTCGCGCTCGGGTGCCAAGGACCGTGCGCGGTTCGAGGGCGGTCAGACGCCGATTCAGGCCCGTATGCGCAAGCTGCGCGGTCCGAACAAGAAGACGTCGATGCCGTTCGAGCGGTTCCGTACCGCGACGCAGCCGGTGAACCTCGACGATCTCGCCGACCGCTTCGAGTCGGGCGCCGAGATCACGCTCGAGATCATGAAGGCCAACGGCTTCGGGACCCGCAAGGACATCCCGGTCAAGGTCCTGGCTCGTGGCGGGGCGCTCGCGTTCCCGCTGACGGTGCACGCGCACCGCTTCAGCAAGAGCGCGCTCGCGGCCATCGAGGCCGCTGGCGGCACCGCAGTCGTCATCGAGGACTAGTACCTCTGTCGGGGCGGAGTGCCTCGACACGGCTGGAGCCGTATCCTGTCGTACCATGCTGTTTCTAGCGCGGGCCCTGGTGGCCCGCGCACCAGTTTTCCGTCGTCCTGAAGTTCCCCGTCCCTTCTTCCTACTGCGAGCACGAGAACGATGATCCGCATCCTCACCGGCGCGCTCACCGTCCCGGAGATTCGCAAGAAGCTCGGGATCACGCTGTTCCTGCTGGCCCTCTACCGGATCGGCGCTCAGATTCCCGTTCCGGGGGTCTCGAAGGAAGGCGTTGAAGCGCTTCAGCAGAACGCTGCCTTCTCGGGCGGCGCTCTCCAGCTCCTGAACGTCTTCTCCGGCGGCGCCCTCAGCCAGATCGCGTTGTTCGCGCTCGGCATCATGCCCTACATCACGGCGTCGATCGTGATGCAGCTGCTCCAGGTGGTCGTACCGTCCCTGGAGAAGCTGAAGCAGGAGGGGGAGATCGGGCAGAACCGGATCACGCAGTACACCCGCTACCTGACGGTCGCACTCGCCTTCGGCCAGTCGATCGCCTACGTGTCGCTCTTCCGGAGCTTCGAGGGTGACTCGGGCGTGGCCCTGATCCCAGACTTCAACGCCAGTCACATGGTGATGATCTCGCTGTCGCTGACGGCGGGCGCGATGCTCGTGATGTGGATGGGCGAGCTGATCACGCAGCGCGGCGTCGGCAACGGCATGTCGCTGATGATCTTCGCCTCGATCATCAGTGGGCTGCCCAGCGGCATCAGCAACTGGTGGACGAGCGGTGACCAGGTGTTCCAGGTCCTGCTGCCGTTCATCATTCTCGCGGTGATCGCCGCGGTCGTGTTCGTGCAGGAAGGCCAGCGGCGGATCCCGATCCAGTACGCCAAGCGCGTGATCGGCCGTCGCATGAGCGGTGGGGGACAGACGTACCTGCCGCTCAAGGTCAACATGGCGAACGTGATCCCCGTGATCTTCGCGGCCTCGATCATGTCGATCCCGCCGACGATCGTGCAGTTCGTCACGCATCGCCAGGACACGGAGATCCAGACCTTGCTCCAGCCGGGTGGCTGGACCTACATCGGTCTCGAGACGATCTTCATCATCCTGTTCACCTACTTCTACACCGCGGTCACGTTCAACCCGGTCGAGCAGGCGGACAACCTCAAGAAGTACGGCGGCTTCATCCCCGGGGTCCGCCCCGGTCGCCCGACCGCCGAGTTCCTCGATCGCGTGCTTGCGCGGTTGACGTTCCCGGGTGCGCTGTACCTCGCGGCCGTCGCGGCCCTCCCGTCGATCCTGTTCAACCAGACGACGCAGGGCTTCGCGTTCGGCGGCACCTCGATCCTGATCGTGGTCGGCGTTGCGCTGGACACCGTCAAGCAGATCGAGGCGCAGCTGATGATGCGCAACTACGAGGGTTTCCTCAAATAGCGGCTCCCCCGCTCCTCCCGCCCGCTGTTGACGGAGAATTGACGTATGGCTGAGTTGAACCTGATCCTGTTGGGCCCCCCCGGTGCGGGGAAGGGCACGCAGGGCGAGCGGCTGACTACCGATGCACCGCTCGAGTACATCGTGACCGGCAACATCCTGCGCGCTGCGGTCAGCGAGGGCAGCGATCTGGGGCTCAAGGCGAAGGGCTTCATGGACGCCGGCGAGCTCGTCCCGGACGAGCTCGTGATCGACCTGATCCTCGAGCGCGTTCGCGCCGAGGCCGCGACCGACGGCTTCGTGCTGGACGGCTTCCCACGGAACATCGCCCAGGGCGAGGCGCTCGACGCCGCGCTCGGCGAGCTCGGCCGCGACCTCAACGGCGTGCTGCTGATCGACGTCCCCGACGAGGAGATCGTCCGTCGGCTGTCCGGTCGACGCGTCTCCGCCACGGGCCGGGTCTACCACCTCGAGTTCAACCCGCCGCAGGTGGCGGGCAAGGACGACGTCGACGGCACCGACCTGATCCAGCGCGACGACGACAAGCCGGACACGATCCGCAAGCGGCTTGCCGTCTACCACGCGCAGACCGAGCCGCTGATCGGCTACTACGAGTCGCGTGGCCTGTTGCACCGGTTCGACGGCAGCGCACCGGCCGAGGAGGTCGAGGCGCACCTGCGCAAGACGATCTCCACGCTCCGGCTCGAAGACACGGTCTAGCCGGGCTCGCGGACGGCCGTGGCCGTGCGACTGAAGTCCGCAGACGAGATCGACGCGATCGGCGCGGCCGGGGAGGTCCTCGTGGACGTCCTCGGCGTGCTCGTCGAGGCCGTGGCCCCCGGCGTGTCGACGCTCGACCTCGACGCGATCGCCCGGGAACGGATCGCGGCCGCCGGCGCCAAGCCGACGTTCCTCGGCTACCGAGGCTTCGTCGGCGCGATCTGCGCCTCGCCCAATGACCTCGTGGTGCACGGGATCCCCGGCCCCCGGCCGCTGGCCGATGGCGACATCGTCTCGCTCGATGTCGGGGTCACCCTCGACGGGTGGGTCGCCGACGCCGCGCGGACCGTCCCCGTCGGGACGGCGCGCGCCGCCGACCTGCACCTGATCGAGGCGGCCGAGACCGCCCTGGTCGACGCCGTGGCCGCGTGCCGCGCGGGTGGACACGTCGGCGACATCGGAGCGGCGGTGGAGCGTCAGGCCGCGACCGCGGGCCTGCGCGTCTTCCCGACCCTGATCGGGCACGGCGTGGGCCGGACGTTGCACGAGCCGCCGCAGGTGCCCAACGTCGGCCGGATCGGTTCGGGCCAGCGGCTGGAGCCCGGCTTGGTGATCGCCGTCGAGCCGATGCTGACCCTCGGTGGGCCGCGGATCCGGATGGCGTCCGACGGCTGGTCGGTCTTCACGGTCGACGGCGCGCGGGCGACCCACGCCGAGGTCACGGTCGCGATCACCGACGACGGACCCCGTGTCCTGACCCCGTGGGACGACCGGTGGTGAACGCGTCACCCAGCGGCTGCTGGTACTGTCCTCAATCCGCCCTGGTGCCGTTCGACGCGCCTGGGGAACTGTCTGGTATCGTGCCGTGTCTGCGCGTGTCACGCCCTGCTTTGGGGTGTTTCCGCCTCAGTGGCTGGTAGCGAAGGTCTCGCGACCGTCAGAGCCAGTTCACTGACTAGCGAGCCGAGAAAGGGACCATGAAGGTACGACCGTCGGTCAAGCCGATGTGCGAGAAGTGCAAGGTCATCCGCCGCAATGGCGCCGTCCTTGTTATCTGCCAGAACCCCCGCCACAAGCAGCGGCAGGGCTAGACATGGCGCGCATCTCAGGCATCAACATCCCGCTGAACAAGCGGATCGAGATTGGTCTCACCTACATCTACGGGATTGGTCGCTCGGGCTCTAACGAGATCCTTGCTGCCACCGGGATCGACCGTGACACCAAGGTTCGCGATCTGACCGAAGAGCAGGTCGCGGCACTCCGCGACCACATCGACCGTGAGGTTTCGGTCGAGGGTGATCTTCGGCGTGAGCGCAACCAGAGCATCAAGCGTCTGATGGAGATCGGCTGCTACCGCGGTCTGCGTCATCGTCGCAATCTGCCCGTTCGCGGCCAGAAGACCAAGACCAACGCACGGACCCGCAAGGGCCCGAAGCGTATGCCGACAGTCGGCAAGAAGAAGCCCGGCAAGAAGTAGCAACGGAGTCTCGTAGAACCCCATGCCCGCACCGAAGCGCCCCGCGCGCGGCCGCCGCAAGCCGAAGAAGAACATTCCGGTTGGCCAGGCTCACATCAAGACGAGCTTCAACAACACGATCGTCTCCCTGACCGACAAGCAGGGGAACGTCATCGCCTGGGAGTCCGCCGGCGGCGCTGGCTTCAAGGGCTCGCGCAAGTCGACCCCGTTCGCCGCCCAGGTGACGGCGGACTCAGCCGCCCGCAAGGGCATCGAGCAGGGGCTGGAGAAGGTCGAGGTCTTCGTCAAGGGGCCCGGCTCCGGTCGCGACACGGCGATTCGTTCGCTGCAGGCCGCCGGACTGGAGATCACGACCGTTCGCGACGTGACCCCGCAGGCGCACAACGGCTGCCGCCCGAAGAAGCGGCGTCGCGTCTGAGGGACCTCGGTCGTGGCGCTTGACTCCTCCTTCGGCGTCGTCGCGCGGTGTCCGCATCACTCCCCGGTTCGCCGGGGTCCGATGCTGTCGCGCTCGACGAGCCGCGGGGTGGCGCGCCATCGCCGTTCGGTCACCACCGGCGCCCGGGGAAGCGATCTCGGGCGCCAACCGCGTGAAGACCTGGTCTTCGCCGTAGCGGTCGAGCCCGGAGCCCAGCAGTTGGCCCGGGACTCGCCCGAGAAGTACTCGAAGTGAACTTCGTGTCGGTCGTGCGGGGGAGTCGAAGCCCCGCAACGAACCGTCGCACCGCGGCCGGACCCGCCCCTCGGCCGCCCGTCTTTCCGACGAAGCAAGGACCCTGATGCTCGACTACCAGACCCCTCGGATCACCCGCGAATCCGTCGAGGACAACCGCGGCACGTTCACGATCGAGCCCCTCGAGCGCGGCTTCGGCTACACGTTCGGCAACTCGCTTCGCCGGGTGCTGCTGAGCTTCCTCTCCGGTGCCGCTGTCACCAACGTCCGGATCGAAGGCGTCGCCCACGAGTTCACGACGCTCGACGGCGTGGCCGAGGACGTCACGGACATCGTCCTGAACCTCAAGGCGCTCGTCTGCCGGATGCACTCCGACGCGACCGAGGTCGAGGCCCCGCTCGTCGCCGAGGGCCCCGGCGAGATCACCGCCAAGGACATCGACCTGCCCGCGGGCGTCGAGATCCTGAACCCCGAGGCGCACATCGCGACCCTCGAGGCCGGCACCAAGCTCGAGGTCTACCTGACCATCGGCCAGGGCCGCGGCTACCGCTCCGCCGACGAGAACAAGACGGCCGACCAGCCGATCGGCGTCATCCCGATCGACTCGATCTTCTCGCCGATCCGGCGCGTCGCCTACCGCGTCGAGCCGGCCCGTGTCGGTCAGCGCACCGACTTCGACCAGCTCACGCTGGACATCGAGACCGACGGCTCGCTCGAGCCGGGCGAGGCGCTCCGTGAGGCCTCCGAGATCCTGATCCAGCAGCTCGCCGTGTTCACCGACCCGGATCGGGTCGAGGAGCTGCGCGCCTCGGTCGGTGGCGAGCTCGAAGACGGCCTGATCGGGGACCACGGTTATGGTGACCCGACGGACGAAATGATGATCGAAGAGCTCGAGTTGGGCGTTCGGTCGTACAATTGCTTGAAGCGGGCTGGGATCCAGACCGTTGGCGACCTCACCTCGAAGACCGAGGCCGAGCTCGCCGCCATCCCGAACTTCGGGAAGAAGTCGATCGACGAGGTCATCGAGACCCTCGCCGCGCGGGGCTACGGCCTCCGTGAGGAGTAGGACGCGGCCCGCCGCGCCTGCACCCGAGTAGCCCCAGAAAGACCCTGAACGATGCGCCATCAGAAGACCCGCCACAAGCTCAGCCGCGATACCGCCCATCGCAAGGCGCTGCTCCGCAACCTCTGCAAGGAGGTCATCGAGCACGAGCGCATCCAGACCAGCGAGGCGAAGGCCAAGGCCCTCAAGCCCGAGATCGAGCAGCTGATCACGCTGGCCAAGCGCGGCGACCTGCACGCCCGCCGGCAGGCGCTCTCGGCCCTGGGCCAGGACAAGTTCTCCGCCTACAAGCTGTTCGAGGAGATCGCTCCGCGCTACACGGAGCGCCCGGGTGGCTACACCCGGATCCTCAAGCTCGGGCCGCGCAAGAGCGACGCGACCGAGATGGTCCTGATCGAACTCGTCTGAGGGCGGCGCCTGGCGTTCGCGGACGCGTCGCATCTCGGGCCGGCCGGCGCTCGGCGGTACTGCCGTACGGCTCTCGCACCGTCCGCCCCGACTTGCTCGGTCCACGAACACCAGGCATCCAACCTCACTCTTGCCTACGGCCGCCCTCGGGCGGTCGTTTGCGTTCCCGGGGCGGACGGCGCCGGGGGAGGCGGCCTGCGGTGGGCAGGCGGACGGCACAGGGGCCGGGTGGTGCGCGACGATGCAGCCGCAGTGACGACGACGCGCCTGGAGATCGAGTACGACGGCACCAGCCTGATGGGCTGGGCCGCGCAGGACGGGATCCGCACCGCCCACGGCGAGCTGCGCCGAGCTCTGAGCACGGTGTTGCGGGCACCGACCAGCCTGACCGTCGCCGGACGCACCGACCGCGGCGTGCACGCGGTCGCGCAGGTCGCGTCCTACGTCGGCGAGCCGCCCGACCTCTACAACCTCAACGCGATCCTGCCGCAGGACGTGGCGGTGCGGAAGGCGACGGTGGTCGACGACGGCTTCGACGCCCGCCGGATGGCCACCAGCCGGACCTACTGCTTCCGGATCCATGCCCGCCTCCACCCGTCGCCGTTCGGGCACCGGTACTCGCTCTGGTGGTCCTACGGGCTCGACGAGGAGCTGCTGCACGCCTGCGCCCGCCTGCTCGTCGGTCGGCACGACTTCACGGCCTTCACGCCGACCGAGACCCAGCACGTGCTGTTCGTGCGACGGATCCTGCACGCGGTCTGGCGGCGGAACGGCGACTTCCTGGAGTTCTGGATCGAGGCCGACGCGTTCATGCGCCACATGAACCGGATCCTGGTCGGCACGATGCTGCAGGTGGCCGGCGGACGCCGCGACCTCGACGACTTCGAGCGGCTGCTGAGCGGGGCGTCGCGGACGGAGGCGGGGCCGACGCTGCCGCCGCAGGGACTGCACCTGGCCGGGATCGAGTACCCCGAGGAGGTCGGTGGCGCGACGGTCGCGCCACCCGGCTGGGGCACGCCGCCGTGGGTCGCATGAGCGGCCTCGGCCGCCGCTGATCCCGATTCGCGGGGGGCTGGCCCACTACCCTGGGAAGGGCATGACGACGCGCGTCCTCCTGACCAACGACGACGGGATCCACGCGGAGGGGCTGCAGGCGCTGCGGCGCGCGCTCGTGCGGCTTCCGGGGATCGACCTGCGGACGGTCGCCCCGGACGGCAACCGCTCGGCGATGGCGCGCTCGATCACCGTCCGGCGTCCGCTGACCGTGCGCGACGAGCGCTTCGACGACGGCACGGTCGGCGTCGCGACCGACGGCACGCCGACCGACTGCGTGCGGCTGGCCGCCCACGGCGTGATCGACGGCTGGAAGCCGGACCTGGTCGTCAGCGGGATCAACCACGGCGCGAACATGGGCGAGGACGTGACCTACTCGGGGACCGTCGCCGCGGCCCTGGAGGCCGTGGTCCACAACATCCCCGGGGTGGCGGTCTCGATGTCCTCGCCGCACGGCGACTGGTCGCTGCGGGCGGAGCAGACCTGGGACTTCGGCGTGGCGGCCGAGATCGCCGCGCGGATCGTCTCCGAGGTCGAGCGGGTCAGCAGCGAAGAGGGCGAGCTGCCGCTGCCCCAGCGCACCGTCCTCAACGTGAACGTGCCGCACAGCTCGACCGGCAGCGCGCCGCTGGCGGTCGAGGTGACGCGGCTCGGGCAGCGGCACTACCGCGACGAGCTGCAGCCGGTCGACGAGCATCCGGACGGCAGCCGCACGTACTGGCTCTACGGCACCGACCACGGCTTCGAGCCGACCCCCGGCACCGACCTCGCGGCCGTGGCGGCGGGCCACGTCTCGATCACGCCGCTCCACCTCGACCTGACGCGGGAGTCGGCGATCGCGCCGCTGGCCGGCCACGGCTTCGAGGGCCTGCTCGACCAGATCGGCGAGCTGCTCGAGGACTGAGCGCGGCGTACCCCGAACGCGGGGATCGCGAGGACATCGCCGCCGCTGGCGACCGTATCCTCGAACCCGTGACGAAGGACGCGAACACCGGCAGCGACGAGCAGGCAGCGGGCAGCCGCCCGGTGCCGCTGCCGGATCCGCCGGCCGGGGACGACCCCGCCGCCCGCGCGGAGTGGCTGCGGATCGTCGTCGAGCACCACCGTCGGCGCTACTACGAGCTCGACGATCCCGAGATCGGCGACGACGAGTACGACCTGCTCTTCCACGAGCTGGAGGCGCTCGAGGCGGCGCACCCCGAGCTCGACCGCCCCGACTCGCCGACCAAGCGCGTCGGCGGCAAGCCGCTCGACAAGCTCGTCAAGGTCCGGCACGAGCAGCCGATGCTGTCGCTGGCCAACGCCAGCGAGGAGGAGGAGCTGCAGGGTTGGGTCGACCGGATGCGCGCCCACCTGGGACGGGAGGGCATCACCGACCCGTCGTTCCGGTTCGTGATCGAGCCGAAGGTCGACGGCCTCGCGATGAGCCTGCGCTACGAGGACGGGGTCCTGGTTCGCGCGACCACCCGCGGCGACGGCGAGGTCGGGGAGGACGTCACCCACAACGTCCGCACGATCCCCGACGTGCCGCTGGCGCTGCCCGGGGCGGGCACGCCCGGTGCCGACGGGGTCCCGCACGTGCTCGAGGTCCGCGGCGAGATCTACCTCGCGCTTGAGGACTTCCGCCGCGTCAACGAACGGCGGGCGGCGGCCGAGAAGTCGACCTTCATGAACCCCCGCAACGCGGCCGCGGGGGCGATCCGTCAGCTCGACCCGAAGGAGGCGCGCGAGCGCCCGCTGTCGTTCTGGGCCTACGGCGTCGGGGTCGTGGCCGCGACGCCGGCCGGGGAGCGGGCCGAGGGTGACCGAACCGGCGCCGCGGGGACCTCGGCGACCGTCGGCGAGGTGCTCGGCGTCGACGGGCACCACGGGATGCTGATGTGGCTCAAGCAGCACGGGTTCCCGGTCAACGAGGAGATCAGCGTCGCGACCAGCGTCGAGGAGACCCTGAGGACCTGCGAGGGCTGGGCCGAGCGGCGCGACCGCCTGGCCTTCGAGATCGACGGGGTCGTGATCAAGGTCGACGACTTCGAGCTCCAGCGGCGCTTGGGCAGCGTCGGCCGCGATCCGCGCTGGGCGATCGCCTGGAAGTTCCCGCCGCGGACGGCGGTGACGACCCTCAAGGACGTGGTCTGGAGCGTCGGCAAGTTCGGCGATCTGCACCCGTACGCGGTGCTCGAGCCGGTCAACGTCTCCGGGGTCACGGTCTCGCAGGCGACCCTCCACAACGAGGAGGACCTCGACCGCAAGGACGTCCGCCCCGGCGATCGCGTGATCGTCCTGCGGGCCGGCGACGTGATCCCGCAGGTCGTCTCGCCGGCCCCCCACGAGGCAGAGCGCCACGACCGCGCGCCGAAGCCGACGCCGCCGGCCACCTGCCCGGCCTGCGGGACGCCGACCGAGAAGCCGTCCGACTCCGTCTTCACCCGCTGCCCCAACCGCGGCGGCTGCCCGGGCCAGCAGTGGCAGCTGCTCCGCCACTACGTCAGCCGCGGGGCGATGGACATCGACGGGTTGGGGGAGAAGCAGGTCGCGCAGCTGCTGGAGAAGGGCCTGGTCCGCAACGCCGCCGACCTCTACGACCTGACCCCCGAGCAGCTGGTCGAGCTGGAGGGGTGGGCCGAGATCTCGGCCAAGCGGATCGTCGCGTCGATCGACGCCTCGAAGCAGCAGCCGTTCGGGCGGGTGCTGTTCGGGATCGGGATCGAGGAGGTCGGGCAGGTCACCGGCCGCAGCCTGGCGGCCCGCTTCCGGACCATCGACGCGCTGATGGCGGCGACCCCGGAACAGCTCGCCGACACCCCCGGGGTCGGCGAGAAGATGGCCCGGATCATCGCCGAGCGGCTGGCCGATCCGGCCGTGGTCGAGGTCGTCGAGCGGCTGCGCAGAGCCGGAGTCCAGCTCGAGGTCGAGGACGCCGAGGACAGCAGCGGGACGTCGACCCTGCTCGAGGGACTGACGGTCGTCCTGACCGGGACCCTGCCGACGCTGACGCGCGAGGACGCGACCCAGCGGCTGGTCGCGACCGGGGCGCGGGTCACGACCTCGGTCTCGAAGAAGACCTCGGCGGTCGTCGCGGGGGAGTCGGCGGGATCGAAGCTGGAGAAGGCGGAGCGGCTCGGGGTGCCGGTGCTCGACGAGTCGACGCTGGAGCGGCTGCTGGCCGAGGGGCCGGCGGTGCTCGACGAGATCCGGGCCGCGGCGGCGGACGCGGCCGAGGCGGGCGAGGCCGCCGGAGCGGATGCGGAGACGCCCGAGGGAGCCGCGCCCTCCGCCAGCGCGGACGCGACCGACCCGGCGGCCTGAGGGCGCTGCCCGCGGGCGAGGACGGGGCAGGAGCAGGCCCGTCCTGATCGCCCCGGACCGGGGGCATGCTACGGTCGTAGGGCCGACACACCGCCTACGTGGCTAGGGCGTTCGATCGCCCGCCCGGGTAACGCGTCCCCTCGTGGGACGGACTGCCTCGGGGGTCATGAGTGTCATGCCTGCCCAGGCTCGACACGAGGTCCTGGGACGTTTAGTAAGTAAGGGGTGGTGCTGGTCGGTCGAACGGGCGGGTCGCAACAGCGGCCCGCCCGGTTTCGTTCTCGGGCCGCTTCGGCGGCCGCTGCGAGCGGCCCTCGTCGTCACCCCTCGTCCCGGGCCGCGTCGCCGTCGGTGGCTCGGATCGTTGCCCGTGGCCGTTGCGCCCGGCGGTCGGCCGCCGGAACCTGCCGCGACCGATCGATCGATGGGCGGGCGTCCGGAGCCGCGGCCGAAAACGCTGTCGACTCGCCCTTCCTGCCCTGCGCATCGGGCCGGCGCGCGCGTCCGTGCCATCCCCGGAAGCGGCCATCGAGCAGGTCAAACATGGGAATCCCGAAGGTTTTGACGAGATTGTGCTTAGATGGCAGGTGCGGTGATTGATATATCAACCCCCACGACCAGCCACGCCCAGCAGGCGTACGACGAGCTGCGCCGGCGGATCATCCGCTGCGAGCTCGCTCCCGGGCGCAGCTTCACCGAGGCGTCGATCGCCGAGGAGCTGGGACTGGGCCGGACGCCGGTGCGCGAGGGGCTCGCCCGCCTCGCCCGCGAGGGCCTGGTCGTCGTCGCGCCGCGGGCCGGATGCCGCGTGGCCGAGGTCACCCTCGGTGACGTGCTCGAGCTGTTCGAGCTGCGCGAGCCGCTCGACGCGAAGGCCGCCGAGCTCGCCGCCCAGCGGATCGACGAGGCCGAGCTCGCCGAGCTCCAGCGCCTGACCGACGTGCCGTTCGCCGACGACCCCACCGACGCGGCGGGGATCGCCGCCTTCCTCGGCGCGAACACGGCCTACCACGCCTCGATCGGCCGGATCGCCGGCAACGCCCGGCTGGCCGCCGTCCTCGGCGACATCTCCGACCAGCTCGAGCGGCTCCACTGGCTCGGGGTCCCGACGAGCCCGAAGGTCGGGGACCTGCTCGCCGAGCACCGCGCGATGATCGCCGCGCTGACCGCCCGCGACGGCGCCCGGGCCGCGGAGCTGGCGGCTCGCCACTGCCGGACCTCCCGCCAGGTCGTGATCGACGCCGTGCTCGAGTCCGGCGTCCTGCGCGGGGCCACGATCCAACACGACGCGAAGGGCGAACGCCGATGACCGCCGGACGCAGCACCACCACCAACCGCTCGCAGGCAAGCTGGTACGACCGCGGTCGCGGCCTGCTCGACGACCCGCGCTACCGGCAGACGCCCGTGCTCCGGCTCGACGTGCCCGGCGACGAGATCACGGTCTGGGCGAAGCTCGAGTACCAGCTGCCGAGCGGATCGACCAAGGACCGCGTCGCCTCGGCGATCCTCGGCGAGGCGATCTGCGGGGGCGAGCTCGGCCCCGAGGACCTCGTCGTCGAGGCGTCGAGCGGCTCGACCTCGATCTCGCTGGCGATGTGCTGCGCGTCGCTCGGCCTCCGCTTCCGCGCCGTGATGCCCGAGGGCGTCTCCCGCGAGCGGGTCCTGATGATCGGACGCTACGGCGGCGAGGTCGAGCTGACCCGCCCGTTCAGCGGCCTCCGCGGCGCGCTCGAGCGGGTCGAGGAGCTGGCCGAGCAGGGAGCCTTCGCGCCCCGCCAGTTCGCCAACCGGACCAACCTCGAAGCGCACCGCGGCGGTACCGGCCGCGAGCTGATCGAGCAGGTCGAGCGTCCGCTCGACGGCTTCGTCGCCGGCGTCGGCACCGGCGGCACGCTGATGGGCGTCGCCCACGCCCTGCGCGACCGCGGCTCGGACGCCCGCGTGGCCCGCGCCGTGCCCTCGGCCGGCGGCGCCTGCGGCGGCGACCCGGAGGTCTCCAGCGCGATCCCCGGGATCGTCGAGGGCTTCAGCCGCCTCTACCGTCCGGCCGAGGTCCTGCTCGACGGCGAGATCGTGGTGCCCGACGCCGAGGCGCTGCAGACCACCCGTGAGCTCTGCGCCCAGGGTCTGCCGGTCGGTCCCTCCAGCGGGCTCAACTACGCCGCGGCGGTCCGGCTCGGGCGCGAGCTCGGGCCCGGCGCCCAGGTCGCGACCGTCTTCTGCGACCGCATGGAGCGCTACTTCTCGACCCCGCTGTTCGAGGACCTGGGACAGGACGAGGCGACCGGCGAGGACGGCGCGTGAGCGAGCTGCTGACCCTGGTCGCGGGCCCGTCCACGGGCGCGCGCCTCGATCACGTCGTGATCGTCGTCCCCGACCTCGAGCGGGCCGCGGCCCGGCTCGTCGCTGCGGGCCTGGTCGTCCGCGGCGGAGGCCGCCACGACGGGCACGGGACGCGCAACCTGCTGCTCCCGCTCGTCGACGGCTACCTCGAGCTGATCACCGTCGAGGACCGCGAGGCCGCCCGCTCGAGCCGGATCGGCTGCGACGTGCTCACCAGCCTCGAGACGCACGGGGGTGGGCTGCTCGGCTACGCCGTCGAGCCGACCGACGCCGGTCGCGCGTTGGTCGACGGGATCGCCGACGGCGAGCCGCTCGTCGTCTCGCGGACCGACGAGCACGGCACGGCGACTGGCTGGCGGATGCGGTTCCCCCGGGCGCAGCGGATCGCCGGCCCCCGGCCCTTCTTCATCGACTGGGATGCCGGCCCGCCGGCGCCCGCCACGACCCCGGCTGCGGCCGGCATCCGCGGGTTCGCCGGCGTTCGCCTGGCGCTCGACGCGGCGACCGTCGCCTGGTACCGCGACCAGCTCGGTCCGGCGCTCGCCGCCGACGTGCTGACCGCACCCGACCCGCAGCCCACGCCCGCCACGGCTCCGCCGTTGCGGGCGATCCTGCTCGCCGTCGACGACGTCGCCCGGGCCGCCGAGCACGCCGGCCGTGCCGGCATCGAGACCGACGGGAACGAGCTCGTGCTCCCCGTCGACGAGTTCGGTCCCCAGGTGCGCCTGTGCCTGCGGTCCGCCCCCACCCAAGCTTCTTCACCCACCCCGTCAACGGACACCAACTCATGACTCGCACTCGCATCGCAACCGGGCTGATCGCGGCCGCCACGACGCTCGTGCTCGCCGCCTGCGGCGGCTCGGACGGCTCCTCGTCCAAGACCACGTCGGACGGGGGCACCACCAAGATCTCGGTCGGCGTGATCCCGACCGCCGACATGGCGCCGCTCTACCTCGGCATCGAGAAGGGCTTCTTCCGCGAGGAGAAGCTCGACGTGACGCCGAAGATCGCCGAGGGCGGCGCGGCGATCGTGCCGGCCGTCGTCTCGGGCTCCGACCAGATCGGCTACTCGAACTTCGTCTCGCTGATGACCGCCGCGGACAAGGGCCTGCCGGTCGTGGCATTGGCGCCGGCCGCCTCCGTCGGCGACAACCCGGAGAAGGACGTCGCTCAGGTCGTGGTCAAGAAGGGCAGCCCGATCACGGACGCCAAGGACCTCAACGGCAAGACGATCGCCCTCAACTCGCTCAAGAACCTCGGCGAGGTCGTGGTCCGCGAGTCCGTCGCCAAGGCCGGCGGCGACCCGGACAGCCTCAAGTTCACCGAGCTGCCCTACGCCGACATGAACGCCGCCCTCGAGCAGGGCCGGGTCGACGCGATCTGGCAGCTCGAGCCGTTCCTGACCAGCGCGAAGGCCGACGGCGCCGTCCGGATCGTCTCGACCTTCGTCGGCGCGGTCCCGAACTCGACCCTCGGCGCCTACTTCACGACCACCAAGTACGCGAGCGAGAACGCCGACGTCGTCGAGCGCTTCGGCCGCGCGATCGCCAAGTCGCTGGAGTACGCGTCGACCCACACCGACGAGGTCCGGACCGTCGTCCAGAAGACCCTGAAGGTCCCGGCCTCGACCGCCAAGACGATGAACCTGCCGGTATGGACCGCCGAGATGACCGAGGCGACGGTGTCCCCGGTCGGCGACCTGGCCAAGAAGTACGGCGTGATCGAGCAGGCCCCGGACTACGGCACGCTGCTGGGCGGCGCGTCCCGCTGACCCGATGACGGCCGTGAGCGAACATCACGCGCGCCCCCGGCGCGCGACGGCCCGGGGGGTCGCCAGTGCGATCTCGCCGGTCCTGACGACGCTCGCGGTCGTCGCCCTGCTGGAGCTGCTGACGCGGACGGACGTCCTCCCGCAGCGCTACCTGCCGGCGCCGACGACGATCGTCGGCGAGCTGTTCACGCAGCTCGGGGACAGCAGCTTCTGGACGGCGATGGGGCAGACCCTCGGCGGCTGGCTGCTGGCCCTCGCGATCGCGATCGTGATCGCCGTCCCCGTCGGGCTCGCGCTCGGCACCTCCGACCTGCTCTGGGCGGCCTTCCGCCCCGTGATCGAGTTCCTGCGGCCGATCCCCTCCGTAGCCCTCGTTCCGCTGGCGGTGCTGACGCTCGGCACCGGCCTCCAGAGCAAGCTCTTGCTCGCCGTCTACGCGGCGGTCTGGCCGCTGCTGATCCAGGCCGTCTACGGCGTTCGCGACGTCGATCCGGTCGCCCGCGAGACCGCCCGGGTGTTCCGGCTGCGACCGCTCGACCGGGCCCGCCGGGTCGTGCTGCCCGCCGCCGCGCCGTACCTCGCGACCGGCCTCCGGGTCTCCGCGACCACCGCGCTGATCCTGACCGTCACCGCCGAGCTGATCATCGGCGCCCCCGGCCTCGGGCAGGCGGTCAACGTCGCCCGCCAGGCCGACAACCCGCCGCTGGTCTACGCGCTGCTGGTCGTCGTCGGCCTGCTCGGCTGGGGCCTCAACGCCGTCCTCGCCCGGGTCGAGCGCCACGTCCTCCGTTGGCACCCCGGCCGCCGGGAGCTGACGCGATGAGCACGCTCGCCCGCCGCCGGCTCCACCGTGGGCTCTCGATCGTCACCCCGCTCGCGCTGATCGCGATCTGGTGGCTCTGGTCGGCCTCCGCCGGCAGCTTCTACTTCCCGCCGCTGGAGGAGATCCTGCGGACCTTCGTCGACGTCTGGCTCGGCCCGCGGCTGGTCGACGACGTGCTTCCGAGCCTGCGCCGGCTGGCGCTCGGCTACGGCCTCGCCGCGGCGCTCGGCGTCGGTCTCGGCCTGCTGCTCGGGCGGGCCCCGGGCGTCCGCCGCGCGACCGGCCCGATCCTCGAGTTCCTGCGCGCGATCCCGCCGCCGCTGCTGATCCCGGTCGGGATGCTGGTGCTCGGCCTGGGGGACGGGATGAAGGTGGCGGTGATCGCCCTCGTCTGCCTGTTCCCGGTCCTGCTCAACACCACCGACGGCGTTCGCGGCGTCGATCCCGTCCTGCTCGACACCGGCCGCACCTACGGCCTCTCGCGCGGACTGACGCTGCGCCGGATCGTGCTGCCGGCGGCCGCGCCGCAGATCTTCGTCGGCCTCCGCACCAGCCTCGCGATGGCGCTGATCCTGATGGTGATCAGCGAGATGGTCGCGAGCCAGAACGGGATCGGCTTCACGATCCTGCAGGCCCAGCGGACCTTCGCCCTGCCCGAGATGTGGTCGGGGATCCTGCTCCTCGGCCTGCTCGGCGTCGCCCTCAATGCCCTCTTCGCGCTCGTCGAGCGCCGCGCGCTGCGCTGGCAGCGTGGCGCCCGCCGGCGCGAGAACGCCTAGGAGAACTGTCGTGCTCGAGATCCGAGACCTGCACATGGCCTACGGCGAGACCGTGGCCGTCGAGAACGTCACCCTCGAGGTCGGCGACGGCGAGTTCGTCTGCGTCGTCGGCCCGTCCGGCGCGGGCAAGACCACGCTGCTGCGCTGCATCTCCGGGCTCCAGGCCCCGACCTCGGGCGAGGTCCTGCTGCGCGGACGCCGCGTGACCGAGCCGCCGCCGGAGCTGGCGGTCGTGTTCCAGGAGTACGGCCGCTCGCTGATGCCGTGGATGAGCGTCCGCGACAACGTCGCGCTGCCGCTGCTGCGGCACGTCGACAAGGCCGAGCGGACGCAGCGCGTCGAGCACGCGCTCCACGCCGTCGGCCTCCAGGGCGCGGAGGACCGCCACCCCTGGCAGCTCTCCGGCGGCATGCAGCAGCGGGTCGCGATCGCTCGCGCGCTCGCCTACCAGCCGCAGCTGCTGGTGATGGACGAGCCGTTCGCCTCGGTCGACGCCCAGACCCGCGCCGACCTCGAGGACCTGGTCCTGCGGTTGCGAGCCGAGTTCGGGA
The DNA here is from genome assembly GCF_056269115.1 of Patulibacter ginsengiterrae. Classification (NCBI taxonomy): domain Bacteria; kingdom Bacillati; phylum Actinomycetota; class Thermoleophilia; order Solirubrobacterales; family Patulibacteraceae; genus Patulibacter; species Patulibacter ginsengiterrae. Next base: position 108,225 of record NZ_JBWDOG010000003.1, read on the forward strand.
TGACCGTCCTGTTCGTGACCCACGACATCGACGAGGCGGTCTACCTCGGCGACCGCGTCGTCGTGCTCGGCCCGGCGCCGACCAGCGTCCGCGAGTCCGTCACCGTCGATCTGCCGTCGCCCCGCGACCAGATCGCCACCAAGGAGCTGCCGGCCTTCGCCCAGCTCCGAGCCCACGTCTACCGTCAGATCAAGCGAGACAAGGAGGCCGCCGCATGAAGGCAGCCCTGATCATCGAGCGCGGCGGCCCGGAGTGCCGCGTCGTCGCCGACCACCCCGAGCCGACCCCCGGTCCCGGCGAGGTCGTCGTCCGGGTCCGCGCCTGCGGCCTCAACCACCTCGACGTCTTCGTCCGGCGTGGCGTGGCGGGCAAGCACCTGCCGCTGCCGCACGTCTCCGGCGGCGACATCGCCGGCGAGGTCCACGCGCTCGGCGAGGGCGTGTCGGGGATCGAGATCGGCCAGCGCGTGCTCGTCGATCCACTGATCGACAACAAGGCGCTCGGCGAGGACCTGCCCGGTGGGCTGGCCGAGTACGCCCTCGCGCCCGCGGCGAACATGATTCCGCTGCCCGACGACGTGACCTTCGAGCAGGCCGCGGCGCTGCCGATCGCCTACGGCACCGCGCTGCGGATGCTGCTGACCCGTGGTCGCCTGCAGGCCGGCGAGACGATCGGGATCCTCGGCGCCAGTGGCGGCGTCGGCGTCGCCTGCGTCCAGATCGCGAAGCTCGTCGGCTGCCGCGTGATCGCCTGCGCCGGCAGCCAGGAGAAGCTCGACCGGTTGAAGGACCTCGGCGCCGACGTCCTGATCAACTACCGCGAGGAGGACTTCTCCAAGCGGATCTGGCAGGAGACGGGCAAGCAGGGCGTCGACATGATGGTCGACTACACCGGCGCCGACACCTGGGAGGGCAGCGTCCGCGCGACCAAGGTCGGCGGACGGATCGTCACCTGTGGGGCGACCTCCGGCTACGACGTCTCGATGTTCCTGCCCTACGTGTGGGTTCGCGAGATCGACATCATCGGCTCGAACGCCTGGACCCGCTTCGACCTCGAGCAGCTGATCAGCTGGATCCGCGAGGGCAAGCTCGAGCCGGTGATCGACCGGGTCCTGCCGCTCGAAGAGGTCGGCGAGGCCGAGCGGCTGCTCGAGGACCGCGAGGTCTTCGGCAAGGTGCTGGTCCGCCCGTGAGCGCCGCCGTCGCCCCGGGGGCGAGCCCCGAGCACAACCTGGCCGACGTGCTGCTGCGCGACGCGCTGGCGCGGACGCCCGGGGCGACGGCGATCGTGCAGGGCAAGCGGACGCTGCGCTTCTCCGAGCTGGACGCGGGGGCGGCTGAGGTGGCCGCCCGTCTGCGGGCCCTCGGCGTCGCGCGCGGCGACCGCGTCGGGCTGCTGTACCCGAACGAGATCGGCTACCTGGTCGCCCTGCTCGGCGTCCTGCGGGCCGGCGCGGTGGCGGTGCCGTTGAGCGCCCGCTCCGGCCGCGCCGCGCTGACCCACGCGGTCGCCGACGCGGCCCCGCGGCTGTTGCTCGCCCATCCGCAGCTGGACGACCTCGCCCGCGAGCTGCGGGAGGACGCGCTGGTCGTCACCGACGACGGGCTCTGGCTCGACGCGGCCGGGCAGACGCTGCCCGCCCCCGGCGCGGAGGCCGACCGCTCGATGGCCGCCGTCGGCCCCGACGACGTCTGCCTCCAGCCCTACACCTCGGGCTCGACGGGGACCCCGAAGGGCTGCCTGCTCAGCCACCGCGGCCAGGCCTGGAACGCGCGCGCCAGCCGCGAGGCGTGGGGCATCGGGCCGGACGATCGCGGGCTCGCCGCCGCGCCGCTCTACCACGCCAACGCGATGATCTGCGTGGTCGAGCCGTGCCTGCTCGGGGGCGGCACGATCGTCCTGGCGGAGGACCCCGCCCCGTCGGCGATCCCGGCCACGATCGCCCGGAACCACTGCACCTACACGACCGGCGTGCCGGCGACCTACGAGATGTTGCTGCGAGCGAGCGACGGCAGCGGCGCGTCCGCCGCCGACCTCGGCTCGCTGCGGTTCGTCGTCTGCGGCTCGGCCCCGCTGAGCCCTGAGCTGACGGCCCGGATCACCGGCGCGCTCGGCGTGCCCGTCGTCGAGGCCTACGGCCTCACCGAGGGCGGCCCCCAGGTGCTGGTGAACACCCCGGAGGACCCCGGCGTGCCCGGCAGCGCCGGCCGCCCGCTCGGCGGCGGCGAGGTCGCGCTCGCGCCGCTCGACACGCCGGCCGACGCGACCGACCCCGAGGAGGTCCCGATCGGCGAGGTCGGCGAGCTGTGGGTCCGCAACCCCGGCGTCCTGATCGCCTACCACGGCCTGCCGGAGCAGACCGCGGCGAAGCGGACCGCGAGCGGCTGGCTGCGGACCGGCGACCTCGCCCGCCGCGACGCCGACGGCCGCTACTTCATCGCCGGCCGTCGCGACGAGGCGATGAGCGTCGGCGGCGAGACCGTCCACCCGCTCGAGGTCGAGACGCTGCTGCGGCGCGCGCCCGGGGTGCACACCGCGGCCGTCGTCGGCGTTCCCCACCCGATCAAGGGCGAGGTACCGGTCGCGTTCGTCGTCCCGCGCGAGGGCGAGGAGCCGCCGACGCCGGACGCGCTGCGCGACTTCAGCCTCCGCGAGGGCGCCCCCTACGCGCACCCGCGCCGGATCTGGATCGTCGAGGACCTGCCGTTGAGCGGTCCCGGCAAGGTCGACAAGACCACGCTCGCCGCCGAGGCGCAGCGCCGTACCGAAGAGGAGACCGCGTGAGCACAGAGCGCGAGATGACGCTGGAGCTCGACGAGCTGCGACGGATCGTGGAGACCCCGCCGCTGCACGCCTGGCTGGGCATCAAGCTGGTCTCGGCCAGCGCCGGGCAGGTCGCGATCGAGCTGCCGTACCGCCAGGAACTGCTGGCCACGCCCGACCCCGAGGGCGGCTACGTCCACGGCGGGATCCTGGCCACGATGCTCGACCTGGCGGGCGACTTCGCGCTCGCCACGCTCGTCGGCCGCGGGATCCCGACGATCGACCTGCGGGTCGACTACCTGCGGCCGGCGCTGCCGGGCCGGGGCCTGGTGGCGACCGGGACCGTCGTCCGCGCCGGTCGCCGGCTCGGGGTCGCCGACGCGCGGGTCGTGGACGCCGAGGACGGTCGCGAGCTGGCGATCGCCCGCGGCGCCTGGGCGACGGGCTGAGTCACGGTCCGAGGCCCTCCGGGACGACCGGTGCCGTGGGCTCTCGGACGCCGGCCGGGTGCTCGGCGCGCGTCGCTCAGCCGCGGGCCGCGAGCCGGCTCACGAACCGGTCCTGGAAGGTGCGGGCGCTCGACGCGTTGACGCCGTTCTGGAGGATCGCGAACGAGACGTCGCGGCCGCGGGCCGTGCGGCAGTACCCGGCCAGGGCCGAGACGCCGTTGATGGTGCCGGTCTTCGCCTGGCAGCGACCGACGGCGGCGGTGCCGCGCATCCGGCTGGCGAGGGTCCCGCTGCGCCCGGCCTGCGGCAACGCGGCCCGTAGGACCGGCGCGACCGTGGTGTCGGCGTTGAGACGGACCAGCAGCCGGCTCACCTGGGCCGGGGTGACGCGGTTGCGACGGGTCAGGCCCGAGCCGTCGTGGATCTGCGGGCTGGTCCCGAGCAGCGGCTGGAGCGTGCTGCGGAGCACCCGGCTCGCGGCCACGGTCGTGGCCGGCGCGGCGGTCAGGCCCTGGCTCGCGCAGGCGAGGTCGGTCGGCGTGCCGGACCCGAGGTCGGTCCGGACGACCGGCAGCTGGGCGGCGACCCGGCAGGCGGCCTCGGCCCCGTCGCGCGCGACCAGGTCCTTCAGCAGCGTCTCGGCGTAGAAGTTGTCGGAGTGCAGCAGGATGCTCGACGAGAGCTGGGCGAGCGTCGGGCCGGCGGCGTCGACGATCGGGGTCGTGGCGTCCGGCGCGGCGCCGTAGGTGATCGCTCCGCTGACCTTGAGGCCGGCGGACTGGAGCCCGGACCGGAACAGCGAACCGGCGCGGGTCGCCGGCGTGGTCGTGTCGCGGCTGCGGTCGACGGTCAGGGCCCCGAGCCGTCCGCCCATGTCCCCGTCCGCTGCCCGACGGGTGCGGTCGCCGCCGAGCCAGTCGTCGAAGGCGGTCGTGTCGACGACGAGCTGGCCGCCGAGGCGGTCGACATCGAGGGCGGCCGCGGCCTGGCGGGCGATCGAGCCCAGCGAGGCACGGGTCAGCGTCGGATCGCCGCCGCCGACGAGGTAGAGGTCGCCGACCCAGACACGATCGACGGCCTGGCCGGTCGCGACCACGCGGGTCCGCGGGGCCCACGCGGGGCCGAGCCGCTGAAGCGCGGCGCCGACCGTGAAGAGCTTGGTCACCGACGCCGGGATCCGGCGGACGCTGCCTGAGCGATCGAGGAGGACCTTGCCCGTCCGCAGGTCCTGGACGACGACCCCGCCGCGGGCGCCGATCCCGGAGGTCGACGGCATCGCGGCGCCAGCGGAGCCGGCGCCGAGCAGCAGGGGCGCGGAGACGGCCAGGGCCGCGACTGCGGCGAACGACGACGAGAGACGGCGCAACACGCTGTCGCACGCTACCGATCCCGTTCCGGCCGGGCGGCGGTCCGGCCGCTCGGCGCAGGGGAGCCGGGGCGGCGATCCTCGGCCAGGCTGCCCGCCCGCCCGCCCGCCCGCCCGCCCGCCCGCCAGCGGCGGACCACCCGTGCGGTCGCGGTCGGCTCAGTCGTCGGCGCTGTGGACGCCGGTCCGCCAGCGCCCGTCGTCCCCGCTGCGGGCGCGATGCAGCAGGACCCGCCCCACGCCCTTCAACCGGACCCGCCCGATCGTCGTCCAGTCGAGTCCGGCGTCGCCGATCCGCTGGCGGGTCGCGTCGTCGACCAGGACCGTCTCGGGTCGTGCGGTCGCGCAGACCCGGGCGGCGAGGTTGACCGGCGGCCCGAACCAGTCACCGGCCCGCGGGACCGCGTCACCGGTGGCCACGCCGGCCCGGATCCGCGGGAAGTCGTCGTCCTCGGCCACCCGCTCCTGGAGCGCCAGCATCGCGGCGACGACCGGCAGCGGCCGCGGACCGGCCAGCATCACCGCATCGCCGATCGTCTTGACGACGCGAGCCCGGCCGTCGGTGACCTCGGCGGCGAGGGTCCCGAGCCGCGCCGCGACGTCCTGGAGCCGCTGGGCCCCGAGCTGCTCGCCCATCTTGGTGAAGCCGACGACGTCGGCGAACCCGATCGTGATGGGCGTCGCCCCGGCGATCCGGCCGTCGGCGATCTGGCGGCTGTCGAGCTCGACGCTCGCGAGCTGGTCGACCACCGCGCTGCGGACGAGCAGCCCGATCGCGTCGCCGAGGTGGGCGTTGACGGGGCCGGTCGCGTGGGCGATCCGGGCGGCGAGGTCGTACTCGGTGTCGCCGCTGCGGGTCAGGCCCGCGCCGAGCCCGATGATCGCGGCCGCGCCGATCCGGGCCGAGGACTCGCCGAGGGTCTGCGCCAGCTCGACGATCGCGTCGTCGGCGATCCCCGCCCGGGCGAGGCCGTCGATCAGCCCGGCGAGGGCGATGTCGCGTTCCTGCCAGGCGGGCTCGTGGTGCTCGGGGATCGGGACTCCGGCCGACTGCAGGACCCGCTCGAACAGCTCGGGGGCGACGCCGGTCCGGGCGACCAGGTCGTGGGTCGAGAGGGTCGGCGTCCCGCGCAGGATCGCCTCGACGTGCAGCAGCGGCAGCCGCCCCCGGCGGGTGGCGGCCCGGATCTCCTCGATCGGGATGCCCTGCTCCCGCAGCTCGCCGATCAGCGAGATCCGGGCGTGGAGGGCGTCGCCCTGGAGGTCGGCCACCAGGTCGGCGGGGACCGTCGGGAGCGACGGTGGGGTCGGGCCTCCCGTCGGCGCCGGCAGGGCGTCGTCCGCGGGAGGACCGTCGTCCGGCGTCAGGAGCCGGTCTCCAGCGCTCGCACGATCCGGCGGGTGGCGGCGGCGTCGCGGACGGTGATCCGGATGTGGTCGGCGTCGCCGACGGCGCCGCCGGTCTGGACGAGGACGCCGCCGTGCTCGAGCTGCTCGGCGAGCGCTCCGCCGCTGCGGTCGGGGGACCGGGCCCAGAGCGTGCAGCTCTGCGACGCGCTGACGAGCAGCCCGAGCCGTTCGAGCTGCTCCGCGAGCGCCTCGCGCTCCGCCGCGTTGGTCCGCGACCGCCGCTCGATCAGGTTGCCGGTGTTGCGGACGGCGGCGAGCGCGCCGGCGAGCGAGAGGTCGGCGGCCCCGAGGCGGGGCGCCAGCAACCGCAGCAGCTCGAGCGCTTCGGGGTGACCGACGGCGTAGCCGAGGCGGAGCCCGGCGAGGCCCCAGGCCTTGCTGAACGAGCGGACGACCAGCAGCCGCGGGAAGCGGTCGGTCATCCGCAGCGTCGCGTCGACGGGCTCGTCGGTGACGAACTCGCGCAGGGCCTCGTCGAGCACGACGACGACCCGCTCGGGCAGTTGCTGGAGCAGCTCGGCCAGGACCGTCGCCGGCAGCAGCGCGCCGGTCGGGTCGTTGGGGCTCCCCAGGACCATCAGCCGCGTGCGGGGCGTGACCGCCGCCAGCAGCCGTTCCGGGTCGAGCCCGGTGACGGGGACCGGGGTCGCGTGGGCGTCGCGGGCGACCAGCGGGTAGAGCGGGTAGGACGGCCACGGCAGGACGACCTCGTCGCCCTTCGAGAGCAGCTCGTTGGCCGCACGCTGGAGCAGGCCGGAGGCGCCCTCGCCGATCACGATCCGCTCGGCGCCGACGGCGTGGCGGGCGGCGAGTGCGTCGCGCAGCTCGACCTCGCGGCCCTCGGCGTAGCGGTGCATGCCGCGGCGGGCGTGGTAGGTGATCGCGCTGACGATCTCGGCCGGCGGGAGCTCGTGCCAGGTGGTCCGGCTGCAGTCGACGGGCTCGATCCGGGCCAGCTCGCGGGAGCGGCGCTCCTTCGCCTCCTCGCGCAGACCGACGTTGGTCTCCTCGTGGGTCTGGCCCTCGAACTGCCGGTAGTAGTCGAAGAGTCCCATCGCGCTCGCCTACGCCCCGCCCATGGTCGGACGGAGCCCGCCGAGGAAGACGAACCAGACCATGAACACGGGGACGACGATCAGGGTCGTGATCAGGAACAGGCGGCCGAGGATCCCGGTCCGCTGGTCGACGCCGGCCGCGCGGCGGACGAGGATCCAGACCTGGTCGAGCCGCCGCAACAGCATCAGCGCGCCGAACACGAAGCCGATCACGAGCGCCAGCGCGACGATCAACCAGAGGCCGGCGTTGGACGACGCGATCTGCGACGAGATCCACATCGCGGCGACCGGCAGCGGTCCCCAGACCGCGGCCGTCAGCAGCGCCATCGCGACGAGCAGGGCGCCCGCCAGGATCGCGTCGATCGTCCGGCGCGCGGGCGACCCCCGTTTCGGCAGACGGCCGTAACGGACGGGCGCCGTGCCCGGACGGCGACCCAGGAACAGCCCTCCGTTTTCGGTTGGATCGTTGCGCACAGGCTGATCGTACTCCGCGTCAGATCGAGAGACGAGACCGTCCGGTCATCCGTCCGTCATGCCTGACCGTAGAGGGCATCGAAGCGGTCCTTGAAGCGCTCGTTGACGACGTTGCGCTTGACCTTCAGCGTCGGCGTCAGCTCGCCGGTCTCCTGCGTCAGGTCGCGGTCGAGGAGCAGGACCTTCTTGACCTGCTCGACCGGCGCGAGCCGGGCGTTGGCCTGGTCGACCTCGGCCTGGATCAGGGCGACGACGTCCGGGTGCCGCGACAGCTCGGCGAGGTCGGTCGGCAGCCCGCGCGCCTCCGCCCAGGGGACGATCGTCTCGGCGTCGAGCGTGACCAGCACGACCGGGTACGGCCGGCGGTCGCCGTGCATCACCGCCTGGCTGATCCACGGCGAGCGCTTGAGGTCGTTCTCGAGGTTGGCCGGCGTCAGGTTCTTGCCGCCCGCCGTGATGATGATGTCCTTCTTGCGGCCGACGATCGAGATGTAGCCGTCCTCGTCGATCGCGCCGAGGTCGCCGGTGTGGAGCCAGCCGTCCTCGATCGCCCCGAACGAGGCGTCCTCCATCTTGTAGTAGCCCTGGAAGATGTGGCCGCCGCGGAGCAGCAGCTCGCCGTCCTCGGCGATCCGCGCCTCGGCCCCCGGCAGCAGCTGCCCGACGGTCCCGAAGCGGTGGTTCTCGGGGGTGTTGACGGACGAGCCGGTCGACGTCTCGGTCATCCCGTAGCCCTCCATCACCGGAACGCCGCAGCCGTAGAAGAACTCGAGGATCTCCTTGGCGATCGGGGCCGCGCCGGTGACGGCGCGGGTCAGGCGGCCACCGAAGAGGCTGCGGACGTTCTTGAAGAGCGCCTCCTCGGCCGCGTCGAACGGCTCCTGGAGCGCGGCGGGAACCGGCTCGCCGCGCTGCTGGAGCTCGCGGACCTGGACCCCGACCCGGGCGGCGGCCAGCAGCTGCTCCTGCTCCTCCGGGGGCTTGGAGCCGACCGCGAGCGTGTAGATCTTCTCGAACAGCCGCGGGACCGACGGCAGCACCGTCGGGTGGACCTGCATCAGCTCGGGAACGATCTTGGTCGCGTCGCCGCCCCAGTAGGCGATCGTCCCGCCGCCGTCGATCGCGCAGAGCTGGAAGAGCAGCGCGAACGCGTGCGCCAGCGGGAGGAAGAGGTAGAGGACGCCGTCGTCCTCCATCGGCGCGAGGCCGTTGGAGGCCCGGACGATCCAGCGGTAGTTGCCGTGCGAGAGCACGCAGCCCTTCGGCGGGCCGGTCGTGCCCGACGTGTACATGAACACGTACGGGTCCTCGGGCCGGACGGCGGCGGCCCGGTCCCGCAGCTCCTGCGGGTCGCGCTGCGCGGCGTGCTGGTGGAGCTCGTCGAGCGTCACCGCGCCTTCCGCGTCGCCCTCGAGCACGACGATCCACTCGAGCGCGGGCAGCTGGTCGCGGACCGCGACGATCTTGGCGACCTGCTCGGCGTTCTCACAGACGATCCCGCGGGACTCCGAGTTGCCGACGACCCAGGCGCATTCGTCGGGCGCGTTGGTCGGGTAGACCGAGACGTGGACCGCGCCGGTGGCGACGATCCCGAAGTGGGCGATGCTCCAGAGCGGACGGGTGCTGCCGAGCACGGCGACGCGGTCGCCCGGGTCGAGCCCGAGTCCGAGCAGTCCGAGCCCGAAGTCCGCGGAGCGGTCGGCCAGCTCCCGGTAGCTGATGTCCCGCCACTCGCCGGGGCTCTCCTGGTACCGGGCCGCGGCCTTGTCGCCGAAGGCCTCGCCGGCGCGGAAGGCCAGGTCGGCGATCGTGCGGTCGGCAATCGTCGTGGTCGTGGGCATCGGGGCTCGCTCTCAGGTGGTGGGACGGACTCGCGCCACCGACGGCGGCGAGACCCTGAGGCCGATCCTATGCGGCTCGACGCCTGCGGCGGGAGCTTTTCCGACCCGCGGTCAGATCGGGTTCGCCGTGTCGACGAAGCGGTGCGTGACCCCGAACCGCTCGGCGAGCCGCGACCCCAGTGCCTGGACCCCGAGCGTCTCGGTGGCGTGGTGGCCAGCGCAGATCGCGTGGACCCCGAGCTCCGCGGCGAGGCCACGGGTCGGCTCGCGCGGCTCGCCCGTCAGCAGCCCGTCGAGGCCGTCGGCGGCGACGTCGGGGAGCATCCCGGCGGCCGCGCCGGAGACGATCGCCAGCCGCGAGACCGCCGCCGGACCGCCGGGGAAGGTCGCCGGGGCACGGCCGGTGACCTCGGCGATCCGCTCGTGCAGGTGGGTGATCCGCAGCGGTTCGGCGAAGTGGGCGACGACCCCGATCGGCGGGGTCCCGGAACCGGCCCACAGCTCGCTGGTGGCACCGAGGGCGGCGGCGAGCAGGGCGTTGTTGCCGACCTCCGGGTGCCCGTCGAGGGGCAGGTGGTAGCCGGCGAGCGCGATGCCGTGGCCGAGCAGGATCCGCAGTCGGCCGGCCATCGCCGGGTCGAGCGCGCGCGGCGCCCCGTCCCAGAACAGGCCGTGGTGGACGAGGACGAGGTCGGCGCTGTGCTCGACGGCGGCCTCGAGCGTGGCGGCGTCGGCGCTGACCGCCGTGACCACCGTCGTGATCTCGGCGTCGAGCCCGTCCGGCGGGGGGACCTGGAGCCCGTTCGGGCAGTAGTCCCGGAAGCGGGACGGGTCGAGGAGGGCGTCGAGGTCGGTCAGCAGATCGCCGAGGCGGGCCATCGCCGGATCCTGCCAGAGCGTGGCCCGGCCGCGCGGGGCGCGGGACGGGCGGGCGACAGGTGTTCATCCGTCCTCACGTTTCGGGTTCTCCGTGACAGGGGCGAGCGGCGGGACTATGATCGCGTTTTCTCGTCGTCACCCCCACGTCACGTCGAGCCGGCCTGTCCCATGCCGACCTCCGCCCCCCATCGCACGTCCCTGCCGTCGCCTCCGCGTGGGACGCCCGCCGTGGCGGCCGGCTCCCGCCCCGGTGAGCCGACCGACGACGCCGGCGTCCACGACGCCAGCTTCGAGCTGCTCTTCCAGAACCATCGGGACGGCATCTACGTCTACGCCCTGCGGATGCTGCGCGACCATGCGCGCGCCGAGGACGTCGTCCAGGAGGTCTTCGTCAGCGCGATGCGGGCGATGCGCGACGGCCAGCGGCCGCGCCACGTCCGGGCCTGGCTGCACGAGATCGCCCGTCGGGCCTGCATCGATCAGTGGCGGGGGGTCACCCGCCGCGGCGAGGTCAGCTACGACGCTCCCGAGGCGCTCTCGCCCGCCGACTCCGGCCGGCTGACGCTCGGCGAGGACAGCGTGCTGCGCGCAGCGGAGGACCGCGAGTCGTTGGACACGCTGCGGTCGGCCTTCACCGATCTCCCGCCGCTCCAGCACAGCGTGCTCGTGCAACGCGAGCTGGAGGGGCGCTCCCCCGGCGAGATCGCCGAACGGCTGGGGATCAGCCGGACGGCGGTCGAGGGGCAGCTCGCACGCGGACGCCGCCAGCTGACGCGGACCTACCGCGAGCTCCAGAGCGGCGAGCGCTGCGCGGCGACCCAGGAGCTCTCCGCGGCGACCCTCGAGCGGACGCTCGGGATCCGCGAGCGGCAGCGGCTGGCCAGCCACCTGCGGTCGTGCGAGCGCTGCCAGCGGCACGCGCGGGCGCTGGGGCTCGACCCGCGGACGCTCGAGCGCCGGATCTTCACGCAGGCGCTGCTGCTCCTGCCGCTGCCGCTGTTCCGGCGGCTGCCGCTGCCAGAGCCGTCGCTCGCGAGCGAGGCGGCCGGCGGGATGCTGCTCGGCAAGGTCGCGGTCGGTGCGGCGGTGCTGGCGGCCAGCGGGGGCAGCGCACTGGTGGCCAACGACGTGGCGCCGATCGTCGACGGCTCGCACGGCGGGGCGTCGTCGGCGGAGACACGGGTCGTGCCCCCGACGCGCCAGGCCGGCGTCATGGCGTACGTGAACGGGGCTCCCCGGGTGATCGGGTCGACGCTGCGCTTCACGGGCACGACGCCGATGACGATCGTGGTCGGCGAGGACGGGCGCCTGATCGCGGTCGAGCAACGGATCGAGGACGGTTCTGGCGGCCACGGGCGATCGTCATCCCCCGCCGAGGCCGACCACGACGTCCCGGTCGGCGGGGCTCGCCCGAGCGCCCTGCCCGCCCGGCCGGTCGCTCCGCCGGCAGTCGGTGGCGGTCCGGCCGCCGTCGCGCCGTCGCCTTCGACCGATCCCGCGGGCACGCCCAAGCCCGGACCGGGCTCGTCGTCGCCCGCGGCGGGCTCGGGGCCGACCCCGGGACCGAAGCCCGCGGTGACGCCGACCGTGGACGACCCCCAGCCCGGGAAGCCCGGGAGCGGGACGACGACGCCGCCCGGCCCCGGCCCGGGGGAGACCGCCCCGGGGGGTCCGGCGACGACGCCGATCGCGAACGTCGACGATCCGGCGACGGGCACGCCGCCCGTGCCGCCGGTACCGGAGACGGCTCCCGTCCCCGGGACCGGAGCTCCCGCGCCGGCCACCGGGGGCGCTGGCCCGCTCATGACGATGGCCGGTGACACGGCCCGCGAGGGGGCCGACGGCGGGACGGCCGGCGAAGCCGAGACGGCCCCCGCCGAGCAGGCCGGCGGCGTCGACGAGGCGGCGACCGACGCCGCGGGGGGCGACGGGGCGACGGATGGCCGCTGACCGCGACGGGTTGATCGACGTCGCGTCGCACTCCACGATGTACGCGATCGGCGCCTACTTCTGCGACCGCCACCCCGAGCTGGTCGACGACGTGCTGGCCGATGCCGACGCGATCGAGCGCGACGGCCTCCGCAGCTGGTCCGGGGCCGAGGAGCTCCCGATCCAGGACGCCTTCGAGACGTTGGTGACGGGTCTGGCGATCCGCTTCTACACCGCACTGGCGGGCGAGGCGGTCGATATGGCGGCGCTCTCCAGCCCTCCCGGTGGGTCGCATGGGGCCGTCGGGGACGGCTAGTCGCGGCCGCCGGGGGGAGGCGCGGGTCGCGTTTGGCTCCGGCCTGGCATACTTCCGGATCGCAGCGGGGCGTGGCGCAGCCTGGTAGCGCGCGCCGTTCGGGTCGGCGAGGTCCCCGGTTCGAATCCGGGCGCCCCGATTGCTGTGACTGAGGCTCGTCGTTCTTCGGAACGGCGGGCCTCAGCGCTTTTCCGGGCCGGTCTCCCGGCGAGCCCTGGTGGGCGGCGGAGCCGCCCGACCGCCTCAGGGGGCGGTCGTCGTGCCGGCGGAGGAGCTGCCCGCCGGACGCGTGCCGAGCGTGACGCTGGCCGTTCCGGACTTGCCGTCGCGCTGGTAGCTGACGGTCACCTTGGCGCCCGGCTTGTGGGCGTCGACCGCGGTGCCGAGCGCGTCGCTGTTGGTCACGGCGGCGTCGTCGATCGCCGTGATCACGTCGCCGACGCGGAGCCCACCGTCAGCCGCCGGCCCGCCCTGGGTGACCGAGGCGACGGTCGCCCCGGCGGCGCTGGTGGTGCCGCTGCCGCTGGTCGAGCCCGTGGTGGCGACCCCGAGATAGGCGTGGGTGGCGTGGCCGGACGTCCGCAGCTGCTCGACGATCCGGGAGACGGTGTCGGACGGGACGGCGAAGCCGACGCCGACGTTGCCGCCGCTGCCGCCCGACTGGCTCGACGACCCGGTCGCGATCTGGGAGTTGACGCCGATCACGCGTCCGCGGGCATCGATCAGCGGCCCACCGGAGTTGCCGGGGTTGAGGGCGGCGTCGGTCTGGAGCACGCCGTTGATCGCGTACCCGTTGGGCGACTCGATGCTGCGGTTGAGGGCGGAGACGACCCCGGTGGTGAGGGTCAGGTCGAGGCCGTACGGGCTCCCGATCGCGTAGGTCGGGTCGCCGACCTGGACCGCGGCCGAGTCGGCCAGCGGGAGCGCGGTCAGGCGGCTGCCGTCGACCTTCAGCAGCGCGATGTCGGTCGACTGGTCGGTGCCGACGACCTTGGCCGTCTGCGTCTTGCCGTTGGCCCCGAGCTTGACGAGGACCTTGTCGGCGCCGTCGATCACGTGCGCGTTGGTCACGATGTACCCGTCGCTGGAGATCACGAAGCCGCTGCCGGTCGCCGCTCCCGAGGAGCCGTTGCCGGGCAGCTGTCCGGCGGCGGCGCCCGACGACTCGGCGGTGATGAAGGCGACCGAGGGCGCGCTCTGGGCGTAGATCTGGCGGGCCGAGAGCGCCCCGCTGGTGGTGTTGGAGACCGGCTGGCCGCTGGCGATCGACTCGGTCCGGGTGACGGTGTCGCCGCCCCCGCCGATGGCCTCGGTGGCGATCACGGCGCCGCCTGTCCCGCCGACCAGCGCGGCGGTGCACATGACGATCAGGGAACGGTTCGGCGGCTTCATGCTCATTACCCTCGCGGGTCGCGCTGACCGGTCCCCCAACCGGGCCGAAGAACTCCCGCAACGTTGCTGAAGGCGCGCCCCAAGGCAACCGAAGAGGAACCGAAACGCGACGCGCCGGCCCCCGGCCTTGGTCGCCTCCGCAGGCGACGGGCACGGCCGGCCGGCCGCGGCACGGGGCGCGGGGACCCAGCCGCCGGCCGCGGAGTCCCCGCCGGCGTCAGGCCCCGGACCGCCGGCCGCGGAGCCCCCGCCGGCGTCAGGCCCCGGGCGCGGACGCGAGGATGGCCCCGGCGGTCCGCAGCGCGTCGAGCGCCCGGTCCCCGTCGCCGGTCGCGACGTCGACCGCGGCGACGGCGTCGGTCACGACCACCGTCGGGAAGCCCGCCTCCAGGGCGTCGAGCGCCGTCGCCCGGACGCAGTAGTCGGTGGCGAGCCCGCAGACGACGACCCGCTCGACGCCGGCCGCCCGCAGGCGCTCCGCGAGGCCGGTGCGATCGAAGGCGGAGTAGGCGTCCTCGTCGGGATCGTCGCCCTTGTCGACGACGCTGACCCCGGACAGGTCGAGCGCGGGCGAGAGCTCGGCCCCGGCGGTTCCGCCGACGCAGTGCGGGGGCCAGGGGCCGCCGCGGGCGACGAACGAGGCGTGGTCGGCCGGGTGCCAGTCGCGGGAGGCCACGATCGTCGTCCCGGCCGCCCGGGCCGCGTCGAGCAGGCGGCCGATCGGGGGCAGCACCTGGTCGCCACCGGGGACCCCGAGCGCGCCGCCGGGGAGGAAGTCGTGCTGGACGTCGACGACGATCAGCGCGTCGCTCGAGGTCAGCCCGACGGGGTGCGAGAGGCGATCGCGCAGGGCCAGCAGCTGGGCCGAGCGGGTCGGTGGCAGGAGCACGCCGTCGGCGGGCAGCTCGGCGAGCTCGGCGGCGGCGTGGAGTCGGCCGGCGGCGAGGTCGGTGGCCTCGGCGACGACCGCACCGCGACGCATGACCGGCCGCAGCAGCGGGATCCCGGGCACCGCCTCGTGGGCGAGGTGGATCTGGTGGCCGACCCCGTCGGCGTCGCGAACGCGGGTGACCTGGTGGACGCCGGGATCGGTCTCCTTCCCGAGCGACCGCTTCATCACGAACCGCTGCTCGCGGTCGACCTCGTCGTGCTGGGCGCTGAGCTTGTAGACCCCGCCCAGCGGCTCCCCGGAGCGCAGCCGGGTTCCGACGCCGAAGCTGTCGACGGGGACCGCGTCGGCGACCATCCGCCCGATCGAGATCGCGTCGAGATCCCCGGTCAGCATGATCTGGGTGGTCGTCAGCCCGGCCTCGTCGAGCAGTGCCCGCGCGCGACGGGCCTCACTGGCCAGGTCGCCCGAGTCGATCCGGATCCCGTGCAGCGGGACCCCGGTCTGGCGGTGGGCGGCGATCGCCCGCCGGACCCCGCGCTCGGTGTCGTAGGTGTCGACGAGGACCGCGGTGCCCGCAGGATGGTCACGCAGCGCCTCGGCGAAGGCGTCCTGCTCGTGGGCCTCGCCGTGGGCCATCACCGCGTGGTGGGCCATCGTGCCGACCGTCGGGATCCCGTAGCGGGCGCCGGCCGCCGGATAGGCCGTTCCGGCGAAGCCGGCGAGCCAGGCGGAGCGGGCGGTGGTCAGTCCCGCCTCGGGGCCGTCGAGCCGCCGCAGCGAGAAGTCGAAGACCGGTCGGCCCCCCGCGGCCTCGACGATCACGGCGGCGGTGGTGGCGATCCGGGTCGCGTAGTTCAGGGACGACAGCAGGGTCGGCTCGACCAGGGCGGCCTCGACCCGCGGCGCGGTCACCCGCACGATCGGGACCCCGGCCGGGACGCAGGTGCCCTCGGGGATCGCCCAGACGGTGCCGGTGAACCGCAGCGGCTCGAGCCGGTCGAGCAGCGCGGGGGAGAACCGGCCGTCGGCGCGCAGCCAGGCGAGCTCGTCGGGGGTCGCCCGCAATCGCCGGAGCCCCTCGACGATCTCCGCGATCCCCGCGATCATCGCCCACGAGCGGCCGGGCGGCAGCCGTCGGAAGCTGGCCTCGAACGAGACGAGGTGGTCGCGGCCGTGGCGGACGAACGAGTCGGCCATGGTCAGGGTGTAGAGGTCGGTCTCGAGGACGCTCACGAGGGTTCCCGGGTCGGCACGGCTCTGGGCGGCGGGTTGCCTTCCGCTAGGGTACGCGGGAGAAGGGCAGTATCCCCGAAGTTACGTCGCCGTCAGTACGGTCGCCCATCGGCCCGGTGCGTACGCCTTGCGGCGGGAGAGACCTTCGACCCTTGTCCTCTTCGTCAGGTCGGAGCTTTTCACGTGTCACTGTCCTTCGCGACCGCCTCCTCGGCTGCCACCGATGCGGCCACCACCCATCCGGTCTGGATCTGGGTGGCCTTCACGGCGTTCATCGTCGCGATGCTGGTCGTCGACCTCGTCGTCCACTCCAAGAGCGAGGGCACGCCGGAGAGCCCGCACGTCCCGTCGTTCCGGTCGAGCGTGATCTGGAGCATCTTCTGGACGCTCCTGGCGCTGGCCTTCGCGATCGTCCTGCTGCCGTGGATGGGGAGCAAGCACGCCAGCGAGTACCTGACCGGCTACGTGATCGAGCGGAGCCTCTCGCTCGACAACCTGTTCGTCTTCACGATCCTGTTCTCGTTCTTCGCGGTCCCGATCGCGTCGCAGCGGAAGGTCCTCTTCTACGGGATCATCGGCGCGATCGTCCTGCGGGCGATCTTCATCCTCGTCGGTGGCACGCTGCTCGAGACGTTCCACTGGATGATCTACGTCTTCGGCGCCTTCCTGGTCTTCACCGGGATCCGGATGGCGACGCACGACGCCGACGACGTCGACCCGGAGAAGAACCCGGTCCTCAAGCTGCTCCGCAAGTTCGTGCCGCTGTCGGAGGACTACGACGGCGACAAGATCTTCACCCGGGTCAACGGCAAGCGGCTGGCGACGCCGATGTTCGCGGCGCTGGCGATGGTCGCGACCTTCGACGTCATCTTCGCGATCGACTCGATCCCGGCGATCTTCGCGGTCACGCGCGACACGTTCATCGTCTTCGCCGCCAACGCCTTCGCGCTGCTCGGCCTGACGTCGCTGTTCTTCCTGGTGGCGGGGCTGCTCGACCGCTTCCACTACCTGAACTACGGCCTGGCGTTCATCCTCACCTTCGTCGGCGCGAAGATGCTGCTCACCGACCTCTGGCACATGCCGATCTGGCTCTCGCTGGTGGTCATCATCGGGACGCTGCTCGTGGCCGCCTGGGCCTCGAAGCGGTGGCCCAAGCAGGAGGACGACGACGCGTCGTCCTCCGGCACGCCGCCGACGGCGGCCCCGGCGGCCTAGGGCCGGCGCGCCCCGCGCTCACGACCGGTCGATGCCGTCGCCGGTCGCCGAGCGGGCGTGCGCGGCGACGGCTCGGAGGATCTCCGCGGCGGCGATCGCGTGGCCCCGCGCGTTGGCGTGGATCCGGTCGGCGGCGAAGATCGCCGGATCGGCGGCCCGCGGATGGTGGTGGGTGTCGACGTGGACGACGCCCAGCTCGCGGCCGAGCTCGATCGTGAGCGCGTCGAGGGCGTCGAACCGCTCGGCCATGGTCGCGGCCTGGGGCGCGGGCAGCAGGCCGGTTCGCGGCAGGTCGTAGAGGCCGATCGTCACGGTCAGGGCGCCGCTGGCGACGAGCGGGGTCAGCAGCGCACGCAACTCGTCGCGGAGGGCGTCGGCGTCGAAGCGGCGACCGAGCGCGTCGTTCCCGCCGGCGCTGACGACGACCAGGTCGGGCCGGGCGGCCAGGGCGTGCGCCAGCTGCTGCTCGCGGATCTCGCGCGCCCGCAGGTGCGGCTCGCCGAGGTTCACGAGCGGGGTCCGGCGGTCGTCGTCGGGCAGCGCGTCGGCGATCCGGTCGGCGAAGCTGCGGTCGCGGTAGCCGGGCGTGGCCTCCCGCACGCCAGCGGCGACGCTGTCGCCGACGACGGCCAGGCGCCGCCAGGGCGCGTCGGCCAGCAGCGCGCGGGCGGCAGCGGGCGACAGGCAGTCCGGGTCGTGGTCCTCGAGCAGGGTCGTGGTCGTCGTGCTCATCGGTGGCTCCTGGGTTGACTGGGTGGGGTCGGGGTCACGCCGCGCGTCCGACGAGCGGCGTACCGGCCTCGTCGGCGGCGGCGAGCGGGCCGGGGGCGGCGACGGGCGTCGGCGGCAGTACGAGGCCGCGGGCGGCGATCAGGGTGAGGAGGCATGCGGCGGCGCTGAGGCCGTAGATCGGGAGGAACGGCGCCACCTCGCTGGTGTCCCGGCCGTCGAGCAGGGCGGCGAGGACGGCGACGCCGATCGCGCCGCCGACCTGGCGGACCGCGATGTTGAGACCGGTCGCGGTCGCGAATCGCGGTGGTGCGACCGAGAGCGCGGCGGCACTCGAGACGCCGACGCTGATCACGCCGATCGCGGCGCCCGAGAGGGCGCCGACGGGGATCCACCAGGTCAGGAAGTGGGGCGTGGCCGGCAACCAGGCCAGGCCGGCCAGGCCGGCGATCCCGAGCGCGATCGACCCCGAGGCGACCAGGACGCGGGGCGCGAGGCTCGCTCGTCCGGCGAGCATCCCGGCGGCCATCGCCACGACCGCGCCCGGGGTCATGGCGAGACCGGCATCGAGCGCCGAGTAGCCCCACACGCCGGTGAGGAAGAGGACGCCGACCAGCAGCCAGGCGTAGAGCGAGAAGCCGAACAGCAGCGAGACGATGTTCGCGGTCCGGTAGCTCCGGAGCTCCCAGAGGTCGACGGGGATCGCCGGGGCGGGGTGGTGTCGCGAGCGGCGCACGGCGACGACCACCGCGAGCGCGGCGACCGCCAGGCACGCGAGCGTGGGGGCTGCGCTCCAGCCCCAGTCCGCCCCCTCGGTGACCCCGAGCACCAGCAGCCCGACGCCGAAGGCGATCAACCCCGTGCCGAGCGGGTCGGGCAGCGCGGCCGAGCGGCGTCCGTCGTCGGCGGCCCGGCGCGCGAGCACCAGCAGGGCCACGCCCGCCGGCAGGTTGATGCAGAACAGGGCGCGCCAGCCGACCAGGTCGACGAGCACCCCGCCGAGCGCGGGCCCGACGACGGCGGCGAGCGAGGCCGAGGCGCTCCAGACGGCGATCGCCATCGGCCGGCGGGCGGGCGGGGTGTCGGTCAGGACGAACGCGAGCGATGCGGGGATCATCGCGGCGGCGCCGACGCCCTGGACGGCGCGAGCCAGCAGCAGGACGGCGAGGCTCGGCGCGGCGGCGGCCAGCAGCGAGGCGGCGGTGAAGAGCGCGACCCCGGCGGCGAACAGGCGACGGCGACCGACGACGTCCGCGATCCGTCCCGCCGGCACCAGCAGCCCGGCGAACAGGACGGTGTAGAGCGTCACGACCCAGGCGAGGGTGCTGACGTCGCCCGCCAGGTCGCCTTGGAGATCGGGCACCGCGAGGTTGGTGATCGTGACGTCGAGGAACGCGAGGAAGGAGCCGCCGCAGGCGAGCGCGAGGGGCAGGCGGGAGGCGGGAGGGGGGACGGTCATCGGTCCTCCCCGGGGAGCGGTGGGGTGCACATGGCGACGAATATAGATACCAGCCGGATGGTTGTCAAAAAAGAGACCGTCCGGTTGCTAAGGTTGCTCCGTGCTTGGTCGACGCTCCGATGCCGACGCCCGCCGGACCCGCGAGGCGATCCTCGAGCGGGCCGCCGACGTCGCCTCCGTCGAGGGGCTCGAGGGGCTCCGGATCGCCGGGATCGCGGCCGACGTCGGTCTCAGCAAGGGCGGGGTCCTCGGGCACTTCCCGACCAAGCAGGCACTCCAGCTCGCCGCGCTCGAGCACGCGATCGAGATCTTCCGCTCGCGCGTCTGGGACCCGGTCGAGGGCGAGCGGCCCGGACTCCCGCGGCTGACCGCGATCTGCGCGTCGTGGACCGCCTACGCCGCTTCGCCGCCGTTCGCCGGGGGCTGCTTCATCGCCGCGGCGTCGTTCGAGTTCGACGACCGCTCCGGCCCGGTCCACGAGGCGCTCGCGCGGGCCCTGCGCGCCTGGCGTCGGCGTCTCGTCCACGAGGTCGCCGTCGCGATCGAGCAAGGCGACCTCCCGTCCGGCACCGATCCGACCGTCGTCGCCTTCACGCTCGAGGCGCTCGCCGACCACGCCGGCCCGCAGCGCTCCCTGCACGACGACGGCGACGCCCCGGTGATCCTGCTCCGCGCGATGCGGCGGGCGCTCGGGCTGGAGACGGAGCCGGCCGAGGCTCCGCGCTAGGGTCCGCGGATGCCCGACGGCCCGGACCCGCAGCTCGCCAGCCGAGGCATCGTGCTCGTGCGGGCCGACAACCCGGGGCCGAAGACGCTGGAGGGCACCAACACCTGGGTGCTCGAGCACGACGGCGGTGCCTGGGTGGTCGACCCCGGTCCCGCCCTCGACGAGCACCTCGACGCGGTCGCCGCCGTCGTCGCGGCACGGGGTGGGCTGCGCGGGATCGCCCTCACGCATCGCCACGACGACCACGCCGACGGGGTCGCCGGGCTGCTGCGGCGGAGCGGCGCGGTGCCACTGGCCTCGCGCTCGGGCTGGGTGCCCGACGACGCGCCCGCGGGGGTCACGGCGGTCGCGGTCGACGAGGGCGACCGGATCGGGCCGTTCGCGGTCGTCGCGACCCCCGGGCATGCCGCCGACCACGTCGCCTTCCTGGCCGGCGACGCCGCGTTCGTCGGCGACACCGTGCTCGGCCACGGCAGCGTGCTGCTGGTGCCGCATGCCGGGGCGCTGGTCGGCTACCTGGCGGCGCTCGAGGCCCTGCGGGAGCGGCGGCTCGGGCTGCTGCTGCCCGGGCACGGCCCGGTCGTCGAAGACCCAGACGCGAAGCTCGCCGAGTACATCGCGCACCGGCTCGACCGCGAGCGGCGCCTGGTGGCCGCGCTCGACGGTGGCGCCCGGACGGTCGACGAGCTGCTCGACGCGGTCTGGGACGACGCGCCGGGGATCCTGCGGCTGGCGGCGGCGGTCACGCTCCAGGCGCACCTCGACAAGCTCGAGGCCGAGGGTCGGCTGCCCGAGGGCGTCGAACGGCAGCAGTTCGGCGACTTCGACGGGTTGTAGGGCGGCGGGGCGCGGGGCGGCGGCTCGCGGGGCCCGGCCGGGCGGGGGCTTCTCGATGCGTTTGCCACCGCTGCGGTGGCACATCAGTGCTCCTCGGGGCCGGCGGTCGGCGTCCGCCCGCTCAGCGCGCGGCGAGCGTGTCGAGGCCCGCGATCTGGACGGTCACCACCTGGTCGAACGAGCGGTCGAGGTCGACCGGCAGGCCGAAGCCGCCGCCGGTCTCGAGGGTCGCGAAGCCGTGGAGCGCGCTGCGGATCGCGCGGGTCGCGTGGATCAGGTCCTCGTCGCCGAGCGGCCAGTGGCGGAGGACGGCGAAGAGCACCTCGGTCGTGCGGCGCTGGGCCTCGCGAAACTCGTCGTCGGCGTCGGCGGAGGCGCGCTGGGTGGCGGCGTAGGCCCCGGGATGCGCGGTGGCGTAGGCGCGGTAGGCGTGGGCCGCGGCGGTCAGGGCCTCCGGACCGGAGCGCCCGACCGCAGCCGCCATCAGCGCCTCGCCGAGCTCGCGCAGGCCGCGCAGGGCGACCCCGCGGAGGACGCCGTCGAGGCCGGTGACGTGGTTGTAGAGCGACGGGGCTCGGACCCCGAGGGCGGCGCTGATCCGGGCCAGCGTGATCGCACCGAGCCCGTCGGCGTCGGCGATCTCGACCGCGACGGCGACGATCCGCTCGGGGTCGAGGGCGACCCGGGGCGACTTCGGCGGCACCTCAGCAGCCCCGGGCGACGGCGGCGTCGATCGCGGCGCCCGGATCGGGCACGATCGGGCCGTGGCCGGGAGCCAGTCGCTGGGGGCGGAGCGCACCCAGCCGGCGGGCGGACTCGAGCGCGGTCGGCCGGTGCCAGGTCGCCATCGCCGGGAGCGGGAACCGCCAGTAGGGGCGCGCGGAGGTGGCCACGCGGCCCACCGTCGAGAACGCGTCGCCGCAGAGCAGGGTGCCGTCGCGCTCGTCGAGCAAGGCGACCTGACCGGGGGTGTGGCCGGGTGCGGCGACGACCAGCAGCGAGCCGACGTGATCGCCGGGCTCGAGGGTCGTGGTGGGGCGGGTGCGGGCGCCCTTGAGGCCGCCGCGGAGCTTGGTCTGCGGCTCGTCCGGATCGAGCGTGTGGTCCCCGGCCAGCAGGCGGGCGTCGCGGGTCGAGATCAGGACCTCGACACCGGGCGCGGCGGCGACGAGCGCGTCGAGCGAGCCGACGTGGTCTTCGTGGGCGTGGGTCAGCACGATCCGCTTGATCGGCTGGTCGAGCGCGGCGGCCGCGGCCTGCAGCTTGCCGGCGCTGCCGCTCAGCATCGTGTCGACGAGGGTCAGGCCGTCGTCCTCGGGGACCAGGTAAGCGTTGACCAGGCCGAAGCGGGTCACCCGGACGATGCCCGCCGGGGTCGTGTCCGTCGTGTCCTTGCTATTGCTCATAGGGAAGAAACTAATGCCATTAGTTAGATCTGTCAAGCCCGACGCTGGGGACGGGATCCGCAGGCGGCCCGCTAGCCTCCCCGCTCTGGGACCCGCTCCGGGTCTCGTGGCGCGTCCGCGCCGCAATCCGTCCTCGGAACCGCAGGAGTCTTCAATGACCGGTGTCGTCATCGCTTCGACCGCTCGCACCGCGATCGGCAGCTACGGGAAGTCGCTCAAGGATGTGCCGGCCGCCGAGCTGGGTGTGACCGCCGTCAAGGCCGCGATCGAGCGGTCCGGCCTGCAGCCGGAGCAGATCGAGCACGTCGTGTTCGGCAACGTCATCCACTCCAGCACCGACGACATGTACATGGCGCGGGTCGTGGGCATCAACTCCGGGATCCCGCAGGAGACCCCGGCCCTGACCGTCAACCGCCTCTGCGGCTCCGGCGTGCAGTCGATCATCACCGCGACGATGCACATCCAGACCGGTGACGTCGACGTCGCGATCGCCGGCGGCGCCGAGTCGATGTCGCAGGCGCCGTACTGGCTGCCGGGCGCGCGCTGGGGCGCCAAGATGGGGCCCTCGCCGATGGTCGACCCGGTCGTCGGCGGCCTGACCGATCCGTTCCGCAAGATCCACATGGGCGTGACGGCGGAGAACCTGTCCGTCCGCGACACGATCTCGCGCGAGGACCAGGACGCCTTCGCCTTCCGCAGCCACCAGAAGGCCGCCGCCGCCCGCGAGGCCGGCAAGTTCGTCGACGAGATCGCGCCGGTCGTGATCAAGACCCGCAAGGGCGAGGTCGTCTTCGACACCGACGAGCACATCCGTCCCGACATCTCGATCGAGGGCCTGGCCAAGCTCAAGCCCGCCTTCAAGCGCGAGGACGGCACGGTCACCGCCGGCAACGCCTCCGGGCTCAACGACGCCGGCGCCGCCGTCACGCTGCTCAGCGAGGCCAAGGCCGCCGAGCTCGGCACCCCGGTGCTGGCCAAGGTCCTCGGCTACGCCGTCACCGGCGTCGACCCGAACATCATGGGCATCGGCCCCGTCACCGCGATCCGCAAGGTCCTCGACCGGACCGGCGTCGCGCTCGACGACGTCAAGGTGATCGAGCTCAACGAGGCCTTCGCCGCCCAGTCGCTCGCCGTGACCCGCGAGCTCGGCCTGGCCGACGACGACCCGCGCGTCAACCCCAACGGCGGCGCGATCGCGCTCGGCCACCCGATCGGCGCCTCCGGCACCGCGATCACGGTCAAGGCGATCAGCGAGCTGCAGCGGACGGGCGAGCGCTACGCCCTGATCTCGCTCTGCATCGGTGGTGGGCAGGGCATCGCCCTCCTGCTCGAGCGGGCGTAGCCCCGACCGATGTCCCGGTGGTGCGGCCCTGCCCGTTGTGCAGGCCCGCCCACCCCTCGCCCTCCTGCTCGAGCGGGCGTAGCCCCGACCGGTGGCATCCGCGCGCGGGCCGCACGGCCCGCGCGATCGCGTTAGGGTGGCGACCCTGAGGGTTTTCCGCTCCTCCCCTGAAGGTCGAAGGTCTGAGTTCCGTGCTCTTCTCCACCGCAGACGACGTCCATGAGATCCTCGGCCGGCTCATCCAGGAGCTGGCCGTCGACCCCGAGCTGGGTCCGCGCCTCTCCGCGCTGGACACCGTCGTCGAGCTGAACTGCCGGCACCCGGACGCCAAGCTCACGCTCGTCGCGAAGGCGACGGAGGCACCGAGCGTCAGCCTCGGCGAGCCGGTCGAGGGGCAGCCCGCCGCGGAGCTGGTCCTGACGATGGACGCCGACGTCGCTCACGCGCTCTGGCTCGGCCAGCAGAACGTGGCGATCGGGATCGCGCGCGGCGCGATCCAGGCCAAGGGCGACTCGCGCAAGATCATCGATCTGCTCGGGATGTCCGACCAGATCGCCCCGCGCTACACGAGCCTGCTGCGCGCCGTCGGTCGCGAGGACCTCGCGACCACCGAGACCGTCAGCGCCTGAGCGGCGGCCGCCGCGGCGGCCATCGCTCACCGGTCGGCGGCGGGGCCCGAGGGCCGAGACGACGCCGCCGCGACGCCGGCGACCGCCCCGCGGCGGTGACCGGCGGGGCCCCGGGCCGACTCAGCCTGGATCCACCGATCCTCGGGTCGCCTCGCCGCGGATGACCGTCGCGTGGATCGATCCGACACCATCGAAGGGGATCACCCGTCCTCAGGTGTCGGCTCGCCCCACGCTCGGTCCTCCACGCCGACGCTCAACCGACTAGCAGTGGATCCAGGCTCAGTCGGCGTTCGGGTTCCGCTCGACCTCGCCCCGGTGCAGCTCGCCCGCACGGAAGCTGCGCATCTGCCCGTCGGTCCCGGGGATCACCAGCACGGGCCCGTCGGGATCGTCCTCGACGTGCGGGGTGACCGGCTCGAGGGTGTTTCCCGCGCAGGCCGTGAACGCCTCTGCGACGGTCGACCAGGCGACGAGCTTCTCCAGCTGGCGGAGGGTCGGGAACGAGAGCACCGCGGTCTGGGCCGCCGAGGCCTCCAGCAGTCGGAGCGGCGTGTCCCAGCGGCTGTCGACGATCTCCTCGCCGTCGATCGTGACGGGCTCCTCGGGGTCGACCGCGCCGAGGTAGAAGACGGTGTCGAACCGGCGCGGCAGCGGCTCCGGCGTGATCCAGCGGTCGAACGGCACCAGAGCGTCGGGGGAGACCGTCAGACCGGCCTCCTCCCGCAGCTCGCGGGCGGCGGCGCGGCGGTAGCCCGCGTCGTCCGGCCCGTCGTCCGGCTCGACGCGGCCTCCGGGGAAGACCCAGAAGCCGCCCATGAACCGGGCCTTCGTGGTCCGCTGCCCGACCAGGACCTCGAGACCGTCGGGACCGTCCCGGATCGGGACGACGGCGGCCGCCATCAGGGGAACCGCGGGGTGGTCGGGAGTGGCCTTGTCGGGGGAGGACATGCTGGCCGCTACTGCTTGCCGGCGTTGCCGGCGCCGAGCGCGGCGAAGGCGCCGTAGTCGACCTTCCAGACCCCGTCGACCCTGCGCATCGGCATCGGCCCCTGGCGGGTGACGAGCGTGGCGCGGTCGCCCTTGATCGTCACCTTGCCGCTAGCGATCGAGGCGAGCTCGTCCTTCGTCGGGGCGGCGGACGCGTTGCTGCTGGCCTTGAACATCGACTCGCAGGTGGCGTTCTTCTGGCCCGACTGGGACAGCAGCTCCTCGATGCCGACCGTCTGGCTGCAGATCTTCTTCGCGTCGCGCGAGGCGATCGCGTCGCCGAAGGAGCGCATCGCGCTGCGGACCGCGACGGTCTCCGCCTCCGAGGCCGGCTTGCCGCCCTTGGTCAGCTCCTTGAGCTTGTCCATCGGGTTCTCGGCCGGCTTGCCGCTGTCGGCCTTGGTGCTGGGCTTGGCCTCGGTGGTGGTCGGGGTCGTGGCCGTCGTGGTCGGCGTCGTGGCGGTGGTCGTGGTGGGCGCCGTCGTCGTCGCCGGTGTCGTGGGTGCGGTCTGGACCGCGGTGGTCGGGGCCGCGGCCGAGGTCGTCGCCGGCTTGTCGTCACTGCCACAGCCCGCCACGGCCAGACAGGCGGTGGCGGCGAGCAGCAGCGGAATCGAACGGGAACGGGACATTGGACCTTCTGGGTCGGGTGGCAGACGGGCGCCGGCGGCGCCCGCGGATCACCGCAGACTAGTCGAGCACGGGACTTGGGGTTGAACTTGTGTACGTACGCTCACGTCCCGGGCTGAAGAGGCCGACCAGGGCGCCGAGGGCGAGCACCGCGGCGCCGACCGGGACTGCCGCCTGCAGCCCCTCGGTGAACGCCTCGGGGGAGACGTACGACCCCGAGGAGGAGAAGACGGTCGCCAGGATCGCCACGCCGAAGACGCCGCCGGCCTCGCGAATGGTGTTCGTCGCCCCCGACGCCTTGCCCGCGAGTGCGGCCGGGGCCGAGGCCAGCACGGCGCCCGTGACGGGGGCGAAGACCAGGCCCATGCCGGCCCCGGCGAGCAGGAATGGCACGATCATCTCGCCGTAGGGCGTCGTCGGCGTCGAGATCTGGCTGAGCCAGTAGAGGCCGATCGACTGCAACGCCATGCCGCTCACCAGCAGCGGCCGGGCGCCGATCCGGTCGCTCAGGATCCCGGCGATCGGCGCCACGATCACCGGCATGCCCGTCCACGGCAGGGTCCGCAGGCCCGCCTCGAGCGGCCCCATCCCCTGGGCGATCTGGAAGAACTGGCTGAGCAGGAAGATCGCCCCGAACATCCCGAAGAACATCGCGAACGCGAGCAGGTTGGTGGCCGTGAACGGCAGCGACCGGAACAGCGAGAGCGGCAGCATCGGCGCCCGCTGGCGCCGCTCCCAGACCACGAACCCGACGAGCAGGGCGAGGCCGATGGCGATCGAGCCGATCACCGTCGCGCTGTCCCAGCCGAGGATCTGACTGCGGACGATCCCGAACGTCAGGCCGAACAGTCCGCCGCTGACCAGGACCAGGCCACCGCGGTCGATCGGGGTCATGGCGCCGCCCTCGCCGTGGGACTCGCGCAGGCCGCGCCAGGCGATCGGGATCAGGATCAGGCCGACGGGGACGTTGAGCCAGAAGATCCACGACCAGTGCAGGCCCTCGACGACGGCACCGCCGACCGCCGGACCGAGCGCGACGCCGAGCCCGCCGATGCCGCCCCACAGGCCGACGGCGGCTCCGCGCTTGTCGGCCGGGACCGCGTCGGCGAGGATCGCCAGCGACAGCGGGGTGATGATCGCGGCGCCGAGGCCCTGGAGGGCGCGCGCGGCGACCAGCATGTCGACCGACGTCGAGACGGCGGCCAGGGCGCTGGAGGCGGTGAAGATCCCCAGGCCGATCAGGAACATCCGCTTGCGTCCGAAGCGGTCCCCGAGGGCGGCGCCCGTGAGCAGGAAGACCGCGAAGGCCAGGGTGTAGGCGTTGACGGTCCACTCCAGCGACTCGAGCGAGCCGCCGAGGTGGTCCTTGATCGAGGGCAGGGCGACGCCGACGACGAGGTTGTCCAGCGACGTCATGAAGACCGCGACGGCGACGATCATCACGACGCGGAACGGATGGGCGATGGGCGGTGGGGTGGGCATGGTGGCTCTCGGGTGCGGTGGCGGGTGGTGCGGGTGCTGCGGTGCGATGTGGTGCGTGAGCGCTCACTCACTCGTGGTCCGCAGGGAACGGCCGGGTGGCCGTCGGCTGCGGGGTAGAGCGGGCGGCGGTGCTACGGGGCGGGCAGGTCGTCGGCCCAGCAGGTGAGCGAGGTCGCCCACCGCTCGCCGACGGTGTCGAAGTCGAGGGCGGCGGCGACGTTCATCAGCATCCCGTGGGCGAAGAACCGCCGGAGGTCTTCGGAGGGGGCGCCGGTCGCCTGCTCGACGAGCTCGTAGAGGGCACGGAACGACTGCTGCATCGCGGCCCGGATCTCGGGGTGGGTCGGCGAGGCGGCGTGGGCGTGCAGCTGGAGCAGCAGCGTGTCGCGGTCGGCGACGACGTCCCCGTAGGCGAGGGCCATCGCGTCCATCGGGTCGACATCGGTGCCGCGGGCCTGCTCGATCGCGTGCGCGAAGCGGTCGTAGACCACCCGGTTGCAGCGTTCGACCAGGGCGACGGCGAGGTCCTGCTTGGAGGGGAACAGGCGGAAGAGGTAGGCGTGGGAGATGCCGGCCGCCTCGGCGATCGCCGAGGTCGGCGTCGCCTCGAAGCCCCGCGCGGCGAACAGCGGGGCGGCGGCGGCGAGCACCTCGACGCGGCGCTCTTCGGCGGACATGCGGGGAGCCGGCATCGCTGGTGAGTGTGCACTCACTTCCTACGGATGTCAAGCCCGGTCGGCGCCGCCGGACGCCGGCCGGGCGGTGCCGTCACCGCGTCGTCGTCGCCGACCCGGGATCCTGTCCGGCGTGGACGATCTGACCGCGCGCAGCGGGTCGCGCCCCGTTGCCGGGGTGCTCGAGGAGGCTCTCGGGGCCGAATGGCTGCTCGCGCTGCGCGAAGCGGTGCGGGCGTTCGCGCTCTCGCGGCTGGTGGTCTGGGTCGCCGGCCTGGTCGCGATCGCCGTCTTCGGCTGGGCCGAGTCCCGCGGGGCCCGGCTCGACCCGCTCTGGGCCTGCCGGCCGACCGGTACGGCCGGTCTCGACGCCCTGATCGCGCCCGGCTGCCGCTGGGACAGCACCTGGTACCTCGAGATCGCCCAGGGCGGCTACACCCCGACCGATCCCGCACGCTCGGCGTTCTTCCCGCTCTATCCGCTGCTGGTGAGCGTGGTCTCGGCGCCGCTCGGCGGAGCGCTGGTGCCGGCGGCGCTGCTGGTCTCGTGGACCTGTGCGCTGGGCTTCCTGACCGTTCTCCACCGGGTCGTCGCCGCCGCCCGCGACGTCGCGACCGCGACCACCGTGGTCCGGGTGGCGGCCTACGTCCCGCCGGCGATCTTCCTCTCGGCGATCTACACCGAGTCGCTGTTCCTGATCCTCTCGCTGGGCGCGCTGGTCGCCGCCCGCCGCGACCGCTGGGTGATCGCCGGCCTGCTCGGGGCGGTCGCCGCGTCCTGTCGCAGCATCGGCGTGCTGCTCGTGATCCCGCTCGCCGTCGAGTACCTGTGGGGGCGCCGCAGTGGTGGCGATGTCCGTCCGGTCGACCGCTGGTACAGCTTCCGCCACCGGCTGCGATCGGACTTCCTGTGGATCGGCCTGGTCCCGCTCGGCGTGGTGGTCTACGCGGCCTACCTCGGGATCGCGACCGGTGACCCGATGGGGGTCGTGCGGGCGCAGAGCGACTGGGAGCGGACCTTCCTGACGCCAATCGGCGGGCTGATCGCGGGCGCCGGGGTGATCGTCGGCCGGATCGGGGACCTCGCCGGCCTCTGGTACATGGCGCCGCTTGCCCCCGGGCAGGTCCCGGGCCTGGCGCTCGCGCGGGACATCGTCCTGCTGCTGTTCGTCGCGGCCGCGATCGCGACCCTCTGGTGGGCCCGGCGCCGGCTGCCCGTCAGCTGGGTCGCGTGGGGCGTGATCTCGCTCGCCTACCCGCTGTCCGTGCCGTCGATGCAGCAGCCGCTGATGTCGTTGCCGCGGTTCACGATGGCCTGCTTCCCGATCGTGGTGGCGCTCGGCCTCTGGGCCCACCAGGGGCGGCGGATGCGCTGGCTGGCGCCGCTGCTGCTGGTCCTCCAGGCCTGCTGGGCGGTCCTGTTCGTGACCTGGACCTGGGCGCCGTAGGGCGGCGCGCGGCCGGCTCGGCCTGGACCAGGCTCAGGCCGGATCCGCGAGGTCGATCAGCAGCGGCACGTGGTCGGAGGGCTTCTCGCCCTTGCGGTAGTCGCGGGCGATCCCGACCGCGGTGACGCGGGCGGCGGTCTGCTCGTCGAGCAGCGCGTGGTCGATCCGCAGGCCCCAGTTCTTGTGGAAGGCCCCGGCGCGGTAGTCCCACCAGGTGTACTGGCGGGCGCCCGAGGCGTCGAGGGCGCCGTTGAACGCGACGTGCACGTCGACCAGCGGCCCGGCCTCGAGGACCCCGCGGAGGGCGGCCCGCTCCGGCTCGGAGGTGTGGGTGTGGCCGACGAACTGGGCCGGATCCCAGCAGTCCTCGTCGGTCGGGCAGACGTTCATGTCCCCGAGCACGGCGACCGGTCGCCCGGCGGCCGACAGCTCTCGGACGCGGTCGGCCATCGCCCGGAAGAACCGCAGCTTGGCCTCGTAGTCGGGGTGGTCGAGGGCCTTGCCGTTGACCACGTAGACGGAGGCGACGGTGATCCCGCGGACGGTCGTCTCGACCCAGCGGGCCTGCTCCGGATCGTGCTCGCCCGGCAGTCCGGCGACGGTGTGGCGGCTCGCCTCCAACGCGGGGTCACCGTCGTCGGGGTCGGCGTCCTCGATCTTGGTCAGGACCGCGACGCCGTTCCAGCGTCCCGCCGAGTGGTCGTCGATCCGGTAGCCGTAGGAGGCGAGCGCCTCGCGCGGGAGCTGGTCGGGCGCGCACTTCGTCTCCTGCAGGCAGAGCGCGTCGGGCTCCAGCTCCTCCAGCAGCTCCAGCACCCGCGGCAGGCGGGCCCGGAGCGAGGCGACGTTCCACGAGATCAGGCGCACGGCTGCATCCTGCCGTATCGCCGGCCCGCTAGCGGCCGCGCCAGACCGGCCGGCGCTTCTCGCCGAAGGCGGTCACGGCCTCGAGCAGGTCGTCGCTGGCCAGCGAGGCCTCGCGCAGGGCCAGCAGCTCGGCGCCGACGGTCGCGTCCAGCTCGCCCTCGGCGGCCAGCAGCGCGCGCAGCACCTGCTTGTTGCCCCGCACCGACAACGGCGCGTTGGCGGCCAGCTCGGTGGCGAGCGCGACGACCTCGTGCTGGAGGTCGTCGGCGTCGGCGGTGCCGTTGATCAGCCCCCAGGCCAGCGCGGTCGCGGCGTCGATGCTGCTGCCGAGCAGGAACAGCTCGCGCGTGCGGGGCTCGCCGATCGCGTTCAGGAACCGTCGCAGGCCGGTGTGCGGGTAGACCAGGCCGAGCTTGGCCGGCGGCATCGCCAGCTCGATGTGGTCGGCGGCGACCCGCAGGTCGCAGGCCAGGGCGAGCTCGAGTCCGCCGCCGATCGTCGCCCCGGGGAGCGCGGCGACGGTCGGCAGGTCGGTCGCCTCCAGCGCCTCGATCGCAGCAGTGAAGGGGTGCGCGATCAGGCAGGAGGCGTTGCGGACGAACTCGTCCCGGGGCAGCTGGCCGAGGCCACCGAGGTCGTAGCCGGACGAGAACCGGGCGCCGGCGCCGGTCAGGATCAGCGCCCGTACGCCCGACTCCGGGCGGCTCAGCTCGGGGACGGTGGCGGCGATCGCGTCGAGGATCGGGTGGTCGAGCGCGCCCTGCTTCTCCGGGTTGGAGATCGTCAGGCGGACGACCCCGTCGGTGGGGTCGTCACGGAGCAGTTCGCCGGCCATGGGGCGCGGACGATAGCCACCGGCCGTGGCCTTGCGACCAGCGGTAGGACGTTCGGCCACGCGCGCCGGCACCCGCTGCGGGGCCGATGCCGACCCGGCGACGGGGACCGCCAGCGGGCTGATTCGCCCGTCGTCAGCGGGCCGAGCGGGCGCCGTCGCCGTGACGGGCGTTCGGCTCCACCGCGATCGCCGGCAACCCGCACGAGACCGGTTCGAGCACTGGCTCGTCCGGCGGTAGGCTGGCCGGCATGGATCCGGAGGCCGACGACGCAGGACCCGTGGTGCGCATCTACGGGCCCGCGAGTCACGAGACGACGCGGCTGGCGAGCCGGATGCGGCGGCTGTGGCTGCCGATCGCCCGCGGCTGGCGGATGACCCCGCGCGGGATCCGGATGCTCCAGCGGATCGTCGACCCGACCGAGCGCGTGCCGATCCTGCACGGGACCACGGTCGAGCGGGTCACACTGGCCGGCGTGCCCGCCGAGTGGGTGCGGGCCCCGCGGGCCGAGCAGCTTCGCGCGCCGGACCAGCCGATCATCCTCTACCTCCACGGCGGCGGCTACGTCTTCGGGTCGCCGCGGACGCACCGCAACCTCGTCTCGCGGCTCTCCCACGTGACCGGCCTGCCGGCGATCTCGGTCGACTACCGGCTGCCGCCGCAGTGGACGATGCCGGCCCCGATCGAGGACGCGCTGGCCGTCTACCGCGCGCTGCTCGACGACCACGACCCCGCCCGGATCATCGTCGCGGGGGACTCGGCCGGCGGCAACCTCGCCCACGAGCTGCTGCTGCACGTGGTCGAGGCGGGCCTGCCGAGCCCCGCCGGGCTGGTGCTGCTCTCGCCGTGGAGCGACCTGTCGACGTCCGGCGAGTCGCTGCGGGCGAACGCGACCCGTGATCCCTTCATCCCCGAGGCCGGCCTCCGCCGCTGCGCCCGGGTCGCCGCCGGCGACCGTCCGCTCGACGACTGGCGGCTCTCACCCCTGTTCGGGCCCGACGAGCTCCAGCGACAGCTGCCGCCGACGCTGGTCCAGGTCGGGGAGGACGAGGTCCTGCGGGACGACGGCGAGCGGGTCGCGCGGCGGCTGGCCGCACTCGGCGTCCGCGCCGAGCTGGAGCTCTACGAGGGCACGTTGCAC
This sequence comes from Patulibacter ginsengiterrae, assembly GCF_056269115.1. Lineage (NCBI taxonomy): Bacteria > Bacillati > Actinomycetota > Thermoleophilia > Solirubrobacterales > Patulibacteraceae > Patulibacter > Patulibacter ginsengiterrae. The sequence goes on from NZ_JBWDOG010000003.1 coordinate 140,629, forward strand.
GTGGTCCCGGCCTGGGTCGGGACTCCCGAGGCGCGCGACGCGCTCCACCGGATCGCGACCTTCGCCAACAGCGTGCTGCCGAGCACGGCGGTCGCCGAACCGAGCGCCCGGGCCGAGGAGGAGGCTGCGGAGCTCGGCGAGAGAGAGACGGTGCCCGAGGGGGTCGGGACGATCCCCGATGCGACCTTGATCGACGAGGACGCCGGGGATGCGGTGGCCGGCGGGGCCACCCCCGGCGACGAGGGGGCGGCATCGTGATCCTGGCGATCGACCAGGGCACGACCGGCACCACCTGCTGCGTCGTCGACCGCGACGGCGAGCTGATCGGGCGCGGCTACCGCGAGTTCGCGCAGCACTTCCCGCGACCAGGCTGGGTCGAGCACGACGCGGCCGAGATCTGGGCGGTGACCCGTGCCGTGGCGCTCGCCGCCTGCGACGACGCCGGGATCGACCCCGCCGAGCTGATCACGATCGGGATCACCAACCAGCGCGAGACGATCTGCGTCTGGGATCCGGCGACCGGAGAGCCCCTGCACCGGGCGATCGTCTGGCAGGACCGGCGGACGTCGGGGCTCTGCGACCGCCTGCGCGCCGCCGGCCACGAGCCGCTGGTGCGGGAACGGACCGGGCTGGTGCTCGACCCGTACTTCTCGGCGACCAAGATCGCCTGGCTGCTCGAGGACGCCCCCGAGCTGCGCGAGCGCGCCCAGCGGGGGACGGCGGTCTTCGGGACGATCGACTCCTGGCTGCTGTTCCAGCTGACCGGCGAGCACGTGACCGAGCCGTCGAACGCCTCGCGGACGATGCTCTTCGACATCGAGCGGGGGATCTGGGACGAGCAGCTCTGCGAGCTGTTCGGGGTCCCGATCCGGTCGCTGCCCGAGGTCCGACCGTCGATCGGCGGGTTCGGCAACGTCCGTCCCGGCGCGCTCGGCGGCGCGACCTGCCCCGTCGGCGGCGTCGCCGGCGACCAGCAGGCGGCCCTCTACGGCCAGGCCTGCCTCGATCGGGGCGAGGGCAAGAACACCTACGGCACCGGCTCGTTCGTGTTGCTCAATACCGGCGACCAGCGGCCGGGCGTCCACGAGGGGCTGATCGCGACCGTCGCCTGGCAGATCGGGCAGCGCACGGTCTACGCGCTGGAGGCGTCGGTCTTCGCGACCGGGGCGGCGGTCCAGTGGCTGCGGGACGGGCTGCGGATCATCGACAGCGCGGGGGAGACCGAGCCGCTCGCCGCCTCGCTGCGCTCCAACGACGGCGTCTACCTGGTGCCGGCCTTCGCGGGGCTCGGCTCGCCGCACTGGGATCCCTACGCACGCGGCACGATCGTCGGGCTCACGCGCGGGTCGGGTCGCGCCCACTTCGCTCGGGCGACGCTGGAGGCGATCGCCTACCAGACGCTCGACGCCGTCCGGGCGATGGAGACGGCCGCGGGCGAGCCGCTGCGGGTGCTGAAGGCCGACGGCGGGGCGACCGCCAACCGCTGGCTGATGCAGTTCCAGGCCGACATGCTCGGCGTGCCGGTGGTGGTCCCCGCGAACCACGAGACGACCGCGCTCGGCGCCGCCTACCTGGCCGGGGTCGGCGTCGGCCTCTGGAACCAGCGCGACGTCACCCGCAGCTGGCGCGAGGCGGCGCGCTTCGAGCCGACGATGTCCCGCGACCAGGCGGCCACGCTGCACGCGGGCTGGACCGACGCGGTCTCGCGCTCGCTGCGCCAGGTGGTGCCCGACTGACGACCGGACCCGCCCGCCCGCCCGGCCGGGCATCGGACGGACGCCGCCGTCCCCGGTTAGGCTGCAGGTCATGGCGGACGATCTGGTCAAGATCAAGGAGCAGATCTACCTCGACGAGCGGCCGGCGGAGCTGTTCGACCGCTACCACGCGCGGACCCGGGCGAAGGAGCCCGGTCCGGTCTACGACATCGTGCGCGCCGTGACGACCCTGGTCGGGATCGGGCTGTACCGCACGCGGGCCTACGGGACCGAGCGGATCCCGCGCTCGGGCCCGCTGGTGATCGCGCCGAACCACTTCTCCAACTTCGACCACTTCTTCATGGGCCTCGGGACCCGTCGGAAGATCCACTTCATGGCGAAGTCGCAGATGTTCACGTCGCCGATGGACAAGGTCTACGCCAACGGCGGGACCTTCCCCGTCCGCCGTGGGGCCCGCGACGCCGAGGCGTTCAAGACCGTCGACGCGATCCTCGGTCGTGGTGGCTGCATGGCGATGTACTGCGAGGGCGGTCGCTCGCGGACGGGCAAGCTCGCCGAGCATGCGAAGCCGGGCATCGGCCGGATCGCCCTCGAGAGCGGCGCGGTCGTGCTGCCGGTCGCGATCCACGGCAGCTCGCACGTGCGCAACCTCCGCCGCGGGCACTTCCCGCAGGTGACCGTCCTGTTCGGCGAGCCGATCCGGTACCAGCAGCAGGACGCCGCAGCCGTCGTCTCGCGCGAGGACTCGCAGGCGGTCGCCGACGAGATCTTCGGGGAGATCAAGCGGCTCTACGGCGTGATGGAGGACGGCGGCCGCGCGGCTGCGGCCGCCTACCGTCCTCCCGCCGCCGGCTGAGGCCGCGGGCTTGAGGGCGCGGGCTGAGGCGGCGGGCTTGAGGGCCGCCGGCTGAGGGCCGCAGCCCGACACGCCGGTGGGGAGACCGGTCGGGGGCGGCCACCGACCGCCCCTCGGACCGTCAGTGGATCCTCCGCTCGCAGCTGTCGTCGACGACGACGTCGTCGAGGTCGAGCACGACCGTGTCGTTGCCCGGCCCGCAGGTGATCCGGTCGACCTCGTTGTCGACGGCCTCGATCCGGTCGTCGCCTTCGCCGCCGATCAGGACGTCGCGGCCGTTGCTGCCGATCACCGTGTCGTTGCCGGCCCCACCGTCGACGGTGTCGTTGCCGGCGGCCCCGGTCACCCGGTCGTCGCCCTCGTTGCCGTAGAGCAGGTCGTTGCCGTTGCGGCCGTGGACGTCGTCGTTGCCGGGTCCGCCGTGGACCTCGTCGTCGCCGTTCTCGCCGTCGACGTAGTCGTCGCCGCCCTGGCCCCAGATCTTGTCGTTGCCGTCGGCGGTGATGATCGTGTCGACCCCGTCGGTCCCGACGATCGTGTCGTTGCCGGGGCCGCCGGAGAGCACGTTCGAGGCTCGCCCGGAGTCGTGGCCGGCCTCGGGCGGGACCTGCAGGACCGTCTCGCAGCTGCGCAGCGCGTCGCGCTTGGGGGCGGTGTTCTCGACCAGCACGACATCCTTGCCGGGACCGCAGTCGACCCGGTCGGCGTTGTTGTCGGCGGCGCGGATCACGTCGTCCCCGGGCCCGGCCACGATCCGATCGTTGCCGGGTCCGCCGACGATCGCGTCGTTGCCGTTGCCGCCGTCGATCCGGTCGTCGCCGCTGTTGCCGTCGAGCTGGTCGTTGCCGTCGCCGCCGATGATCCGGTTCTTGCCGATGTCGCCGATCACGATGTCGTCGTCCGGGCCGGCGTCGACCCGGTCGTTGCCGGTCCCGGTCAGGATCCGGTCGTTGCCGGCCCCACCCTCGAGGATGTCGTTGGCGTTGCCGCCGTCGAGCTGGTCGTCGCCGTTGCCGCCGACGAGCCGGTCTGTCCCGCGATTGCCGACGATCACGTCGTTGCCGTCGCCGCCGTCGAGCAGCGGGTCGTTGCCGAGCCCGCTCTCGATGATCCGGTCGTCGCCGGGCCCGCCGTTGACGGTGTCGTCGCCGTCGCCGGGATCGACGGCGTCGTTGCCCGGGCCGAGGTCGATCTGGTCGTTGCCCTGCCCGGTCTCCACGAAGTCGTTGCCGTCCCCGGCGACGACCCGGTCACTGCCGTCGCCGCCGAGGATCCGGTCGTTGCCGTTGCCCCCGTCGAGCACGTCCTGGCCGGCGCCGCCGTCGACCCGGTCGTCGCCGTCGCCGCCGAACAGCTCGTCGCGGTCGCGGTTGCCGCGCAGGTCGTCGTTGCCGCCGAGGCCGATCAGGCGGTCCTGCCCGCGGGTGCCCGTGAAGCGGTCGGGGCCCTCGGTGCCGATCCGGATCGCGAGCCCCGGCTGGGCGACGACCGCGGTCGGCGCCCGCTCGCCGAGCCGCACGGCCCGGGTCCGCCGCATGCTGGAGAACGGGACCAGCGAGAGCGAGCGCGAGCCGGCGTCACCGACGAGGACCTGGGTGCCGCCGTCGGTGACGGCAGGCAGTCCGGGGCCCCGGCCGACGCTGATGGTGCGGACCCGGCGCCCGCGAACGACGTCGACGATCGCGATCCGGTTGCCGCCCTTGGCCGCACCGACGACCGTGCGGCGGGCGTCGTCGGGGGCCGAGACCCCGCCGCCGACCCCGGCCGGCAGGCCGATCGTGCTGCGAACGGCGCCGGTCGCCGTGTTGAGCACGGTCAGCGTGCCGCGGCGGCGGCCGCTGCCCGGGGTCGCGACCAGCGCGGTCTCGCCGTCGGGCCGCACGGCGACGCCGCCCGCGGTGCCGAGCCGCAGCCGGCGGATGATCTGGCCCCGTGAGAGGTCGACCACGGCGACGCCCTGCTTGCCGAGCGCGACGATCGCCCGGGTGCCGGCGTCGTCGACGGCGAGCCCGGAGACGCTGGTCTTGGCGTCGAGTCGGATCCGGCTGACGGTCGCGAGGCTGCTGGCGTCGAGCACGGCGAGCGTGCGGCCACTGCCGACGAGGACGCGGGAGGCGGTCGAGGCGACGGCCAGCGCCTGCGGGGTCAGACCCGCGTTCGCGCGCGCGACGATCTGGCCGTTCGACGGGTCGACGGCGACGACCTCGCGCCCGGCGGCCGAGAACAGTCGCGATCCGTCACGGGCGAAGCCGACGGCCCGGGCGCCGCCGGGCAGGCGGACGGTGATCGTCGTGCGCATCGTGCGTAGGTCCCGCAGCTGCAGGCGCGCCGAGCCGTCGGCGACGGCAACGACCCGGGCGTCGGCCGCGGGCGCCGTGGCGAGCAGGGTGCTGGCGAGGGCGATCGTGGCGACGGCCAGCGACCGCAGCGAGGGGAGGGGAGCAGGGGGCCGCATCGCCTGTCGTAACCCGGCGAACGGCCGGTCGTTGCGGTGGGACGGACGAACGTCACGGTGCCGCTGCAAGGTTGCTTTCGCGGCAGAGGTCCCGGTGGAGGCGGAACGAATCCCGGGCCATGCGTCCCACCGTCCCCCTCGCCGGCGTCGCGGTCGTCGGCGTGCTCGTCGTGGCCTCGTCCGCCGGTGCCGTCGCCGGTCGCGACCTCTTGGAGACCGCGGCGAGCAACGAGACGAGCGCGACCGCCCTGCCGATCGTGCTCGGGGCGACCGTCGCCCAGCAGGTCGTGCTCGGCCCGCCGTCGGTGCGGGACGAGGACTGGTTCGTGGCGCGCGGCCGGCCCGGCTCGCTGGTGACCGTCTCGATCGTCCACGCGGGCGACGTCGCCCGTCGCGGCCTGGTCCTGGAGCTGTCGCGGGTGACGAGCACGGCGCCGCGCTGGTGGAAGGTCGGCAGCGGCGGCTCGGCGGTCGCTCGCGCCCGGCTCGGCGTCGACGGCCGACTGGTGCTGCACATCCGCTGCGCCGGCAGCGAGACCGTCGGCCCGTGCGCCACGCTGGGCGCGATCCCCTACCGCCTGCGGGTGGTGGCGGGGCGCCGCGCGGCCCGGCCCGCGGCGTCGGCGATCCGCCCGTCGAGCGCCGCGCCTGCTCCGCCGGCGGCGACCCCGGCCGCTCCGGCCACCACCCCGGTGGCCCCGGCCGCCCCGACCCCCGTGGCCCCGCTGACGCCGCCCGCCTCGGGTGGCATCAGCCTCGGCGGCCCCTGACCGTTCCCCCGACGCATCGTCCGGCGTCGCGGCCTGTCCGCGACGCCGGCCGCGTCTGATCGTCAGGTCCGACCGTCTGCCCGCGGACCGCCCGCGGACAGGCCGGCCGCGCCCGAACCGCCCTCAGCCGGTCATCCCGCCGAACTGCCCGCCGGTCACGTGCAGGGTCTGGCCGTGGACGTAGTTCGCCCACGGCGTGCAGAGCAGGAAGATCCCGCCGGCCGCCTCCTCGACGGTTCCCGGCCGGCCGAGCGGCACCATCATCGGGGCCAGCTCCCGCATCCCGTCGGGGATCCCCAGCTGGACCTGCTGCCCGTCGATCTCGGTCACGTTGGCGGCGTCCTTGCTCGCGGTCAGGCGGGTCTCGATCCAACCGAAGGCGACCGCGTTGACGTTGACCTTGAACTGGCCCCACTCCTTGGCCAGCGTCCGCGTCAGGCCGACGACCGCCGACTTGCCCGCCGAGTAGTTGGCCTGGCCGGCGTTGCCCATCGTGCCGCTGATCGAGCTGACGTTGACGATCTTGCGGAAGACCTCGATGCCCTCCGCGCGTTCCTTCTTGGCCGGCTCGCGCAGGTGCGGGGCGGCGGCACGGATCGTGCGGAAGGGCGCGACGACGTGGATGTCGAGCATCCGCTGGAACCAGTCGTCGCTCATCTTGTGGACGGGTGCGTCGAGCGTGTAGCCGGCGTTGTTGACGAGGATGTCGAGCTGGCCCCAGCTGTCGATCGCGTGCTGGACGAGCTTCTCGGGCGCGCCGTCCTTGGTCAGATCGCCGGCGAACACGGTCGTCTCACCGTCGAGCTCGTCGGCGGTCGCCCGGGCGAGGTCGGCGTCGAGGTCGTTGACGACGACCTTCGCGCCCTGCTCGAGCAGCAGCGCGGCGGTCGCGCGCCCGATCCCGCGCGCCGATCCGGTGACGATCGCCACCTTGCCGTCCAGAACTCCCATGCTGCCTCCTGCGTCGCGGTCGCTGACGGCCACCCTACCCGGCGTGCAGCAGCCGGATCCAGCGACGCGAGTCGGCGGGATCGATCACGTCGTCGATCTCCCAGTGGGCGGCGACGTTGAGGCCCTGGCCGTGCTCGTAGGCGGCAGCGACCGCGGCATCGTAGGCCTGCTGACGCTCGTCCGGGTCCGCGATCGCCTCCAGCTCGCGGCGGAGCCCGAGCCGGACGGCGCCCTCGAGACCCATCGCCCCGAACTCGGAGGTCGGCCAGCCGACGGCGAACAGGGGCGCCTTCATGCTGCCGCCCGCCATCGCCTGGGCGCCGAGGCCGTAGGCCTTGCGGAGCACGATCGTCCCGGTCGGGACGGTCAGGTTGGCGCCGGTCGTGAACAGCTTCGCCGCGCGGCGGACCATCGCCTGCTCCTCGGAGCCCGGTCCGACCATGAAGCCGGGGGTGTCGCAGAGGAACAGGACCGGCAGTCCGTGGGCCTCGCAGAGCTGGAGGAAGGCCGCGGCCTTGTCGGTCGCCTCGGCGTCGATCGCCCCGCCGAGGTGGCCGGGGTCGTTGGCGACCAGCCCGAGCGGTCGGCCCTCGACCCGGACCAGTGCCGTGAGCATGCCGGGCGCGAAGCCACGCCGCAGCTCGAGGACGGAGCCGACGTCGCAGAGCGTCTCGATCACCCCACGCACGTCGTAGATCCGCTTGCGGCGCTCGGGGATCAGGTCGCGCAGGCGCTCCTGGTCGGGGGCGATCCAGCCGTCGGTAGCGCCCTGGAAGTAGCCGAGGTAGCGCTGGGCGGCGGCCACCGCGGCCGCGTCGTCGGCGACCCGCAGGTCGACGACGCCGTTCTCGGCCTGGACGTCGATCGGGCCGATCTGCTCCGGGGTGACGGTGCCGAGGCCACCGCCTTCGATCATCGCCGGGCCGCCCATCCCGATGTTGGCGTCCTCGGTCGCGATCACCACGTCGCAGCAGCCGAGCAGCGCGGCGTTGCCGGCGAAGCAGCGGCCGGACGCGATCCCGATGGTCGGGACGCTGCCGCTGAGCTTGGCGAAGAGGTGGAAGGCCATGCAGTCGAGGCCGGCGACGAGCGGCAGGTCGACGTCGCCGGGGCGCCCGCCGCCGCCTTCGGCGAAGAGCACTACCGGCAGTCGCTGGCGGGCGGCGATCTCGAACAGCCGGTCCTTCTTGAGGTGGCCACGCATGCCCTGCGTGCCGGCCAGGACGGTGTAGTCGTAGCTCATCACCACGCAGCGCCCGCCGCCGTCGGCGCGGCTGCCGTTGACGGTCGCGACGCCGCCGATGATCCCGTCGGCGGGGGTCCGGGCGATCAGGTCCTCGCGGCTGCGGCGGCGCTCCTGGGCGGCGAACACCAGCGGCCCGTACTCGACGAAGCTGCCGGGGTCGACGAGGTCGTCGAGGTTCTCCCGCGCCGTCCGGCGGCCGAGCGCATGGCGCTTGGCGACCGCCTCGGGGCGCGCGGCGTCCTGGCCGAGCGCGTGGCGGGCGAGGACCGCCGCGAGGTCCGGGCGGGCGCCGTCCTGGTCCGGCGCGGTGGGGCCCGACGGAGCGGCGGGGCCCGGGGGGACGGTAGAGCCCGGCGGGACGGTGGGGCCCGACGGAGCGGCGGGGTCCGAGGGAACGGCGGGGGCCGGCGGAGTGGTCGCTGGTGCGGCGGCCGTGGTCCCGAGGCCGTGCTGGCGGCTGCCGTCGGCGGTCGCCTCCGGGGCGGGCGCCGCCTCGCTGCGCAGCACCGCCAGCGGCTGGCCTTCGACGACGCCGTCGCCGGCCTCGACCAGCAGCCGTACGAGGGTCCCGTCGGCCTCCGCCGCGACGACGTGCTCCATCTTCATGACCTCGAGGATCAGCAGCGGATCGCCGGCCGCGACGGTCATCCCTGGTTGTTGCTCGACGGTCGCGACGGCGCCGGTCAGCGGTGAGACGACGAGCACCTCGTCCGCGCCGATCGTGGGGGTGCGGCGGGCGTCCGGGCGGGCCATCGAGCGACCCTATCGGGCGTCGGGCCGGGGCTGGCGGCGACCGCCACGCCCGGCCCGAGGCCAACGCTGCTCAGACGCCCATCAGGCGCCCGATCACGTCCTTCATGATCTCGTCGGTGCCGCCGCCGATCGGTCCGAGCCGGGCGTCCCGGAGGGCCCGCTCGATCCCGTACTCCTTCATGTAGCCGGCACCGCCGTGCAGCTGGAGGCAGCGGTCGGTGATGTCGACCAACGCCCGCTGCGTCATCAGCTTGGTCATCGAGACCTCCTTGATCGCGGGGACCCCGGCGACGTGCTTGCGCAGCGTCTCGTAGGTCAGCGACCGGCAGGCCTCGATCGTCGTGCCCATCTCGGCGAGCGCCCAGCGGGTGCCCTGGAAGTCGGCGATCCGGCGCCCGAACGCCTGCCGCTGCTGCACGAACGCCATCGTCTGCTCGAGGGCGGCCTCCATCCCGGCGACGGCACCGAGCGACATCGACAGCCGCTCCCACTGGAAGTTGGCCATGATCAGCTTGAAGCCGCCGTCCAGCTCCCCGAGCAGGTGGTCCTCGGGAACGAAGACGTCGTCGAACGTGATCAGGGCGGTGTCGGACGCGTGCCAGCCGAGCTTCTCCAGCGGGCTGGCGGTGATCCCGTCGCCGCGGTCGGCCCCCAGCGCGCGCATGTCGTCCTCCGCATCACGGGATTCCCGCCCACCCAGGGGCGGACGCTCGATGACCAGGAACGAGATCCCGCCATGCCCGCCTTCACTGGTGGTCTTGACCGCGGTGACCATGTGCCGGGCGCGGATCCCGCCGGTGATGAAGCACTTCTCGCCGGAGACGACGAAGCCGCCGTCGACCTTGCGGGCGGTGGTCTGGATCCCGGCGACGTCGCTGCCGGTGCCCGGTTCGGTGATCGCCAGCGCGGCGATCCGCTCGCCGCGCAGGACCGGCCCGACCCACCGCTCCTGCTGCTCGGGGGTGCCGAACTTGACGATCGGGGGCGTGGCGATCGTCATCGGGGCTCCGAGCGCGGCGGAGACACCACCGGATCCGCAGCGCGCCAGCTCCTGCTGGAAGACGGCCTCATGGACGTGGCTGCCACCCTGGCCGCCGAGCTCGGTCGGGTAGGCGAGTCCGAGGAAGCCCAGCTCGCCGGCCCGCCGGAAGACCGACGAGGGCACCCACTTGGCGTCCTCCCAGGCCTGGACGTTGGGCGTGATCTCGGTCTCCGCCCAGCGCCGGATCGTGGCCCGCAGCTCCTCGTGCTCGGGCGTGAAGAGGTGGCCCCAACCGGTCCCGCCGTGGCCGAGACTGGCGGGATCGAGTCGGGGGGTGGTCGCCGACACGGGCGCCTACAGCCCGTAGGAGCGGCCGATGTACTCCAGCAGGGTCTCGTCGGTGCCGGCGCCGATCCGGTTCAGACGCAGGTCGCGCCAGGCCCGTTCGATCCCGTACTCCTTCATGTAGCCGGCGCCGCCGTGGATCTGGAGGCACTCGTCGGCGATCTCGCAGGCCATCCGGCTCGTGTAGAGCTTGGCCATCGAGATCTCGCGGACGGGATAGTCGCCCTGCATCACGCGCCAGGCGGTGTTGTAGGTCATCTGGCGGCCGGCTTCGAGCTTCGTCTCCATCTCGGCGAACTTCCAGCGGATCCCCTGGAACTTGCCGATCGGGCGGCCGAAGGCCTGGCGCTCCTTGGCGAACTGGAGGGTCCGCTCGATCAGGCGCTCGGCGGCGGCGACGGCCCCGGCGGCGGCGATCAGGCGCTCGCCCTGGAGCTCCCACATGATGTGGTAGAAGCCCTTGCCCTCCTCGCCGAGCAGGTTCTCGGCGGGCACGCGAACGTCCTGGAACGCCAGCAGCGCGGTGTCGGAGGCGTGCATGCCGAGCTTCTCGAGCCGCTTCTCGCGGACGACGCCGGGCGCGTCCATGTCGACGATCAGCAGGCTGAAGCCGCCGTAGCCGGCGTCCGGGTCGGTCTTGACGACGAGGACGATGTAGTCGGCGCGGTGGCCGTTGGTGATGTAGAGCTTCGAGCCGTTGACGACCCATTCGTCGCCGTCGCGCACGGCCGTCGTCTGGATCCCGGCGACGTCGCTGCCGGCGCCCGGCTCGGTGATGCCGAGGCAGGCGATCTTCTCGCCCTTCAGCGCGGGGACGAGGTACTGGAGCTTCTGCTCGTGGGTGCCCAGCAGCTTGATGACCGGGTTGGCCATGTCGGTGTGGACGGCGACACCCATCACGAGGCCGCCGGAGTGGCTGCGTGACATCTCCTCGGCGAGGACGATCTGGGTCGCGTAGTCGCCGCCCTGCCCGCCGTACTCCTCGGGGTAGTGGAGGCCGAGGAAGCCCAGCTCTCCCATCCGCTTGAAGACCGAGTCGGGGAAGGTCGTCTCCTCCCACTCGTCGGCGTGGGGGGCCAGCTCGCGCTCGACGAACTGCCGGATCGACCCGCGCAGCTCCTCGTGCTCGTCGGTGAAGATCGGGTGCCGAGCGGCGCTGGCGTGATCGGGCTTCGGAACGCTCTCCGTGGACATGCGCCAAAAGTAGCAGGTGGCACGTTCTACTTGTGTCGTTTTCGTGGTTTTCGCTACGGAGGCGTAGGAAGTGTCCGCGGATGGTCGGTGGATGCGAGGCGCCCGGCGGTGGCCGGCGAGACCCGGCTGGCGGCGCGCGGGCTGGCTGGCGGGTGCCTGGCGCGGGTGATCGTCCGAGCTGGACCATGTCGCCCGGGCCTGGGGGAGGATCGGTGTACATCCAATACACACAAGGAGTTTCCGATGTCCCGTTTCCTCTCCCACGACGTCAGGCGCCGCAATCTGCGGCGCCTGATCGCCCCAGTCCTGGCCACCGCGCTGGTCCTCGTCGGCTCCACCGCCTCCGCGTCGGCGGCCGACCGCTACGTCGCGCTCGGCGATTCGTACTCCTCCGGCACCGGTACCCGGGTCTACACCAACACCGCTTGTCAGCGGTCGAACTCCGCCTACCCGGCGCTGGTCGGCGCGCAGCGGCCGAACACGTCGCTGGTGTTCGTCGCCTGCTCCGGGGCGACGACGACCGACGTGATCAACAACCAGGTCAGCTCGTTGACCGCCGAAACGAAGATCGTGACGATCACGATCGGGGGCAACGACGCCGGCTTCGGCAACGTGATCCTCGAGTGCGCCAAGCCGGCCTGGCTGTCGAACTGCGCGGGCAAGGTGACCACGGCCCAGAGCTTCATCCAGAACACGTTGCCGGCCCGCCTGAACGCCGTCTTCACGCAGATCCAGACGCGCTCGCCGACGGCCACGGTGGTCGTCCTGGACTACCCGCGCCTCTTCAACGGCGAGGACTGCAACGCGGCGACGTTCTTCAGCCCCGACGACGAGACCCGCCTGAACGCCACGGCCGATCTGCTGCGGACGACGTTGCAGGCACGGGCGACGGCCTACGGCTTCAGCTTCGGCAACGTGATTCCGGCGTTCATCGGTCACGCCGTCTGCGACTCGCCGGAGTGGATCAACGGCCTGAGCAATCCCACGGGGGAGAGCTACCACCCCAACACGACCGGCCACAGCAGCGGCTACGCGCCGGTCGTGCGCGCGATCGTCGGGTAGGTCGTCGGCTTGGCCGGCCACAGCACGGAGCTGGGGGCCGGCCGATCCCGACCGTGGGAGTGCGTCGACGATCGGCACCTTCCCCGCTGTCCCGGCAGGCGGCAGCAGGGCACCGCGGTTCCGGGTGCGCAAGGATCCGCCGCGAGCAGCGACCGATCGCGGTGCGATCGCGCTGACCCAACGAGGAGGAGTGCCGTGAGCGAGATGCAGACCGATCCGCTGGTGCGGGTGACGATCGAGGACACCGGGGTGGCCACGATCGCTCTGGACGATCCGAAGACGCGCAATGCGCTCTCCGACGGGATGCTCGACGAGCTGCTCGCCGCCTTCGAGCGCTGTCGCGACGACGACGGCGTCCGCTGCGTGGTCCTGACCTCGACCCACGAGACGACGTTCTCCTCGGGGGGCAATCTGGCGGGCTTCGCGGCCGAGGTGCCGCTGCTCCACAAGTACCAGGCGATCGATCGCTTCCCGCGGTTGTTCCGGTTGATCCTGGACCTCGGCAAGCCGACCGTCTGCCGGGCCAACGGCCACGTCCTCGCCGGTGCATTGGGGCTCGCCCTCGCCTGTGACCTGATCGTTGCCGACGAGCGGGCGACGTTCGGGACCCCCGAGATCAACGTCGGGGTCTTCCCGTTCATGATCATGGCGCTCATCTACCGCAACGTCGGGCGCAAGAAGGCGACCGAGCTGCTGTTGCTGGGGGAGCGGATCAGCGCGCAGGAGGCGGAACGGATCGGGATCGTCAACCGGGTGGTGGCCGGGGACGAGCTGGACGCCGCGGTCGACGCCTGGGCGGGCAAGATCGCCCGCTCCTCGCCGCTGCTGATGCGGATGGGCAAGGACGCCATCTCCCGGCAGATGGACCTGTCGCTCGACGACGGCCTCGACTACCTGCGGGGGCAGCTCGCGCTGGCGTTCTCGACCGAGGACATCCAGGAAGGCGTGAAGGCGTTCTTCGAGAAGCGGGACCCGGAGTGGAGCGGGCGCTGAACCGGCGACCGGTCGGGCGCGACGACCGCTCCCGGCCGGTGGGGTGGTGCCCGCTATCGTCGCGGCATGCCGATCCTGGAGTCCGTTGATGCTTGAGCGCCGCATGCTCGTCCCCGCGCTGGTCGGCCTGGGGGTCGGCATCGTCGTCGGGTTGCTGGTCGGGAACGTCCTCATGGGCGTCGTGCTGGGCATCTTCCTCGGGGTGACCTCGGTCATCCGGCGCCGCGTGGCCAACAAGCTGCTGGCCGAGCGGCTGGCCGAGAGCGAGCACGGGGACGGACCCCGGTAGGTCCGGAAGGCAAGCACGATCAGGAGCCCCAGTAGTTGGCCCCGCGGACGATCAGGTGCATGGTGCTGGCCTCGACGCGGCAGAGCGAACGGGCGTAGCGGCCGGACCGTCGTGCCGCGCACAGGCGCAGCATCTCGGTACGGAACCGGTGGTCGATCCAGCGCCGGGTCCGCTCGTTCCGGCTGAGCCGCAGGCCCCGCCCGTAGTTGCGGTAGCCGAAGTCGTGCAGCCGGCACGCGGGGAGGAACGTCGCCGCCCACGGGGGTGGGGTCAGGGTGCAGTCGTCGGTCGTCCAGTCGTACGCGCCGGGGCGTTGCGGAGACGCGCGAAGCGAGGCGAACGCGGCCGTGTCGAGCCGCATGATCCGGTCGGCCTCGGCCCGCAACGACTGCTCGCGGGCGGTTGCGGGCGAGGCGCAGGCGACGAGCAGGCCGACGCTTGCGGCGGCAGCCAGTCCCGGGCGGAGGTGGTGGGGGAAGGGCGGCACGCCGGGCTCCTCGAGGGGTGGGCAGCAGGGGTGGTCGGGAGGTGTTCTGCCCGGTGCTGCTGCGTCGTTGACGCCAACCTAGGTCGGTTCTCGAGGGCTATGCCGATCGGCACGGAATCGGCACGAAGCTGGAGCCCGACCGACACACGGCGCCACAGCTCCGTCGCAGACCCCGTGATGCTCCGCCGCTGACGGTGCTGATCGCTGGGGCGTGATTTCGTCCCGTAGTTGGCACGATTTCGGCACAGTTGGGGGGTAGAGCGGGCACAGGTCGTCGGGGCAGCATGAGCCCATGACCCAGCACCGGCACAGCGACCACCGACAGACGGGGCACCCCCAGGTGGCGTGCGCACGATCGCGAACGGACGTGAGCCGTGAGGCCGGGCGGTTCGCCGACGCCGACCATCTCGCGCTGGTCGGCGAGATCGTCGAGGTCGGCGTCGACAACCTGTGCACGTGGATCCCGCGGTTCACCGATCCGTTGGACGCCGAGATGCTGGCGTCGGACATCTGCGGCCGGTGGCACACGGACACGGCCGGATGGGAGAGCGGCCACGAGCGGCTGGTGGCGACCGCGCTGACCGACGCGCTGGCGGTCCGCGGAGACGGGCCGGCTCTGGCGGGTCTTCGCGCCCTGGCCAGCGGGGGCAGCGATGTCGTTGCCCGGCTGGCCGGCCGGGCGGCCGAGCGGCTTGCTGACCGCGGGCTGGCCGATCCCTCGTGGTGGGCGGCCCGACGCACGACCAGGTCGACGCGAGCCGGGCTGCTGGTGGCGCCGGAGGACCGCAGCACCGAGGTGATCCTGATCGAGTTCGACCGGACAAGAGGGGCTCGGCACTGCATCGTCGCCGTGGTCGCGCACGAACGGGGCGGGGTCGCGACCTTGTTGGACGTGACGCAGGACGCCGACGCACTCGGGCGGCACTGTGCCGACGAGCAGGGCGGCCCGGCGATCGGCCTGCTGCCGCTGGGCCTGGGGGAGGCGCGAACCCGGATCGTCCAGGCGATGCGCCGGGCGGAGACGATCGGTGACCCGATGCGGGCCGAGAGCTACGGGTGGTACCGCGGGTTGGTCCAACGGCGACTCGAGCTGGTCGGTCGCGAGGTCCAGCGCCGGCACGAGTCGGCTCCCGAGCTCCGCTCACAGGGGCGGGCGGCGTGATCGCCGCCGACCAGGCGGGCAACGTGGCCGAGCGCCGGCTCGCGGGCCCGCAGGGGCGCACGCCGATCGGGCGTCCGCCCCTCGTGCGGTCGGCCGGTTCCCGGCGCCGTCTGCTAGAAGCACCGCATGCCCAAGACCGCGTACTGGCACCTCGGCGCCGTTCTATTCCTGATCATCGGGGTCGTCAGCCTGACCTCCGCGGCCACGCTCCCCGGCATTCTCGCGCTGGTGATCGCCGTCGCGCTGTTGTACGCCGGCATCCTCGAGGCCCGCAGGAGCCGCAACGGGGGCTGAGCGACGGCGCGGTTCGCCACCGTCGCTCGCGGTACGGGCGTGGGTCCCGCGCTCAGTCGAGGAAGGCCCCGCCGCGCACCATCTCCATCCGCGTGACGAGACGCGCGGCGCCGCCGGCGTCCGCCGGCAGGTGGGCGTCGAGGAGCGCGTTCACCAGGGTCGAGCGACGGACGGACGCGACGCGGCCGGTTGCCCCGGCAACGACGTCGTCGAGCTCCGCGCGGAGCGGTTCGGGGAGGCGTGCGTTGCGCTCCTCCCACGGGTGCTCGAGGGCTTCGAGGCGGCGGCGGCGGTAGCCACCGATGGCACGAGCGGCAGCTTCGCCGTCGGCCGGCAGGTGGAAGTGGAGGACGGCGGTCACGATCGCGGCGAACGTGACCCGCGGGCCGGTCCGGGCCACCAGCTCGTCAGCCCGGACGGAGAGGTCGCGGTCGAGGATCAGGGCGGTCTGCTTCGGGCGGCCGAGCAGGCGCTCCGGACGCAGGGCCTCGGGGTCCAGGGCTGCCGCCCACGCGGGCAGGTCGGCGTCGGAAGCGGACTCGGAGACGGAGCTGCTTGCCACGACTTCGGGCTCGGCGGCTGGCGACGGGAAGGACGACGGGGCCGGGGCCACGCTCAGCAGGGGGTCGACGATCGCGGCCACCGTGGGCTCCTCGATCGGCTGCGGCGCGGGGGCCGCGGTCGGACGGGCTTCCGTCGTCGTGTCAGCCGTCGGTGCCGGGGCGTCGGTGCTCGCGAGATCGGCTTCCGCGGCCGGGGGCGCCACGGCGACCGGCTTGCGGGTGATCGTGACCACCGACGGGGTCTCGTCGGGCGTCTCGGGCAGGTCGAGCGGGCTGCGCAGACCGCTCGGGGACAGCTTCAAACGGGCCATCAGGCGGCCTCCGCCAGGTTCGAATCGGGTGTCTTGGTTCCGGCTTCCGTCCGCTGGATCTCCTCGGCGAGCTGCCGGAAGGCGGTGGCCCCGCGGCCGTCAGGACGGCGGAGCACCAGCGGGATGCCCTCGGTCGTCGCGTCGTGGAAGCCGGATCGCATCGGGATCTGGGCCTCCAGGAGCGGCGCGTCGAGCGCGGGAAGCGCGTCGTTGAGGGTCTGGAAGGTGTTGCGGCGAGCGTCGACGTTGTTCCGCAGCAGGCCGAGCGTCTGGACGCTGACGCGTCGGCGGCGCAGTGTCTCCAACGTCGAGAGCAGCGTTGCCGCGCCCTTGTAGGCGTTGCGGTCGATCATCGAGATCGGGACCAGGACCTCGGCGGCCGCGACGAACGCGTTGACCGTCAGCAGCCCCAGGTTCGGCGGGCAGTCGATCAGGACGAAGTCGTAGCGACCGATGGTCTCGTTCAGGGCCTCCGCCAGGAACTCCTCGCGGCGCACCTGCGAGACGAGCGTCAGCTCGACGTCCGCCATCCGGCTGTCGCCGGCCAACAGGTCGACACCGGGGGCGGCGTCGGCGATCAGGGCCCCGTCCGCCTCGGCCTCGCCGAGGAAGACGTCCGCGATCGTGCTCGGAGCGTCCTCGGGCGCGAAGCCGAACATCGCGGTCGTATCGAACTGCGGGTCGGCATCGACGACGAGCGTGCGACGACCGGCCTGCCCGAGGGCGACGGCCAGGTTGACGGTCACGGTGCTCTTGCCGGCGCCGCCCTTCTGGTTGGCGACGGCGATCACGCGGGTCATCGGATGGCGTCCTTCTGGTGGCGGGGGCGAGGCGGGTGCGGCAGGACCGGCAGGTCAGGCGCGCGGGGACCGGGCGGGGCTCGGTCCTTCGCTCGCTGGTTCTCCGTCGCGCGCGGAACTCCTTCCTGCCGATCGCGCGGATCTCCGCGCCTTCGACCGCGCGACCGGCGGTCCGGTCGCGCTGCCGCTCGGCCGGCCGAGCGGCCAGTCCCGCTGGCCGCCATCCGCCCGACCGCTCCTCCCTGGACCCGGCCGCCCACCCGAACCAGCCCCCGAGCGTCCGCCACGTCTTCCGGCCGAGACCTCCGACGTCCGCCCGTCGGCGCCACCGTTCGCCAGACCGGGCGGCCGGCCGTGCACCCGGCCCGTCCGCCGAGCGCGCTGCCGTCCCCACGGTTGCCCGAGCGGTCCACGCCCCGGCGGCTCGCACGGACCCGCGGCCGTCCACCCGCCCGGGAGTGCGGGCGACGGGTCGCACGGCTCGTCGTCGCGCCGCCCGGTCGAGCGCCCGCACGCTGCACCGCGCCCGCACCGCACCGTCCGCGCGGGCAGCAGTCCGTCCGGTGGCCCGACCGGCGGCGCCGTCGTCCCCACATCGAGCCGCGCGCACGTCCCCGCCCCGGACCGCGCGCACGAGCCGCCGTCCGTGAGCGCATCGCGCCGCCCGTCGTCGCGCCCGCCCGGGGGACCGGACCCTCGGCGCACCGCCCCTCTGACCGCTCCGACCCGCGGTGGCTCGCGCGGCGGCGCGCCCGACGACGCGCTCGGCGATCCGCTCGCGGTCGCGTCCCGTCGTTCGGTGCCCCGCACGGAGGCTCGCCCGCTGCCTCCGACCTCCGGCCGGACCCGCGGGCGCCGGTTCGGGCGGAGGTCCGCTCACGGTCGCGGCCGGCCGACCGCGCGCCCGGTCCTGGTCCCGACCGTCGCACCGGACCCCGACTCGCGCCCAGCAGCGAGCTTCCGTCCTCGCGATCGTCCATGCTGTGACCCTCGCGCTGGTCCTAGCTGATCGGACGTCGACCCCCGTCCGCCGCCGCTCCCGTCCGGGATGACGTCGCGAGCGGGGCTCGGAGCTCGGTGATCGAGGCCCCGACCAGGGGGCTCGACGGAGCGGAACGGACGCGCGCGAGGACATAGCGGAGGCTGCTTCGCGACCGATCCGATCGCGGTCGGACGACGGCGCCTCGGCGGTCCCGGAACGGACCCGAAAGGCCGCTCGAGCGAGGCCTCGAACCGGAGGCTTCGACAAGGTCGCCCGGAGCGCCGGCCGCAGCCTCGGCAGGCCCCGTCCGGTCCCGAGCGGGGTCGCGTCACGCGGCGATTCCGGTCGTCGTCGCGGCCACCGGAAGGCGGCCATGGGCTCACGGGAACCGTCGTGCCGGAGCGGGGCGTCCGACGTCGGGAACGGCGCTCGCGGCGGTGGGGAGGCGCCGATCGGGCGGCCGCGGACCGCTCCAGGGCGACAGAACCCCGGGCTCACCCGCGATCGCGATGCTCTCGGTGAACGGGCCGATCACCACGGATGTAACGGCGATCAACCTCGTGATCCACCCGACGCTGAGGTAGTCGTCTTCTCCCGGGTTCTGGAAACCTGCCGCGGCCGGGACGGCTCGATGGCAGTCGCTCCGCCCCGTATGGTGGCGGTCGCCAGGCGGACGCCGTCCGCGCGGCACTCTCGGGTCCGCGAACGCGGTCGTCCCGGAGCTGTCGTCGTGGGGCCGGGCCGCCCCGACCCTCACCGTCCAATCCCACCGGAAGCCGCCATGACCGACCCTCGCCTGACCCTGATCGGCGGACCGACCGCCCTGCTCGAGATCGGCCCGTTCCGCCTCCTGACGGACCCGGTCCTCGACCCTCCGGGCGGCCGCTACCGGTTCTTCCCCGGGATGGGCTCGCGCAAGCTGACCGGGCCGGCGTTGGAGGCCGGGGACCTCGGCCGGATCGACGCGGTCCTGCTCAGCCACGAGCACCACGCCGACAACCTCGATGCCGCCGGGCGCGAGCTCCTCCCCCACGCCGGCCGGGTCCTGACCACGGAGACGGGGGCCAAGCGGCTAGGCGGGAACGCCGAGGGCTTCGTGCCCTGGGCCACGACGACCCTGGAGCGCGACGGGCAGACGCTGACCGTGACCGCGACGCCGGCCCGCCACGGTCCGCCGCTGTCGGAGCCGCTGACCGGCCCGGTTGTCGGCTTCGTGATCGAGGGCGAGCCGCTGCACGGCCCCGACGGCCCGGGCGCCATCTACTGGACCGGCGACACGGTCATGTACCGCGGGGTCGAGGAGGTCGGCCGGCGGTTCGACGTCGACGTCGCGCTGATCAACCTCGGCCGGGTGCGGTTCCCGCTGACCGGCCCGGCGCGGTACACGATGGGGGCGTCGGCCGCCGTTCGTGCCGCCGCAGCGCTCCGGCCGCGGCTGCTCGTGCCGCTCCACTTCGAGGGCTGGGCGCACTTCGCGGAGGACGAGGCGACGGCGCGTGCGGGTCTCGCCGCCGCCGACTGCGAGGTCCGCTGGCCGGTCCGCGGTGGCGTCACCGAGCTCGGGCGGGGCGGGGTCGCGGCAGCCGGCGGGGACGGCGACCGCGTTTCGAGCTGAACGGCCCCGAGGCGGGTCCGACGATCATCGGCGCGGGCACGGCTCCTGCGGTCGTGAGCGGTCGCCGGGAGTGAGACCCTCGCAGAAGTAGGAGGTAGCACCTGCTGCGTGCGGTAGGTAGTACGCTCGGCTCCCACCGCGTGGTCGTCCCGGGAGCCCGTTCCGGTCGGCTCCGCCCCGTCCCACGCCCGACCCGTGACCCGCCGATGACCCAGCTTCCGCTCGAAGGCGTCCGCGTCCTCGACCTCTCCCGTCTCCTCCCCGGCCCGTTCGCATCGCTGATGCTCGCCGACTTCGGGGCCGACGTGATCAAGGTCGAGGACACGGGGATGGGCGACTACATCCGCTTCGCCCCGCCCTACGTCGACGGGGTCGAGGACAGCGCCAAGTCGGCGGCGTTCCTCGCCCTCAACCGCAACAAGCGCTCGATCCGGCTGGATCTGAAGCAGGCCGAGGGGCGGGAGGCGCTGCTCCGTCTGGCCGAGTCCGCCGACGTGCTCCTGGAGTCGTTCCGGCCGGGCGTGCTCGATCGGCTCGGGGTCGGGTTCGAGGCGTTGAAGGCCCGCAACCCGCAGCTCGTCTACTGCGCGATCAGCGGCTTCGGGCAGACCGGGCCGCTGAAGGACCGGCCCGGTCACGACATGAACTACCTCGGCCTCAACGGCGTCCTCGCCATGAACGGGGTCCGGGACGGGCCGCCGGTCAACGGCGGCGTCCAGGTCGCCGACATCGGTGGCGGCGCCTTGATGGGCGTGATCGGGATCCTCGCCGCGCTGCGGCACGCCGAGCGCACGGGGGAAGGGCAGTTCATCGACGTCTCGATGACCGACGGTGCCCTCTCGTGGACGGCGATGGACGCGGCGGCCGCGCTCCAGGGGCAGCCGCAGCGGCGCGGTCACACCAACCTGACCGGCATGTACCTCTGCTACCGGCCCTACGCCTGCGCCGACGGCTACATCACGATCGGCGCGCTCGAGCCGAAGTTCTGGCGGGCGTTCTGCGAGGGCGTCGGTCGCGAGGACCTGATCGAGCGCCAGTACGACCCGCCGGGCAGCGAGGCCCACACGCAGGTCGAGGAGATCGCCCGCGGCCGGACCCGGCGCGAGTGGGAGGCCTTCGGCAACGAGCACGACGCCTGCCTCGAGCCGGTCTGGGAGCTGGAGGAGGCGCTGGAGAGCGATCTCGTCCGCGAGCGCGAGATGGTCGTCGAGCTGGAGCAGCCCGGCGCGACCGCTCCGGTCCGCTCGCTGGGCCTGCCGATCAAGCTGTCGGTCACCCCCGGGAACGTGCACCGGCTCCCGGCCCCGGGTCTCGGCGAGCACACCGAGGAGGTGCTGCGGGAGGCCGGCCTCGGCGACGACGAGATCTCCGCCGCGCTGGCCTCCGGCGGGGCGGCGGGGCGGCCGGCATGAGTGCTGCGGCCGGCGGGTCGGGCACGCCGAGCACGGCCGGGCTGCTGCGGATGGCCGAGCTGGCCGAGCGGGCGGACGTCAGCCCGGCGACGGTCAAGCACTACCTCCGGGAGGGCTTGCTCGAGGTCGATCCGAACGCGGAGGAGGGCGCCCGGATCGTCCGGACCTCCCGCAACATGGCCTACTACCCGGCCGAGTTCGTCGAGCGGATCCGGATCATCAAGCGCCTGCAGGAGGAGCGGTTCATGCCGCTGCGGGCGATCCGGGAGGTGCTCGACGGCGGGGTCGAGCGGGCGGGCGAGCTGGTCGTCCGCGGCGACGACATCATCGAGCGCGCGCTCTCGCAGGCCGACAGCGCCGAGACCGTCTCCCGCGAGGAGCTGGTCGAGCGGACGGGCGTCGCCCCGTTGGTGCTCGACAAGCTCGCCGAGCTGGGCGTGATGGGCGACGGCGCGGAGGGCTACGACATCGACGAGGTCCGGATCGTGGAGGCCGTGATGCGCTTCCGGCGGACCGGCTTCGGCGAGGATCTCGGGTTCACCGCCTACGACGTCCTCCGCTACGTCGAGGCGCTCGAGCCGCTGGTGCGGGAGGAGTCCCAGACGTTCCTGCACCGGATGGTCGATCGCAACGTCACGCCCGAGCGGGCCGTAGAGTTGATGCTCGCGGCCACCGATCCGCTCCGCGACCTCGTCGGGGCGATCCACGGCCAGGCGCTGCGGCGCGAGTTGCGTCGCGCTCGCCGCACGCCCTGAGTCGGGCCGGCGGGAACGCCCTCCGCCGGTCTCCGCACAGGGGTCACGGCGGGGCTATGCTGTGAGTGATTGACTCGTCAGTCAACGTCCCGCCTGTGCGAACTGCCGTCGTCCAACTCCGCAGCACCCCTGACGTGGCGGCCAACCTGGCCACCGCCGACCGGCTCGTCCGCGAGGCGACCGCGGCCGGCGCACGGGTCGTGCTGCTGCCCGAGAAGTGGTCGGTGCTCGGTCGTGACCGCGAGGTCGCCGCCGGAGCTGAGCCGCTCGACGGTCCGGCCGTCGCCTGGGCCCGCCGGACCGCTCGCGAGCTCGGGATCGACCTGCTCGCGGGGTCGGTCGCCGTGCGTCGGGCCGACGGCCGCCAGCAGAACACGGCGCTCCACGCGCGCCCCGACGGCGGCCTCGTCGCCTACGGCAAGCTGCACCTGTTCGACGCCGACGTCGCCGGGGTCCGCTATCGCGAGTCCGACCGCGAGATCGCCGGCGACGGGGTCGTCCTCTCGACGCTGGCCGCGGGACCGTCCGGTAGCGAGCCGGCCGTCCAGGTCGGTCTGAGCGTCTGCTACGACCTCCGCTTCCCCGAGCTGTACCGCACGCTCGCCGCGCGCGGAGCCCGGATCCTGACGGTCCCTGCCGCCTTCACGGCCCGCACCACCGAGGCGCACTGGGAGATCCTGCTGCGCGCGCGGGCGATCGAGAACGGCGCCTTCGTGCTCGCGGCCAACCAGTACGGCGAGCATGCGCCCGGCGTCCGCTCCGGCGGCCGGTCGATGATCGTCGACCCGTGGGGGACGGTCCTGGGACAGGCCGACTCCGACGGCGAGGCGGTGATCGTGGCCGACCTCGACCTCGACCGCCAGGACGCCGTCCGCGAGCAGCTGCCGGTCCTCCGGCAACGGCGGGCCTCGGTCGCCGGCGCGCTCGCCGCGCTGCCCGACGGCGACCTCGCCGTCGCGTGGGACCAGGCGACCCCCGAGCTTTCCCCGACCGTCCCCGACCAGGAGCAGGAGTGATGGCTGCACGTTCGACCACCGCCAGCGCCGAGAAGCGGCGGGCGATCCTCGACGCCGCCGTCCACGTGTTCGCGCAGCGTGGCTTCAACCACTGCCGGGTGTCCGACATCGCCGACGAGGCGGGCGTCGCCTACGGCCTCGTCTACCACTACTTCAAGAGCAAGGACGGGATCCTCGACGAGGTCTTCCTGGAGCGCTGGGGCCTGATGCTCGAGGTGATCCAGGCCGCGGACGACGACGACACCCTGACCGCGCGCGAGAAGCTGGCCAAGGTCGCGACCTTCATCGTCGAGAGCTACGGTCGCAGCCCCGAGGTCATGCAGGTGGTGATCGTCGAGGTCACCCGCCAGGCCAACACCTTCGGCCGCCGCCACTGGGCGACGATCCAGGAGGCCCACGCCGGGATCGCCAAGATCGTCGAACGTGCCCAGCAGCGCGGCGAGCTGCGTCCCGACATCCCGCCGCACTTCGCCGGGATCGTCTTCTACGGCGGGATCGAGCAGATCCTGACCGCCTGGATCTTCGACCTGATGCCGTCGACGCCGGAGGACCGCCAGGCGGCGGTCGCGACGCTGGTCGAGACGATCTGCGGCGGGCTCGACGCGCGCTGAGAGCCGATTCCGGACCGTGGAGCTCTGCCTGTAGGGGCCGTGCGACGGACCGCGGATAGGTCCTTCGCGGTCGTCTGGTGTGGGCGAGGACCGAGCAGGGCGGTGGACAGGGCCCGAGTAGTCAGGTTGGTGTCCGACTGCGGGTCCGGGTGCCGCCACGCGATGCGTCAGCGGCCGCACCAGACGTGCCGATCATTCTGAAAGTGGGTTCTGAACGCGACCGTCGGTCGGGAACCCCGGCGGCCGCCCGGTCGCGGAACGCATGCGCCGCCGTACTGCCGGGTAGGATCGTCGTAATGGAGAACGAGCTCGTCAAGCGCCTGGCCTGGTCCGGCCTGGTTGCCGGTCTCGGCGTCCTCGCCAGCATCGTCGCTCAGCGCGGCGCTGCGGTGATATGGCGCCGCGTCTTCGGAGAGGAGCCCCCCGAGTGAGCGATACGCCGAAGGTGAACGCGCAGCCCGGCGACGCGGAGGCGGCCCAGCAGCCGACCCCGGGTCCCGAGCAGCCCGCTCCGCCCACCACCGAAGCTCCAGCCGCCGGGTCGGGCGCGACGCCGCAGGCCGGATTCGCGACCGCTGCCCCCGCCTTCGACGCACCGGTCGGGGACCCGTTCGCCGGGCCTCCGCCGTCCAACCAGGCAGGCGCGTTCGGGGGTGCGATCCCGGAGGATCGTCCCGAGCTGCTCCTGGCCGCCGCCCTCGCGGGTGGCGTCTTCGCCGCGATCGTCTTGCGGACCCTTGTCCGGCGCTGAGGACCGGCGCCGCGAGGCGTCGCTGAAGTCGGTCGTCGAGGGCCTGGCCGAGGTCACCGAGCGGACGCAGCACATCGTCCGCGACGAGATCGAGCTGGCCAAGGCCGAGGTCGCGCAGAAGGTCGGCAGCCTCGGGCGCGGCGCCGTGGTCGCGATCATCGCGGGCATCTTCGTCGCGCTCGGCGGGCTGTTCGCGCTGAACGGCTTCGCCTGGATGCTGGCCTACCTGCTGTTCGACAACCAGCAGATCTTCTGGGGCTTCTTCATCACCGCGTTCCTGCTGTTCCTGCTGGCGGGTCTCGGCGGGTTCCTGGCCTACCGGTTCGTGAAGAAGGGGGCCCCGCCGACGCCGCAGATGGCGATCGACGAGGCCAAGTTGATCCGTGCCAGCGTCGCCTCGACCGGTGGCGGACCGGCGATCCCCAAGGGCCCGGAGCGGACGCTCGGGACCGTCGACACGAGGAAGCCCGAATGAGCAGTGCTGGCCGCACCCCGGAGCAGATCCGGGCCTCGCTGGAGGACCACCGTCGCGAGCTGACGACGTCGATCGACCGGTTGCGCAGCGACGTGACCGAGCTGTCGGACTGGCGCAGCCAGGTCCGTCGCAACCAGAAGGCCGTCGTGATCGCCGTCGGCGTGACCGGCTTCGTGCTCGCCGGCGGCATCGGCGCCTTGACGGGCGCGTTCCGGCGGCGGGCGCGCTGAGGCGTCCGTAGGCGCGGCGCATCTCGGCACGCGAGGGCCTCGGCAGTGCTGGCGCACAGCTCTCGGCCCACGCGTACCGACCTGCTTGGCCTACGAACACCTCAGACGCACCCGCCAGGCGCTTGGCGTCTCGGCACGCGAGGGCCTCGGCAGTGCTCGCGCACGGCTCTGGGCCCACGCGTACCGACCTGCTTGGCCTACGCACACCTCGCACGCACCCACGCGGGCCAGGTGTTCGCTGAGACCGGCCGGCTCAGACCTACTCGGGCAGGATCGAGCGGGAGACGCCGCCGATGCCGAGCAGGCCGGGGCCGACGTGCGAGCCGATCACGGGCCCGATCTCGCTGATGAAGAGCGGCGGGGTGCCGATGATCTCCTCGGCCGCCGCCGCGAGCCGCTCCGCCTCCGACCGGGCCTGGATGTGCTGGATGCACCAGCCGTCCGAGCCCGCCGCCTGCAGCTCGGTCGCCACCGCGACCATCCGGTCGAACGCCTTGCGTGAGGTCCGGACGCGTTCGATCGGGGTGATCTCCCCGTCGAGGGTGAGGATCGGCTTGATCTTGAGCGCCCCGCCGATCCACGCCTGGGCGTTGCCGATCCGGCCGCCCCGCCGCAGGTACTCGAGCGTGTCGACGGCGAAGATGAACGTCCGGTGCATGCTGGCGATCGCGCCGTTGGCGGCCGCGACGGCCGCGTCGAGATCGCCGTCCGGACCGCCCGCAGCGGCGGCGGCGAGGAGCGGGAAGCCCAGCGCTCCGCAGGCCAACCGCGAGTCGATGACCTCGATTCGCTGAGGGCTGTTCTCGGTGGCGATCGCCGCCGCCTGGCGGGCGGTCTCGACCGTGCCGGAGATGCCCCCGGCGAGGTGGATCGACACGATGTCGTGGCCAGCGGCGAGCAGTGGTTCGTAGACGGCGAGGAAGTCGCCGACCGACGGCTGTGACGTCGTCGGCAGGTCGCGCTGGTCGCGGAGGCCGGCGTAGAAGCCGTCGAGGTCGGTGATGTCGGCCTCGCGGACCGCCTCACCGCCGCGCGTCACGTACAGGCTGACCTCGTGGAAGTCGTGCCGCTCGACGATCTCCCGGGGCAGGTAGTGCGTGGTGTCGGTGACGATGGCGACGGACATGGCGTCCCAGCCTATAGCGAGCCGGTCCGCTCTCAGCGTGACGGCAGCAGCACCGCGAGCAGGGCTCGCTCGCCGCCGGCCGACTGGCCGCGGAAGACGGGCGAGAAGCCCAGCGAGACCACGTGCCCGCGGCCGCGCGGCTCGTCGAGCACCAGCGGATGCCCGGAGAGGCCGTTCGCGGCGCTGCGGGGACCCGAGGGGGTGAGGGCGGCGCCGCTGCCCGCCCGGAGCGCCACGATCGCCCCCGCCGGGGCCGACAGACGCGGCTCTCCGGCGACGATCGCCCGGGTCGGCCCGCCGATCGCACGACCGAGCGGATCGCCGCCGGGCACCGCCGCGACCGAGACCGCGTCCGTGCTGGGGGCCGCCGTCGTCCGCACGGCGCTGAGCCCAGTGCCGGTGGCGGCGGTGATCCCGTGGCCGCCGAGCGCCACGAGCGTGCCGCCGGCCTGGACGAAGCGGTCGACGGCGTCGCGGGCCGGCTGGACGAGCCCGCCGCTCGGCAGCGGCCCCGGGCCGAGCACGAGGTGGGTCGTCCCGACCGGGACGCCGGCGGCGAGCTCCGCGGCCGAGACCGTCGCGACAGGGGATCCGGAGGCGGCGAGGGCGGCGCCGAGCCAACCGGACGGCCGCTCACCGGCGGTGAGGGTGGCCGGGGTGCCCGTCAGCGGCGGCGTCGGGTCGGCGACGACGGTCACCCGCGGCGCGGCGAGCGTGGTCGCGCCGGTGTCGGCGACGGGGCCGGGGGCCGTGTGGAGACCGACCCCGAGACGTGCGGCGCGGACGGGCAGGGCGGTGTCGGCGGCCGTCCGGTAATCGCCGTTCGTGCCGCGGGCGACGGGTCGGCCGGCGGCCAGCAGGGTGACCGCCAGCCGTCCGGCCGCGGCGCTGTCGCCGGCGAAGGTCAGCGTCTGGTCGGTACCGGCCCGGACCCGCGCGGTGCGCGGCGAACGGAAGCGCGTGAGCGCCGTCGGCCGGACCGTGCTGCGGGCGATTCCGGCGTCGACCCCGGCCATCCGCGGGAGCGACCAGCTGTCCTCGCCGCGGACGTCGATGCCGGCCTCGTCGGCGTCGCTGCCGAGCAGGGCTCCGGCCCAGCGGCCGAGCGGCTGGTCGGCCGGGACCACGATCGTCCCGGCCGGGAGTCGGGCCGACTGCGTTCGGGTCTGGCCGAGCGGCGAGTAGCGGGAGAAGGTCGTCGCCCGCCGAAGCGCCCGGACCCGGACTCCATCGGCCTGGAGGCGGAGGGCGAGGGCGACGGCGTCGGCCTGGTGGCGGTCGGTCCGGATCGTCCAGGCGAAGGCCGGCTCGCCCGCGGGCCGACGACCGGAGCGGCCCTCGCGGACCGCGGTCGCGAAGCCGCTCGCCCAGCTTCGCACGACGTCGTCGCGACGGCCGGCGATTGCGCGCAGGGTCGCGAGCGAGGCGACCTGGTGCCGGCGCGTCCGCTCCGCCAGCGGCAGGTCCGACCCCTGCTCGAACGTCATGCCGCCGGCACCGAACAACAGGCTCGTGGCCGAGTCGGCGTAGCCGGGGTAGAGCAGGTCGTAGCCGGCGGAGACGCCGTGGGAGACCGCGACGCCGGTCTCGCCGAGAGCCCGACCGACGGCGGGCACGACCAGCCGGTCCGCGACCCGGCGTGCTTGGCTCGGGAGCCCGGCGATCAGCGGCGCCGCGTAGGGCGGGGTGAAGTAGTCGCTGCCGGTCTGCTCGTGGAGGTCGACCGCGACCGCCGGCGGGTAGCGCCGCAGCAGCTCCAGCTTGGCCCGGGTCTCGGGCTGGGTCGCCGCGAACCAGTCGCGGTTGAGGTCGAAGCCGGCGGCGTTGGTGCGGGTGCCGGCGGCGCGGCCGTCGGGGTTCTCGTCCGGGATGACCACGGCAACGGTCCCGTGGAGGGTCCGCCGGGTCGCACAGGAGTCATCGCTCGCCAGCCGCTGGAGCGCACCGAGCAGCGCCGGGGTGCCCGAGGGCTCGTTGGCGTGGACGCTGCCGCCGAGCCAGACGATCGCGGGACCGTCCGCGGCGCGGGAGATCGCCGTCGGTCCGATCGCTCCCGACCGGACCGCGCGGGCGGCGGCGGCGATCGCGGCCAGGCGGCGCGGGGCGAGCGACCGTGGGTCGCCGACGATCGCGTACCGCAGCGGCCGGTCCTCGATCGTCCGACCGGCGACGCCGGTCACGATCCGCGGCGAGGCGGCATCGAGCGCCGCGAGATAGCGGTCGGCGTCCGCCGGCGCGAGCGGGGCGGCGGTCAGCTCACGGCCGAGGACCGTGGTCGCCGTCGGCACCGTGCGGGCACCGGCGACGGCCGGGCAGGCCGAATCGGCCGCGGCGACCGCCGGTGCGACGGCCAGGGCCAGCGCGACCGCGACGGTCGCGCCGACTCCGTGACGCAGGAGCGACACGGCTGCTCCGTCGCCGATGGCCGAGCCCGCGGGCGGGTCTAGCCGAGCCGGTTCTCGGGCTGCAGCAGCTGGTCCTCGGAAGCCGCGGCCGGCTCAGCGGGCGCCGCCGCGGGAGCGTCGGCGTCGTTGGCCCCGGCGTTGGCGCCGACGAGCTGTGCCAGCTCGCCGCTCTCGTACATCTCGAGGATGATGTCGCTGCCGCCGACGAGCTCGCCGTCGACGAACAGCTGCGGGATCGTCGGCCAGTTGGAGACCGCCGAGAGCTCCTGGCGGATCCGCGGATCCGGGAGGATGTCGACGCTGGCGAACGAGGCGTCGAGCGCCTGCATCACGCCGACGGCGCGGGCGGAGAAGCCGCAGGCCGGGGCCTCGGGCGTCCCCTTCATGAAGAGGATGATGTCGTTCTCGGCAATGGCCGCCGAGATCGCGTCGCGGAGCTGGTTGTCGCTCATGGGATTCCTCAGGACGGGGTCTTGGTCTTCAGGCTGAGTGCGTGGATCGATCCGCCGAGCTCGCCGGCGAAGATGTCCATCACCATCCGGTGCTGCTCGATCCGCGAGCGGCCGCTGAAGGCGGCCGAGGTCACGACCGCCTCGAAGTGCACGCCATCCGGGCCGTGGACTTCGGCGATCGCGTCGGGGACTGCGCTCTCGATGCGCTGCTTGATCTCATCGGCGGTGGCCATCTACATCACAGACTAGAGGGTCGCGACCTGGCCCTTCGAGGCCGGGGTCCGGGGTCGCTACACTCGGTGAAGTATTGGACCCGATGGGAAGACCATCGTTGCGGAGGCGACCATGATCACGATCACCGACAAGGCTGCGGAAAAGGTCCGCGAGTTCCTCGACAGCAACCCCCAGGAGGGGGAGGCCGGCCTGCGCGTCGGCGTCCGCGGTGGCGGCTGTTCGGGGTTCCAGTACGTGCTGGCGTTCGACGAACGTCGCGACTCGGACATGACCTTCAACTCGCACGGCATCGCGGTGCTCTGCGATCGCCAGTCGTTCCCCTATGTCACCGGTTCGACGATCGACTACCTCGACGCCATGACCGGCGCCGGCTTCAAGGTCGAGAACCCCAA
The DNA here is from genome assembly GCF_056269115.1 of Patulibacter ginsengiterrae. Lineage (NCBI taxonomy): Bacteria > Bacillati > Actinomycetota > Thermoleophilia > Solirubrobacterales > Patulibacteraceae > Patulibacter > Patulibacter ginsengiterrae. Next base: position 170,313 of record NZ_JBWDOG010000003.1, read on the forward strand.
CGTCACGGCCGCCTGCGGCTGCGGCTCGTCCTTCCGCGTGGCGGACGAGGAAGAGGTCTCGGCGGTCTAGTGTCCCGAGGCGGACGTTCGTTGCCGCTTCCCGGCGCTCGCTCGCTCCTGACGGCACCCGCATCGCGGCCCCGTACTCGTCGTACGGGACAGGGATCCGGTCACCGTCAGGACACGACCGTGCCTGCGGGAATCGGTCACCGAGCCTCCGACGCACGACACTAGCCCGAGGCGATCGCTTCCGAGCACCAGCGACCGGACGGCCCCGGGTCCTCGGACCCCGCCGGCCCCGGCGCTTCCGGCTCCCGCCGGCTCAGGCGGTCGGCGCTGGTCGCCGTGGTCGCGCTGCTGCTGGTCGCGGTCGGCCTCGCGATCGGCCGGACGACGGCCCATGACGGGGCCGGAGAGGGCCGCGCCACGCGCGCCGCACCGGTCCCCGGGCCGGCCGCGGAACCCGCCGGGCCGAGGCTGCGCCCGCCGTCGCTGGAGGTCGGTCTGGTCACCACCGACGCCGGCGCCCTGACCCCGCCGGGCGAGCCCGCGATCGCCGGCTTCGACGGCGCCCGCGCGCTGGTCGCCCGGATCGCCCCGCGGCGGGTCCGGATCGACGTCCGCTGGGACCTGCTCCAGCCCGACGCCGGGCAGCCGCTCGACCCCGCCCGCGTGATCGGCGACGGCTGTGGCCGCGAGGCCGCCCCGCCGTGCGCGGGAGCGGTCAGCCTGGCGGGGACCCTGCGGGCGGTCGCGGCGGCCCAGAAGGCGGCGCCCGGCCGCTTCCGGCCGCTGATCAACTTCTGGGGGATGCCGAGCTGGGCCGGGGCGGCCACCGCCGAGGGCTGCCAGGCGGCGAGCGTGCGCGAGGGCGCCCGGCCGCTGGCGGCGGACCGGGAGCCCGCCTACCGGGCGGCGATCGCGGCGGTCTGGAAGGCGGTCCGCGACGCCGGGATCCCGGCCGCCGACTGGACGCCGTGGAACGAGCCCAACGCGCCGTACTTCCTCGGCCCGCAGCGGGCGAGCTGCGATCCCGCCGCGGCCCCGACGGCTCCGGCCGACTACGCGCGACTCGTGACCGCGATGGACGAGGAGCTCGCCGTCCTCCGTCGCGAGCAGCCGACGCCGGCCGGCCAGGTCGCGCCGCAGCTGGTGGTCGGGGAGCTGGCGGCCTGGGCCGCGCCGGCCCCGCGGGCGGTCCCGTCGGACGAGTTCCTGCGGGCGCTTCCGGACGAGGTCCTCTGCCGGGCGGACGTGATCTCGCTGCACGGGTACTTCGAGGCGAAGCCGCGCAGCGGACGAGGGGAGCCGGTCGCGGCCGGCCTGCGCGAGCTCGACCGGCGCCCGTGCCTGAACGACCGCCCGGCCTGGATCACCGAGACCGGGGTCGGGGCGCCGCGGGCGGGCGGACGCCGCGACGACGCGAGGACGACGCTCGCGGCCGAGTGCCGGCTGATGGACCGTCAGCTCGACCACTGGTGGCACGACCCGCGGGTGACGGCGGCCTTCCAGTACTCCGTTCGCGAGGATCCGGCGTTCCCGGTCGGGCTGCTCGACGAGCCGCTCTCGCGGACCTATCCCGTGGCCGCGCTGTGGGAGGCGTGGGGCGGCGATCGGGCCCCCGAATCGCCCCCGCCGGGGCTCCCGACAGCCTGTCGAACGGACGGTCGAGCCGATCGGGCCTCGGCGCCGCCGGGCTGAGAACGCGGTGGTGGAGGGGCATCGGGGGCGCAAGCGTGTCCGAGTTGTTCCCTTTCGCCGTTGGCGGGTAGTCTCTTCGTGATGCGCGTTGCGCTGGTTTCGCCCTATTCGTGGACGTACCCTGGAGGCGTAGCTCGGCACATCGAGGCACTGGCGCGGGAGCTCCACGGGCAAGGGCACGAGGCTCACGTGCTCGCTCCGTTCGACCCGCCGGATCGTCTCGCCGCCCGGATGCACCGGGGTGCCTGGCCCCAGGATCGGACTGCTCCGGAGTGGCTCGTGCCGCTCGGGCGGACGCTCGGCGTCCCGGCCAACGGGGGGATCTCGAACCTCGCCGCCAGCCCGTCGGCGATCAGCCGGCTGCGCGACGCGCTCGACCGCGGCGGCTACGACGTCGTTCACCTGCACGAGCCGCACGCGCCGCTGCTCGCCTGGGACACGCTGCTCAGCTGCCGCAGCGCGCCGCTGGTCGGCACCTTCCACTGCTACTCGACGAACTCGCTGACCAACGGTCTCGGCGTCGGCTTCGGCGCCCGTCGACGGCTCAACGGCCTCGCCGAGCGGATCGCCGTCTCCGATGCGGCCGCCTGGACCGGCCAGCGCTACTTCGGCGGCCGCTACCGCGTGATCCCCAACGGGGTCGAGTTGCCAGCCGGGCCCAGTGCGGTCCGCGAGCCCCGTCCCGTCGGGTCGATGAAGATCGCCTTCGTCGGCCAGGCCGTCGAGCGCAAGGGGCTCCCGATCCTGCTGCGCGCGTTCGATGCCCTGCGCGAGCAGCTTCCGGTCGAGCTGGTCGTGATCGGGCCGGACGAGGAAGAGGTCCGGCGCCTGGCGCTCGACGACCGGCTCCAGGGCGTTCGCGTGCTCGGCCGGGTCGACGACGAGACCAAGCACCGCGAGCTGGCCGCCTGCGACGTGCTCTGCGCGCCGTCGCTCGGCGGCGAGAGCTTCGGGATGGTCCTGACCGAGGCCTTCGCCCAGGGCGTCCCCGTCGTCGCCTCCGACATCGTCGGCTACCGCGACGTGGTCACCGCCGGCCGCGACGGGATCCTGGTGCCCCCGGGCGATGCGCTCGCCCTCGCCCACAGCCTTCGCGACCTGGCCCTGCGCCCCGAGCGGCGCCGGACGATGAGCGAGGCGGCCCGCCGCGCCGCCGGCAGCTACGCCTGGCCACGGGTCGCCCAGCGGGTGCTCGGGGTCTACGAGGACGCGCTGCAGGCGCCGCAGCCGGTCACGCGGGCGGCCCGGATCGCGGTCCGCCACGGCTTCCAGCCCGCGGACGGGCGCGAGCCGGTCCCCGCCCGCCGGATGCCGGCCCCGGACGCGCCGACGGCCGCGCCCTCGCGGGAGGACCGCAAGCGCAAGTACCGCCGGGTGGCCCGCCGCGGTCTCGTCGCCGCCGGCGTGATCGGCACGGTCGGGCTCGGCGCGCTCGCGCTCGACCGGATCGGCCTCGAGAGCATCGGCAACAGCCTCGTCCAGTCCTCGCCGCTGTGGGTCCTGCTCGCGCTCGGCGTGATGGCCGTGTCGATGGGCTTCCGCGCGATCTCCTGGCACGCGATCCTGCAGGCGGCGATCCCCGACGCGCGGATGAGCCGCGGCGACACCTTCCGCGCCACGGCGATCGGCGTGATGATGTCGGCGACGCTGCCGGCCCGCCTCGGCGAGCCGTCGCGTGCGCTGATCATGGCCCGCCGGATCGGCCGCCCCCGCGAGCGATTGCCGGTGGTGCTCGGCACGCTCGTCTCCCAGACGCTGATCAACGTGCTCGCGCTGCTGATCCTCGGCGCCGTGATGGTCAGCTCGATCCGCCTCTTCCGGGGCCACGACAGCGCGCTGGTCACGCTCGCGATCGTGCCCGCGGTGCTGCTGCTGATCGTGCTCTTCGGCCCGGTGCTGCTGCGGATGCGGTGGGGTCGGGGCGATCGGGAAGGACGGCTCCACCGGATCCAGCAGCGGCTGCGCGGGGTCGCCCACGCGCTCCGCGACGGCCTGCGGGTGTTCGCCCGTCCGCGCCACGCGTCGGTCGCGATCAGCTCCCAGCTGATGGCGTGGGCGCTCCAGTGGATCGGCTGCTTCGTGCTGCTGCGGGCGTTCGGGATCGACGAGGGCGTCGGGGCCGCCGCGGCGGTGCTGTTCGCGGTCAACGTGACGGCGGTGCTGCCGCTGACGCCGTCGAACCTCGGTGTCTTCCAGGCCGCCTGCGTGACCGTGCTCGGGGCCGGCTACGGCGTCGGCTACTCCGACGCGATCGGCTACGGGATCGTCCTACAGGCGGTCGAGATCGCCACGGCGCTCGCGCTCGGGATGCCGGCGATGCTGCGCGAGGGCGTGACCTGGCGCGACGTCCGCGTCCGGGCGCTGCACGCGTCGCCGGTCGACCTGCCGCCGCTGCCGAAGAGCATCGCGGTCGGCGTCGAAGCCGAGTCGTAGCCCGGCGGCGACCGCGCGCCGTGATGGTTGCGGCCACCGCTCCGCCCTCGGCTAGCCTTCGCGGCGATGGACGACCCGACTGCTCCGCTGCTCACGCCCGACCCGGTCCGGCCGCTGGAGCTGGCCGACGGCACGGTCCGAACGACGCTCGACCGGGGTGCGGGACCGCCGCTGCTGCTGATCCAGGGGATGAGCGGGACGCACGGCCACTGGGGACCGGCGTTCCTCGACGGCCTGGTGGCGGCCGGACGGCGGGTCCTCAGCGTCAACCACATCGGTGTCGCGGGCTCGACCCGCAGCAGCGGCCCCTACACGATCGCCGACCTCGCGGACGCCCAGGCCGCGGCGCTCGACGCGCTCGGGCTGGCAACGCCGGTCGACGTCTTCGGCGTCTCGATGGGCGGGATGACCGCGCAGGAGCTGGCGCTGCGGCATCCCGACCGGGTCCGCTCGTTGGTCCTCGGCTGCACCACCCCGGGGGGCCCGTCCGGGGTCTGGCCCGACCCGGAGGACATGCGCGGACTGGTCGAGGCCTTCCAGAGCGGCGACGCCGAGCGGGCGCTGCGGGCGGGGTGGGAGATGAACCTCTCCCCGAGCTTCGCTGCCGATCCCGAGCGGTTCGCCGCCTTCACCGAGATCAGCCGGGCGGGCCGGGTCTCGCTGGGCACGATCACCGAGCAGCTGGCCGCGATCGGCCAGCACGCGGCGGCGGACCGGCTGGGGGAGATCGCCGTGCCGACGACCGTCGCCCACGGGACGCTCGACCGGATGCTGCCCTACGCCAACGGCGCGACGATCGCCGACGCGATCCCGGGGGCGACGCTCGAGACCTTCGAGGGCGTCGGCCACCTGTTCTTCTGGGAGGACCCGGCGCGGGCGGTGCGGATCGTGCGGGAGACGGCGGCACGGGCCGACTGAGCGAACGGTACGGAGGGACGGAGGTCGTCCCCGAGTACCGTCGGTCGCCCCGGTGGGCCTGAGACGACCGTCTGCATCAGGGAATCCGTGGTCTGAGACGATCGTCGTCGCCCAGACCCTTACGTGCTGGTTGGACCAGATTTATCCAACATTCGTCCGCCTCCGGGTATGGTGTACGCACGATGAGTGGCCACATGCTACGCCTCCCCGACGGCTCGATCGCCGAGGTCGGGGAGCATGCGCTGACCCGGCTCGAACAGCGGTTCGCGGCGGCGTCGGTCGGGCGTGACGAGGTCCTCGACCGGGTGCAGCGGCTGCTCGACGAGGTCGGGCAGCTCTCCTACGAGCAGCCGGTCTGGCTACGCGGCCGTCACCGCCGCGGGTGCCGCTACGCCTTCCTCGGCGACGACTACCTGCTGATCCTGCGCGGACCAGCGGTGGTCACGGGGATCACCCGCGGGGCGATCTCCGACCAGGCTCGGGCCCGCCGCAACGCGGCAGCGGCGGCGCGTCGCAGCTGGCGCTCGCGGCCGCGGGGCCGTGAGGGCCGCGGCACCGAGCACATCGACGAGTGGTGACGGGGCGGCGGGCGCTCCGCCCGCCACCACGGCGCCGCCCTCCGCTTCGAGCCGGTTCTCAGGCCTCGATCTCGACCTCGGCCGGATCGGCCTCGAGGAAGTCGGCCTCGATCCGGGTCGGATCGCGCTCGGTCCCGACGATGATGTCGTCCGGGGTGCCGTCCTTCATGAAGCGGCCGTTGCGCATCCCGTAGTAGACCGCCTGGGGGTGGTGCAGGACCATCGCCAACGTCGACTGCTCCGGGGTGGGGGAGTAGCCGTCGGTGATGTCGAGGCCGATCTGGGAGATGTCGAGCAGCTCCTTGACCTTCTCGTGCTCGGACTGGTCCGGGATCGCGGCGTAGCCCCACGAGAGCCGGCGGCCCTGCGTCTCCGGGATGCCGTACCAGTTGCGGACCTTCCAGTGCAGCCACTCCGAGAGGCCCTCGGCGGTCTGCACGCCGAGGCCGTGCACGAACAGCTGCTCGGCGTACTCGCCCTCGGCCTCGAGCTTGGCCATCAGCTCGGTGACCTCCTCGCCGACGGTCAGCGCCTGGACCGCGATCACGTCGAGCTCTTCGGGGGCCACGACGGTCCCGTCCTCCTGCTTCACGCCGGGGCGGAAGAAGTCGGAGGTGGCCATCCGGTCGCCCTTCTGCTGGCGCGGGGTGACGAACCGGTTGATCTCGGTCTTGCGGTCCTCCGGATCGAGCAGCACGACGTCGTTGCCGTCGGCGTAGCAGGGGAAGAAGCCGATCAGCGCGCGCGGCCGCAGGTAGTCCTGCTCGGCCCACATCCGCTCGAGCTTGGGCCGGAAGCCCTCCTCCTCGCCGTCGCCCTCGACGAGCGCCCGCCAGGCGTCGCCCTTGATCCCCTTGCCGCCCCAGTGGAGCTTGAAGAGCACGTGGGTGTCGAGGTGGTGGTACAGCTCGTCCATGTCGACGGGCACCTCCTGCACGCCCCAGAAGGGCGGCTCCGGCACCGGGGCGTCGGCCGCGACCGGCGAGCGCACGGAGGCGTCGGTCAGCGGCGGCAGGTTCTCGTCGGCCTTGGCCTGGTTGCGGAGCTTGATCGCGCCGGCCTTGATCTCCTCGAGCATCTCCGGGTGGGCGTTGTCGTCGACCATCCGGTCCATCACGCTCAGACCCTCGAAGGCGTCCTTGCAGTAGAAGACGCCGCCCTCGTAGGCGGTGTCGTCGTCGAGCCCGTTGGGGTGGAGCGCGCGGTAGGAGAAGTTGCGGTTGATCGCCGCGCCGCCGACCAGGACCGGGTACTTGAGGCCCTCGCGGTGCAGCTCCTGGACGGCCAGCGGCATCTGCTTGGAGGTCGAGACGAGCAGCGCCGAGAGGCCGATCGCGGTCGCGTCGTGCTCCTTGGCCGCCTCGAGGATCGTGCCGACCGGGACCTGCTTGCCGAGGTCGATGACGGTGTAGCCGTTGTTGCTCAGGATCGTGTTGACCAGCGACTTGCCGATGTCGTGGACGTCGCCGAAGACGGTCGCCAGGACGACGGTGCCCTTGGTGTAGTCCGCCGTCCGCTCGAGGTAGTTCTCGAGCTGCTTGACGGCCTTCTTCATGACCTCGGCCGACTGCAGCACGAACGGCAGGATCAGCTCGCCGGCGCCGAACTTGTCGCCGACCTCCTTCATCGCCGGCAGCAGCACGTCGTTGAGCACCGGCACCGCGCCGAGCTTCTCGACCGCGCGGTCGATGTCGGCCTCGACGCCGTCCTTCTTGCGCTTGAGGATCCGGAAGTGGAGCGCCTCCTCCGGCTCCATCTCCGCGGTCGGGTCGGCCTTCTCCTCGGCCTCCTGGCCCGGCCCCTTCGCCTCGAAGTGGTTGATGAACAGCTCGAGCGCGTCCTCGCGGCGGTTCCAGACCAGGTCCTCGGCCAGCTGCCGCTCGACGGGGTCGATCTCGCCCATCGGGATGATGTGGGCCGGGTTGACCATCGCCAGGTCGAGGCCGGCCTCGACGCAGTGGTAGAGGAAGACCGAGTTCAGGACCGAGCGCGCGGCCAGGCCGACGCCGAAGCTGACGTTGGAGACGCCGAGCGAGGTCTTGACGCCGGGCAGGCGGCCGCCGATCGCCCGGATCGCCTCGATCGTCTGGACGGCGGAGTCGCGCCACTCCTCGTCACCGGTGGTGAGGGTGAAGGTCAGGAGGTCGAAGATCAGCGCCTCGGGCTCGAGCCCGTGCTCGTCGCAGGCGATCTGCTTGAGCCGCTCGGCGATCTCGAGCTTGCGCTCGACCGTCTTGCCCATCCCGATCTCGTCGATCGTGAGCGCGATCACCATCGCGCCGTGCTCCAGCGCCAGCGGGACCACGACGTCCATCTTGTCGCGGCCGGCCTCGAGGTTGACCGAGTTGACGATCGCGCGGCCCGGGATCTGCTCCAGGGCCGTCTTGATCACGTCGGGCTCGGTCGAGTCGATCTGGATCGGCGCCGGCTGGGTGAGGCTGATCTTCTTGACGACCTGCCGCATCTGCTCGGCCTCGTCGCTGCGCTCGGTCAGCGCGACGCAGACGTCGAGCACGTGGGCGCCGCCCTCGACCTGGCCCTCGGCGATCGTGGTCAGCGAGTCGTAGTCGTCGGCCAGGAGCAGCTCCTTGGCCTTGCGCGAGCCCTGCGAGTTGACGCGCTCGCCGACGATCGTCGGGCGCGGCTCCTGGACGAGGTCGGCCGCCGCGATCATCGACGAGACCTGGATGTTGCGCGTGACCCGGCCCGCGTTGTGGGTGGTCGCGCCGGCGGGCTTGCCGGCGACCCGCTCGGCGATCGCCGAGATGTGCTCCGGGGTCGTGCCGCAGCAGCCGCCGACGATCGCCACGCCGTAGTCGTCGACGAACTCGCCGAGCGCGTCGGCCAGCGGCTGGGGCTTCTCGGGGAAGACCGTCTCGCCGTTGATGCCCTGCTGGGGGATGCCGGCGTTGGGGATGCAGTGGACGGGGACGCGGGCGTTCTCGCCGAGGTAGCGGATCGCGTCGCGCATGTCCTCGGGGCCGGTCGAGCAGTTGAGCCCGATCACGTCGGCCTTGAGCGCCTCGAGCGTGGTGACGACGGACGCGACGTCGGTGCCCAGCAGCATCTTGCCGCCGTTGGGCAGCAGCGAGACCGAGATCTGCAGCGGGACCTTGCGGCCGGTCGCCTTGAACGCCTCGCGGGCGCCGAAGATCGCGGCCTTGACCTCGAGGATGTCCTGCGCGGTCTCGATGATCAGGAGGTCGGCTCCGCCCTGGATCAGGCCGCGGGACTGCTCCTCGAAGACCGTCACCAGCTCCGGGAAGAGGATGTTGCCGAGGGTCGGGTCGTCGGACGACGGCAGGAAGCCGGTCGGGCCGATCGAGCCGGCGACGAAGCGGTCGGGGCCGGCGGCCTTGCGGGCGATCTCGGCGGCGCGGACGTTGATCTCGAGCGTGTGCTCGGCCAGGCCCCACTCCTCCAGCTTCAGGCGCGAGGCCTGGAAGGAGTCGGTCTCGAGCACGGTCGCGCCGGCGTCGAGCATCGTGGTGTGGAGCTCCTCGATGACGTCCGGCCGGTTGAGGACCAGGACCTCGTGCGCGCGACCGGGGAGCTTGTAGTCGTCCTCCAGCGAGAGGTTCTTGTCCTCCAGCAGGGCGCCCATGCTCCCGTCGAAGACCACCACGTGGTCGCGGACGGCTGCCAGGTAATCGCGCTCGGCCATTCGTGAAGGGTAGCAACGCCGAGGGCAACCTTGCCACAGCTGTGTCAAGGTTGGGCGGTGGGGCTCCGGGCGCTAGTTCCCGTGCGACCTGCCGGCACGGCGGATCGCCTCGCGCAGGCGGTCGAACCTCGGGTCATCGGGTTCGAGCATCGAGGCCAGGGTCTCGCGCACCGCATCGAGGTCGACGGCGTCGGCGGCGACCATGGCTTCGATGTCGGCCCAGTCCTTCGTGCGGTCGAACATCGCCTTGAAGGTCGCCAGCTCGATGGGCCCGAGGACCGGGATCTTCGCGTCCGAGAACGGCTTGATCTCGACGTGTCTGGCGGTCTGGTCGTGGACGGGAACGGTGTTGAAGAAGAGGTCGATCGGCGTGGTGTCCCACCACAGTCGGACCTGTCCGTCTCGGATGATCTCCGTCGCGGTCGTCGGGGTCTGGGCGATCTCCGTGGGTAGTGCTTCGAGCGCCCGGGGGCTGTCGGTGTGCGCGACGAAGATGTTCACGTCGAGGTCGCTGGTCCCTCGGGGGTCGTTGGTCCAGTAGGCGAGCGCGATCGCCCCGCCGAACGCGTGCGGGATCCCACGAGCGGCAAGCGCCCGGTGCAGCTCCAGCAGCCGGGAGGCGAGGAGGCCGGGCACGGGTGGCTAGTGGGCCGGGCGGAGGTTGAGCAGGGGCGGGAAGCGGAGGACCGGGTCGTGGCGGGTCGGGAGGGCTTCGGCGAGCTCCATGACCTCCTCCAGCTGTCGTCCGCGTTCGCGGGCTTGCTCGGCCGAGGGGTGAAGCGTCCGCTGCTCGGCCGGGACGGCGGTCAGTCGCCATCCGGCGGCGGCCACGACCCGGGCGAGGGTCGAGGCGGAAGGTTGCTTGCGCCCGTGCTCGTAGGAGGAGAGCGTTGCCTGCGACGTGCCGGCGCGACGTGCGAGCTCGGCTTGCGACAACCCCGCCTGGGTTCGGACCTCCCGAAGGATGTCGGCTCCGCTGGTCATGCCCTTCATCATATCTGTTCGGATATGCCGCGGGGTCGGTTCCGGCCGCCCGCACGGAGGACCACTACTTGAAGAACATTGTCTTTACGCGTCTCGCAATAGAGCAAGGTAGGGTGGTCGAACAGATCGGACGGCTCGAGCGGCCGCCCACGCCGGCCGCCGACCGATCGACGACCCAGCTCCCCCTGTACCCCGGAAGAGAGTCCCCGTGTCCGAGAAGCCTGACGCCGTCATCGGTGAGGTCAACGAGCAGCCCGCGAACGGCTGCCCGGTCGCCCATGGCCGCGCCCCCCACCCGACGCAGGGTGGCGGCAACCGTAGTTGGTGGCCGGAGCGGCTCAACCTGAAGATCCTCGCCAAGAACCCCGCCGTGGCGAACCCGCTCGGCGAGCAGTTCGACTACGCGAAGGCGTTCGAGTCGCTCGACCTGGCTGCGGTCAAGCAGGACCTCGCCGAGCTCCTGACGACCTCGCAGGACTGGTGGCCCGCGGACTTCGGCCACTACGGCGGGTTCATGGTCCGGATGGCCTGGCACAGCGCCGGCACCTACCGGATCAGCGACGGCCGCGGCGGCGCCGGCGCCGGGCAACAGCGGTTCGCCCCGCTCAACAGCTGGCCCGACAACGTCAACCTCGACAAGGCCCGCCGGCTGCTCTGGCCGATCAAGCAGAAGTACGGTCGCAGCCTCTCCTGGGCCGACCTGATGATCCTCGCCGGCAACGTCTCGCTGGAGACGATGGGCTTCGAGACCTTCGGCTTCGCCGGCGGTCGCGAGGACGTCTGGGAGCCCGACGAGGACGTCTACTGGGGCCCGGAGACCGAGTGGCTCGGCGACGAGCGCTACACCGGCGACCGCCAGCTGGAGAACCCGCTGGGCGCGGTCCAGATGGGGCTGATCTACGTCAACCCGGAGGGCCCGAACGGCAACCCGGACCCGCTCGCCTCGGCCCGCGACATCCGCGAGACGTTCGCCCGGATGGCGATGAACGACGAGGAGACCGTCGCGCTGATCGCCGGCGGCCACACCTTCGGCAAGACCCACGGCGCCGCTGACCCCGACAAGTACGTCGGCCCCGAGCCCGAGGCCGCCCCGCTGGAGCAGCAGGGCCTGGGCTGGAAGAACAGCTACGGCAGCGGCAACGCCGGCGACACGATCGGCAGCGGCCTGGAGGTCACCTGGACCTACCACCCGACCCGCTGGGACAACGAGTTCTTCCACATCCTGTTCGCCTACGAGTGGGAGCTGACGAAGTCCCCGGCCGGCGCGCAGCAGTGGCGGCCGATCAACAACGGCGGCGCCGACCTGGTGCCCGAGGCGTTCGGCGACGGCAAGCGCGAGCCGCGGATGCTGACCTCCGACCTGGCGCTGCGCGCCGACCCGGCCTACGAGAAGATCTCGCGCCGGTTCAAGGACGATCAGGACGCGTTCTCCGACGCCTTCGCCCGCGCCTGGTTCAAGCTGACGCACCGCGACATGGGCCCGGTCTCCCGCTACCGCGGCCCCGAGGTCCCGAGCGAGACCCTGCTGTGGCAGGACCCGCTGCCGGAGGCCCCGGCCACGGTCATCGGTGACGCCGACGTCGCCGCGCTGAAGGCGAAGGTCCTCGAGTCCGGCCTGACGACCGCTCAGCTGGTCTCGACCGCCTGGGCCTCGGCCAGCTCGTTCCGTGGCAGCGACAAGCGCGGCGGGGCCAACGGTGCCCGCGTGCGCCTCGCCCCGCAGAAGGACTGGGAGGCCAACGATCCCGAGCAGCTCGCGACGGTCCTGACGGCCCTCGAGGGCATCCAGGCGTCGTTCAACGCCGGCGGCAGCGCGCAGGTCTCGCTGGCCGACCTGATCGTGCTCGCCGGTTCGGCCGCGGTCGAGCGGGCGGCCAAGCAGGGCGGCGTCGACGTCGTCGTGCCGTTCACGGCCGGCCGCGTCGACGCGTCGCAGGAGCAGACCGACGTCGCGTCGTTCGACGCGCTGGAGCCGGTCGCGGACGGGTTCCGCAACTACCTGTCCGGCAAGCAGCGACTGACCGCCGAGTACCTGCTGATCGACCGGGCGAACCTGCTCAACCTGAGCGCGCCGGAGACGACCGTCCTGGTCGGCGGCCTGCGCGTGCTGGGCGCCAACGCCGGCGGCTCGACCGACGGCGTCCTGACCGACCGGCCGGGCACGCTCGCGAACGACTTCTTCGTGAACCTGCTCGACCTCGGCACGGAGTGGTCGGCCGTGGCGGGCAACGAGGGGACGTTCGAGGGCCGCGACCGCGCGACGGGCGAGGTCAAGTGGACCGGCTCCCGCGTCGACCTGGTCTTCGGCTCGAACTCCGAGCTGCACGCGCTGGCCGAGGTCTACGCGGCCGACGACGCGCGCGAGGCCTTTGTGCGCGACTTCGTCGCCGCGTGGGTGAAGGTGATGGACGCAGATCGGTTCGACCTGCGCTGAGCGTTGCCGGCGCGGGGCGGCTCGAGGTCGCCCCGCACCAGCCTTTCGAACGGCCCGCCTCGGCGGGCCGTTCGTCGTTGTGGGGGCGGGCTGGGGCGTTGGTCGTTCCGCGATGCGTCGTCCACCGTCACGGTGGACGACTACCGGGCGGCCTGCCGTCCTCCACCGACCCTGTTCCGCTCGCCAGCGGCACACCGAATCATCCTGTTCGGGCGATGGCAGGTCCAGGGCGACGCGCTAGCTTCACGCGATGATCCGGTCCGGTGTGGCCGAGGTCGACTGCCGAGGGAGCTGACCGTGACCGAGAGTGTGCTCGCTAGTTGGAATGAGGGCCCTGCAAAGCAGGCGATCGTTGATTTCGTGACGTCGGCGACGACGCCGGGGCCGGGGTTCGTCGAGCTGGCGGATCGGGTTGCGACGTTCGACAACGACGGGACGTTGTGGGTGGAGCAGCCGCTGCCGCCGCAGTTCGACTTCGTCTTTCGTCGATGGGGCGAGGAGGTCAAGGCCGACCCGGCGCTTGCGGAGCAGCAGCCGTACAAGGCGATCCTCGCCCGTGACCCGGCCTTCTTCGCCGGGATCGCGGTCCAGGAGCCGGCCGTCGTGGAGTCGCTGCTGGCCGCGTTCACGCGCACATGGGGCGGCTCGACGCCCGATGAGTTCGACGCGCAGGTCCGGGAGTGGCTGACGACGGTCAAGCAGCCCAAGCTCGGGGTGCCGTACATCGAGTTGGTCTACGAGCCGATGCTGGAGCTGCTCGACTACCTCAAGGCGGTCGACTTCCGCGTGTTCGTCTGCTCCGGTGGCGGCCGGGAGTTCATGCGGGTATTCGCGGAGGAGACGTGGGGGATCTACAAGGAGAACGTGATCGGCACCGCCGCCGAGTACACGTATGCCGACGGCAGGATCGTCCGGGCCGAGCATGCGCTGGGCGGCCTCGACGTCGGGCCGGGCAAGCCGGAGCACATCTTTGCCCAGACCGGCCGGCTGCCCGTGTTCGCTGGCGGCAACGCCGACGTGGACATCGAGATGCTTCAGGCCGCGACGTTCTCGGTTCTTGTCGATCACGACGACGAGGAACGCGAGTTCGCGTACACCGCGGGCGCGGAGAGGTCCGTCGAGCAAGCGAAGGCGCTCGGCTGGACGGTCGTGAGCATGAAGAACGACTGGGCCACCGTGTTCAAGACCGGAGCGAGCGCATGAGCGATCTGACAGCGATCGACATTCTGATCGACCCCGACGAGCATGCACTGGAGCGCGCCCGCGCGACCAACGCACGGGTGCTGCAAAGCATGCCCGAGGGGTGGGTGCTTGATGACACCCACATGCCGCACATCACGACCTTGCAGCGCTACGTACGCACCGCCGACCTCGACAAGGTCTACGACGCCGTCGAGAAGACAGTCGGCGAGACCGACCTGGCCTCGCTTGGCTACCAGGGCGTCAAGATCACGCACGCCGACTGGGGCTTTCCCGGCTACGGGCTGACCGCGATCCTCGTCTCGGCCAGCCCCGACGTGCTCGAATTCCAAGCCAAGCTCGTCAACGCCGTCGCACCGTTCGTCGAGCCCAATGGCACCGCGGCGGCGTTCGTCGCCGACCCCGGCGAGACGATCAGCCCGACCATCATCGACTGGGTGCAGGCATACGTGCCCAACCAGATCGGCGACGGCAAGTACCTCCCGCACATCACCGTCGGCGTCGCCAAGTTCGACGACCTCAAGATCATCGAGGCCGAGCCTTTCGAGCCGTTCCCCGTCCACCCCACCAGCGTGTCCGTCTACCACCTCGGCAACAACGGCACCGCCCGAAAGCTCCTCAAGAGCTGGTCGGTGACCAACTAGGGAGACGGCCATGACGGTGACCCAAGACCTTCCCGTTCGGGGCCCCGATCGCTCGCTACGAGCAGAGCGTCGTCGACCGTATCGAGGACTTCAAGGAGCCTAAGCAGGAGTGGCGGCGCCTGTTCTCCGAGGTGCTCGGCACGTTCTTCCTCGTTCTCGTGGCGGCCGTCTCCTAGAGGACCCCGAAACGCCGGAACCCCCGTGCAGGACGGGGGTTCCGGGGTGCTGCGGGTCCGGCCGGGAGGCCGGGGGAGGCGCTACTTGATGAAGAGCATCTCCGAGTACAGCGGCAGCGGCCAGAGGTCGTCGGCGACGATCTTCTCGAGCTTGTCGGCGATCTCGCGGACGGCGTTCATCGCCGGCAGGATCTCGTCGCGGAGGAAGATCGCGTGGTTGAGGTCGGCCAGCTCGCCCTCAGTCCGGTTGAGCCGCTCGAGCTCGAGGATCCGGGTGTAGATCTCCTCGGTCAGCCCGCGCATCTCCGCCGCCGGGGCGTCGAGCCCGACGTCCTGGAGCAGCTTCAGCTGCGCGACCGCAGCCGGCAGGATCAGCGTGCGGGCGATCGTGGCGGCGGTCTCCGCCTCGATGTTGACCTTGACGCCGTACTGCTCGACGAGCACGTCGAAGCGGGCCTCGACCTCACGCGCGGAGAGCACGTCGTACTTCTCGAACAGCGCGATCGACGTCGGCGCGACCAGGGCCGGGAGCGCGTCGGGGGTGGTGCGGTAGTTCAGCAGCCCGCGCTTCTTCGCCTCCACCTGCCAGTCGTCGGAGTAGCCGTCGCCGTCGAAGATGATCCGCTTGTGCTTCGCGTAGACCTCGGCGGTGACCTCGGTCACGGCCGTGGCCAGCTCGGTGCCGGCGGCCAGCTTGGCCTCGAGCATGTCGGAGAGCGCGTCGATCGACTCGGCGGCCATCGTGTTGAGGACCGTGTTGGTCAGGCCGAGCGACTGGCTCGAGCCGAGCGCGCGGAACTCGAACTTGTTGCCGGTGAAGGCGAACGGCGAGGTCCGGTTGCGGTCGCCGCCGTGACGCGGCAGCGGCGGCAGGACCGGCGTGCCCATGCCGAGGAACGATCCCGGCGACGACGGGTCGCCCTCGCCGGCCTCGATCGCCTCGAAGACGGCTTCCAGCTCGCCGCCGAGGAACATCGAGATGATCGCCGGCGGGGCCTCGTTGGCCCCGAGGCGGTGGTCCTGGCCCTCGCCGGCGGCGGTCGCCCGCAGCAGGCCCTGGTGCTCGTCGACGGCGCGGATGACGGCCGAGCAGTAGAACAGGAAGATCAGGTTCGAGTGCGGCGTGTCGCCCGGATCGAGCAGGTTGCCGCCGAGGTCGGTGCTCATCGACCAGTTGTTGTGCTTGCCCGAGCCGTTGACGCCGGCGAACGGCTTCTCGTGCAGCAGGCAGACCAGGCCGTAGTGGGGAGCAGTCTGCTGGAGGACCTGCATCACCAGGTGCTGGTGGTCGGCCGCGACGTTCGACGTCTCGTACAGCGGGGCCAGCTCGTACTGGCCCGGCGCGACCTCGTTGTGACGGGTCTTGACCGGCACGCCGAGCTTCTGGAGCTGGCGCTCGCACTCGAGCATGTAGGCGAGCACGCGCTCCGGGATCGCCCCGAAGTAGTGGTCGTCGAGCTCGTGGCCCTTCGGCGGCTGGGCGCCGAACAGCGTCCGGCCGGTGATCTGGAGGTCGGGACGCTCGTAGTAGTACTGCTCCTCGATGAGGAAGTACTCCTGCTCGGCGCCGATCGTGGTGAAGACGCGCTGCGGGTCGTCGTCACCGAGCAGGCGCAGGGCGCGGACCGCGGAGCGGCTGAGCACGTCCATCGAGCGCAGCAGCGGGATCTTGGTGTCCAGCGCCTCGCCCGTCCACGACGTGAACGCCGTCGGGATGCAGAGCAGGGCGCCGTTCGGGTTCTCGAGGATGAACGCGGGGGAGGTCGGGTCCCAGGCGGTGTAGCCGCGGGCCTCGAAGGTCGCGCGGATGCCGCCCGACGGGAACGAGGACGCGTCCGGCTCGCCCTGGATCAGCTCCTTGCCCGAGAAGTCGGCGATCGCGCCGCCGTCGTCGGTCGGGTTGAAGAACGAGTCGTGCTTCTCGGCGGTCGAGCCGGTCAGCGGCTGGAACCAGTGGGTGTAGTGGCTGGCGCCCTTCTCCAGCGCCCAATCGCGCATCGCCGAGGCGACGGCGTCGGCCAGGCTGACGTCGAGGGCCTCGCCCCGCTCGAGCGTCCGCTGGAGGCGCTTGTACACGTCCTTCGGGAGCCGCTGGCGCTGCACCGCCGGGCTGAAGACGTCCACGCCGAAGATCTGGTTCTGCGGACGGGTGAGGTCGTCGATGCCGAAAGCGACCTCGTCGGCGGTCCACCGCGCGGCGGTGACGTTCCTCTGGCGGGACTGGGTCATGGGCTGCAAAGACTCCTCGGGGTCGGTGACCGGCTCTCACGCGGACACACGCATTCTGACGTGCGCCCGCAAAAGGGCCGGCGGCGAGCGTAGGTCCGCCCGGACGTGGCAGACCTTATCCCGATGTCCAAAGGGGGTGTGGCCTCGCCTGCCGCGGTGGAAGGGGGCCGCCGGGGTGGAGCATCTGCACACCCTCGTTTTTGCCATCGGTCCAGCCGGCTGGAAGCGGTCGCGACGGAAGCTGCAGGAAGTCCGATCTAGGAGGAACACGGATGTCGTCGACCCGACGTAGGTTCAGCAGCGGGCTCGGGCTTGCTGCCATCGCATCACTAGCGCTGCCCACGGCAGCGTTCGCCCAGGACGAGCCGCCGACACTCCAGTCGCTGAGCGAGCAGGTCACCACCAACGGCACCAACATCGATCTCGTCTGGATCATCCTCGCGGCGATCCTGGTCGTCTTCATGCAGGCGGGCTTCCTGCTCCTCGAGCTGGGCTTCTCCCGCTCGAAGAACGTCGGCGCGATCGTGGCCAAGATCTTCGTCAACTTCTCGGTCGCCTCGATCGGCTGGTGGGCGATCGGCTTCGGGCTGGCGTTCGGTGGCGCCGGCACGATCTTCGGCGACTCCGGGTTCTTCTTCCACCCAGGCCAGGTGATCAGCGGCGACGGGTTCTTCGCCACGACCTTCACCGGCGAGGGGCAGAAGGTCAACGGCTCGAGCGCCGCCTTCATGCTCTTCCAGTTCGCCTTCTGCGCGGTCTCGCTGGCGATCGTCTGGGGCACGACGATCGAGCGGATCAAGTTCAGCGCCTACGTGATCTACGGGATCGTCTTCTCGGCCCTGATCTACCCGCTGACCGCGCACTGGATCTTCGGTGGCGGCCTGCTCGCCGAGATC
The DNA here is from genome assembly GCF_056269115.1 of Patulibacter ginsengiterrae. Taxonomy (NCBI): domain Bacteria; kingdom Bacillati; phylum Actinomycetota; class Thermoleophilia; order Solirubrobacterales; family Patulibacteraceae; genus Patulibacter; species Patulibacter ginsengiterrae. Next base: position 188,170 of record NZ_JBWDOG010000003.1, read on the forward strand.
GGCGGCGGCGTCCAGGACTTCGCCGGTTCGACGGCGGTCCACCTCGTCGGCGCGACCGGCGGTCTCGCGGCGCTGCTGCTGCTCGGGCCGCGGCTGGGCAAGTACGACAAGGACGGCAAGCCACGGGCGATCCCGGGCCACTCGATGCCGTTCGTCGGGCTCGCCGCGATCATCCTCTGGGTCGGCTGGTTCGGCTTCAACGCCGGTTCGACGGTCGGCACGGCCGACGGCCGCTTCGCCGAGGTCGCGCTCGTCACGCAGCTCGGTGCTGCCGGCGGCGTCCTCGGCGCCTCGCTGCTCTCCTACCTGCTCGGCAAGAAGCTGGACGTCGGCATGGCCGCCAACGGCGCGATCGCCGGCCTGGTCGCGATCACCGCTCCCTCGGGCTACGTCGAGTTCTGGGCCGCGCCGATCATCGGCGTCATCGGTGGCCTGATCTGCGTCGCCGGCATCTACGCCTTCGACCGCCTCAAGCTGGACGACCCGGTCGGTGCGCTCTCCGCCCACGGCCTGGCCGGCATCTGGGGCACGCTCTCGTGTGGTCTCTTCACCTCGGAGCGGCTGGCGGCCTACAACGGGGTCGGCGAGGCGGGCCTGTTCCAGGGCGGCGGCTTCGAGCAGCTCGGCGTGCAGATGGCGGGCGTCGTCGCGGCCTTCCTCGCGGTCTTCGTCCTCTCCTACATCGTGTTCTTCCTGATCAAGAAGACGATCGGCCTCCGGGTCAGCGAAGAGGAGGAGCGTGCCGGCCTCGACATCTCCGAGCACGGCATGTACGGCTACCCTGAGCAGTTCATCCCCGAGTCGGAGCTGGTGGGTCCCGGAGCCGCGGCGCCGACCCCCTCTCTGCCCGGCCCCATCGCGTCCGCAGGAGTCAGCTCATGAAGATGATCGTCGCCTATCTCCGTCACGAGGCCTTCGAGCCGATCCGCAGCGAGTTGCTGAACCTCGGCTTCCCGAGCCTCTCGGTCAGCGAGGTCAAGGGCTCGGGTCGGCAGAAGGGCATCACCGAGAAGTACCGCGGGGCGGAGCTGACGAACTACCTCCGCCCGAAGCTGAAGATCGAGTGCGTGGTCGACGACGGCGACGTCCAGACGATCGTCGACGCGATCCTCAAGCACGCGCGGACCGGGGCGGTCGGCGACGGCAAGGTCTTCGTGATGCCGGTCGACGAGTCGTACCGGATCCGGACCGGTGAGGCCGGGAGCGAGACGCTCCAGGCCCACAGCGTCGAGGACCTGCCGCCGAGTCGGTAGCGGATGGTGGGAGGCGTCCGTGGACGCCTCCCACCTCGGCACGCGTGGGACTCGGTAGCGCGGGTGCACGGCGCTCGTCCCACGCGTCCCGACCTGCTCGGTCCGCGCCCACCGCGCAGGCACCCGCATGGGTGGCGCGGCGGGTGGCGCGGGCCGGGGCTCAGCGGGCGATGCGGACGGTGAAGGCGCCGCTGTCGGCGCCGCCGTCGGAGGCCTGGACCGGGCCGTCCTCGACGAGGCCACCGGCGACCCGCCAGGTGACCTCGTGGGTCCCGGGCACGATCGGCGTCAGGCGCCAGCGGAAGGTGCGGGAGTCGCCGGCCTTGAGCGGGCCGAGCGCCCAGGTGTTGACGTAGGAGGTCTCACCGCCCGGGGGCGGGGCGTCGAGCGACCAGATCGGCCGGTCCGGGTCGGCGACCTTGCCGGTGCCGTTGTTGGTCGTCGCGATCCGGTGGTCGAGGCCCTTGACGATCACCGCGACGTTGGGGATCGTCCGCGTGTCGTCGTTGCGGACGGTGATCCGGAGCGCGTTCGTCGAGCCGAGGTCCTGGGTCGCGGCGAACGAGCCGGTGGCCGAGACCTTGAATGGCTGGCCCTTGGAGGCGTCGACGACCTGCACGTCGTCGGAGCCCCCGCAGCCGGGGAGCGCGAACGCCACGCCGACGGCGAGCACCAGCGCCGTGAGTGCGGGCCGAGGGGAGTTTCGTAGCGTCGCCGTCATCGCGCGGGCAGGCTAACACAGGCGCCGCTGATACAGCGGCGTCTTCGATCCGGCCGAGAATGACGATCCGACTACTGATCATACGCCGTACGCAGGCGTAACCAGAACTAAACCTACTCCGAGTCCGGTTCGCCGGGGGGCGGAAAAGCCAGTCGTGGACTGGTCGCGCGTGTGGCCGCTGGCACACAGCTGGGCGTTCGCGTAGGCTTGCGCGGTCCGCTTAGTGCCCTTCGTGGCCAACGGAAGTCGAACGTTCATGGCCCGCACCGTCTCCAACCGCATCTTCGATCCCGCCCGGGGAGCCCTGGAGGAGATCGGCGACGTCGTTCTCCTGACAGGCAAGACCATCGTGTCCGCCGTCCGGCCTCCATATTCCTACGGGGACGAGTTCGTCCAGCAGTTCCTCTTCACACTTCGTCTCTGCTGGTTCCCGCTGATGGTCTCGACCGTGGCGATCAGCTTCGGCGCCCCGGGCCTGCAGGCGGCGAACTTCCTGGTCCTGTTCGGAGCGCTGGACCGTCTCGGCGGGTTCTTCGTGCTGGCGTCGATCCGGGAGTTCGCGCCGGTGGTGACCTCGGTGATCCTGGTCGGCGTGGCCGGCACGGCGATCACCGCCGACCTCGGCGCCCGCAAGATCCGGGAGGAGCTCGACGCGCTGCAGGTGCTCGGGATTGACCCGGTCAAGAGCCTCGTCGTCCCGCGCTTCCTCGCGCTGATGATCGTGACCGGGCTGTTCGACGTCTACGCGATCATCTTCGGCATCTTCGGCGGCGTCCTCGCGACGTTGATCAACGGTGCCCCGCTCGGACCGTTCTGGGCGACCTTCTTCAGCAACGCCTCGGTCACCGACCTCTGGGCGTCGTTCCTCAAGTGCACGCTCTTCGGGGCGATCATCGCGGTCGTCTGCTCCTACAAGGGCATGACCGCGAAGGGCGGTGCGGAAGGCGTCGGCAGAGCGGTGAACCAGGCGGTCGTGATCGCCATGCTCGGGGTGTTCGTCTTCAACTACGCCTTCACCCAGACCCTGCTGGCCACCAACCCAGAGATGCTGGTGATCAAGTGATCCTCGTGCGCGTCACGTCAGAGGTGCTCCGATGAGCAGTTGGCTCGAACAGCCGAAGGAGATGCTCGGTGCCGTCGGTGACGCCACCAAGTTCTCGGGCAGGGTGCTGGGGCAGGTCTACTCGCTGCGGGTGCTGCGGTTCTCCGGCGAGGCGCTCCGCCAGGCCGGCGTCCTGATCACGACCTCGGCGCTGGTGATCTGGGGCCTGGTCTTCTTCATCGGGCTCCAGTGCGGCATCGAGGGCGCGTACTTCATCCGCTCGGTCGGCGCCCCGGCCTACGCCGGCGTGTTCACCTCGTGGTGCGACCTGCGCGAGATGGTGCCGACGGTGTTCGGCTACATGATGGCCGCCAAGGTCGGGACCGGCATCGTCGCCGAGCTCGGCTCGATGCGGATCTCGGAGGAGATCGACGCGCTCGAGGTCATGGGCTTCGACTCCGTGCTGTTCCTCTGCGCGACCCGTCTGCTCGCCTCGTGGCTGGTGCTGCCGTTCCTCTACGTCGCCGGCGTCGGCGCGGCCTTCGCGGCCAGCTACCTGGCGGTGGTCAAGCAGGTCGGAGACGTGTCGTCCGGCGGGTACCTGCTGATCTTCTGGATGTTCCAGAATCCGCCGGACCTGATCTACAGCCTGATCAAGGCGATGTCGATGGCCACGGTGATCGTGCTCGTCGGCTGTTATTACGGGTACAACGCCAGCGGTGGACCCGTCGGCGTCGGTACCGCCACGGCCAAGTCGATGGCCGTCAACCTGGTCATGGTGCACCTGATCGCCATGCTCGGGACCCAGGTCTTCTGGGGCGCCAATCCACGCGCACCAATCGGAGGGTAAGGACTCATGTCGAACATGCCACGACGCGGGAACGACGAACCGGGCGAGCACGGCGACGAGCCGCGCGAGCCGCTGTTCGGCGAGCGCGACGACTCGCTCGAACGGGCCTCCGAGCCGCTCACGGCCACGGAGCTCGACCTCCCCGACGACGAGCCGCAGGCCCCGATCCCGGCGAGCCAGCGCTCGCGGGGCGCGACCGAGCAGGCGTCGCCGGCGACCGGCGGTGTCGAGGTCGTCCACGAGCCCGCCGTCCACGATCCGGACGACGAGTACCAGTGGCACACCGGGTCGCACCGCTCGTCGGGCGCCCAGGACGCCGTCGAGTTCATCGAGATGCACAAGGCCTTCGGCCGCAACAAGATCCTCCGGGGCCTCAACATGGGCCTGCCGGAGGGCATGATCTCGATGATCCTCGGGCCGTCCGGCACCGGCAAGTCCGTCTGCATCAAGCACATGGTCGGGCTGCTCTACCCGGACGACGGCGACGTGCTGGTGCACGGCGAGTCCGTCCCGGGGATGCCGCTCGAGCAGCTGCTGGCGATGCGCCGCAAGTTCGGGGTGCTGTTCCAGGACGGCGCGCTGTTCGGCTCGATGGACATCTACGACAACGTCGCGTTCCCGCTCCGTCAGCACACGGACAAGAGCGAAGAGGACGTCAAGGCGATCGTCGACCGCCGGCTCGACGAGGTCGGCCTCGGCGACGCGCACGACAAGTTCCCCAACGAGCTCTCCGGCGGCATGCGCAAGCGCGCCGGCTTCGCCCGGGCGCTCGTGCTGGACCCCTCGATCGTGCTCTTCGACGAGCCGGACTCGGGCCTCGACCCGGTCCGTACCGCGCTGCTCGGCGAGCTGATCAAGGAGATCCACGCCGACACGATGGAGCAGGCGACGGCCCGGCAGCAGGACCACATGCCGGCCTTCACCCTGATCACCCACGACATCATGACCGCGCGGCGCGTGGCCCAGTACATCAACGTGCTGTGGCGTGGTCGGATCGTGGAGGCGGGTCCCGCGGAGGAGCTCTTCAACTCGGAGAACGCCTTCGTCAGCCAGTTCCTGGCCGGGTCCTCGCGCGGCCCGCTGGGCATGAACTAAGCGCGGTTCCCGCACCCCTCGGCTCGAGCGTCCTGCGGTGGCGGGACGCCCGCCGGGGGAAACGCGGGCCGCGGACAGCGGGGCGGCCGAGTCGGCCGCGCCCGACGAGGCCGGCGACGGGCCGGCGGCGACGCACCGTCGTCGTAACATCAAGCGAACCCAGGCCCGCGATCCTGGTCGCGCTCGGCCCGTGTCCGTCCCCTCGTGCTCTCGCTTGCTCTCCAACCGTCCCGGGCCTTCGTCCGCGGCCTACGCGCGTGACGCGGCCATCCCGCACGGCGGGGATCGCGCTCGCGGTGACGGTGCTCGTCGCGCTGGTGGCGGCCTGGGTCCTGCTGGCGGACTCGGACGCGCCACGCCACCGCTACCTGCTGCGTCTGCCTGACGCCGGCCAGCTCGACGTCGGCGATCCGGTCCGGGTCGGCGAGCGGCGGCTCGGCAGCGTCGCCGACCTGCGGCTCGCGGGCGACCGTACGGCGCTGGTCGAGATCGAGCTGGAGGCGGGCCAGGCCCGCCTGCGCCGCGGGACGACCGCGGTGATCCGGAGCGCGCCGCCCGGGGCCGGCAGCCGCCGCCACGTCGCCCTCGCGCTCGGGCCGAACGACGCCGGGCCGCTGGCCGACGGCGCCACCCTCGCCGCCGGGCCGGCTCCGGCGGTGGCCGACGCCGAGACGCTCCTTGCCGACCTCGATCCCGCCGCGCGGCGATCGCTGCGGGAACTGCTGCGGAGCGGAGGCACGGCACTCGACGGGCACGAGCGGGCGGCGGGGGAGAGCCTGGCCGCACTCGACCCGGCGCTGCGGTCGAGCCAGCAGCTGCTGGCCCAGGTGACCCGCGACCAGCCGGCGCTCGAGCGGTTCCTCGGCAGCTCCTCGCAGATCGTCGCCGCGCTGGCCGCCGAGCAGGGGAGCCTGACCAGCCTCGTCGGCAACGCCCGCGCCGCCTCGTCGTCGGTCCTCTCCCAGGAGCGGGCGATCGACGAGACGCTCGCGCAGCTGCCGCGAACGCTCCGTCACGGCACCACCAGCTTCGCCGGCCTGCGGAGCACGCTCGACGACCTCGACCCGCTGGTCGAGGCGGCGACGCCGGCGACCAAGCGGCTGGCGCGGATGCTGCGCCGGGTGCAACCGCTGGCGCGGTCGCCGCTCGCGGCCCGGCTGCGGACCCCGGGAGCGGACAACGACCTCAGCGACCTGCTGGTCGCCGCCCCGGCGCTCGCCGACGCGCTCGCGCCCGCCCTCGAGCACACCGGCACCGCCGCCCGCGACAGCCGGCCGATCGCGGCCTTCCTGCGGCCGTTCACCCCCGACGCGATCGGTGGGCTGCGTGGGCTCGCCGAGGCGACCGCCGGCTACGACGCCAACGGCCACCTGGCGCGGGTCCAGCCGTTGGTCGGTTCGCGGGCGCTGGCCGCCGATCCGGTGCTGGGGCCGTTGGCCCGCAAGCTCGAGGCGACGCTCGGTCCCGCCGGCGACGGGCCGGAGGACGCCGGGCCCGCGCGCTGCCCGGGGACCGCCACCCAGATCCGTCCCGACCGCTCGAACGGCTTCCGCGACCGCGACGGCAAGCTCGACTGCGATCCGAAGGCGCAGGTGCCGGGCCCATGAGCGGCGGCGGAATCCGGCCCACGGCCCGGGTGCGGCGGGCGCTGCTGCGGGCGGCGCTGCCGGCGGCGCTGGCGGCAGTCGTGCTGGGCGGCTGCGGGAGTGGCGGCGACGGGAACGCGCAGGACGACGGCTACCGCGTGCGGGCGATCTTCGACAACGCGTTCGGCGTCACCCGGGGGCAGGAGGTTCGGGTCGACGGGAAGCGGGTCGGGCGGGTCGACGCGGTAGAGGTCACCGACGACCGCCGCGCCGCGGTCGTCCTGCGGATCGACGCTGCCGGTGCCCGCGACTTCCGCCGCGACGCCGAGTGCAGCATCCAGCCGCAGACCGCCGTCGACGCGCGCCACGTCGCCTGTCTGCCGACCCAGCCCCGGAGCGCCGGCCGACCCGTCCCCGCGCGGCTGACGGTCCGGAGCTTCGGCGGTCAGCGCCAGGCGGTGCTGCCGGTCGAGCGGACGAGCCGGCCGATCGACGTCGACCTGCTCGCCGGGACCGCCCGGATGAGCGAGTCCGAGCGGCTGGCCGTGATCGTCGACGAGCTCGGGGTCGGCCTCGCCGGCCGCGGAAGCGACCTCCGGCGGACGATCCGGGCCGCGCTACCCGGACTCCGGGAGACCGACCGGGTGCTGGAGATCATCGACGCCCAGCGGCGGCAGCTCCGGCAGCTCGCCGCCGACGGCGCGCGCGCCCTGGCCCCCGCGGCCCGCGACCGCGAGCGACTCGGTCGGGTCGTCAGCCGGGCGGCGAGCCTCCAGCAGGCGGTCGCCGACGACCGCTCGGCGCTCGACGCCAACCTGGCCCAGCTCCCCGGGAGCCTGAGGGCGCTGCGGCCGACGATGCGCGAGCTCGAACGGACGGCCGCGGAGGGGATCCCGACGGTCCGCGAGCTGCGACGCTCGGCCGGCGACGGCGCCCAGCTGCTCGGCGCGCTGGAGGCGTTCGCGACGAAGGCCAAGGATCCGCTCGTCGACCTCGGGAAGACGGCCGGCCTCGGGCGCGAGGCGCTGGCGGCGGCCCGGCCCACGATCGAGCGGAGCCGGCGACTGGCGGTCGCCGCCGCACCGGTCCTGCGCGATGCCCGAGCGCTCACGACGTCGCTCGACCGCAGCGGCGGCTTCGGCTCCGCGCTCGACGCGATCTTCTTCCTGACCCTCGCCCTCAACGGCTACGACGACAGCGGCCATTACCTGCGGGTCGACACGCTCGTCGACCGCTGCAGCGCCTACGCGGTCGAGCCCGTCGCCGGCTGCTCGGCCAACCACGGCCAGCCGAACGGCCGCGGGGGCTCCTCGTCGGGGAGCCGCCGGACCGGCGAGAGCGCGGAGCAGGCGCTGGTCCGGCGGGTGCTCGGCGGCGCCGATCCGGACCGGCTGCTGGCGGTGGCACGATCCGACGTCCGCTACCGGACGCTGGTGCAGCGGCTCGACCAGCTCGACCGGCAGCGGACTGCCGCGGCCCGCAAGGCGGCCCGCCGAGCGGCGACCGCCGGGACCTCGTCGAGCTCCGCTCGCGGGCAGGACGACCCGATCACGCTCGACGGTGGGCTGCTGCCCGGTGCGCCGTCGGCCGGCGAGGACGGCCGATGACCGGCTCGGACGCGACCCGCAGCGGCCGTGCGCCGCTGCTGCTGGTGCTCGCGGTGGTCGGCGTGCTCCTCGTCGTGGCGGTCGCGCTCCTGCTCGGCGGGGGCGACGACGACGGCCCGCGGACGGCCGCCGAGCGGCCGCCGCGCCCGTTCCCCACGGCGGCGACCGGACAGCCGGTGGCCGGGGCGACGACGCTCGACGCGGGCGCACGGAAGGCGCTGCGGCAGACCGACGAGGAGCTGATCGCGGCGATCGCCGGACGCGGCCGGCAGCTCGATCGGGCGGTCCGCGACCTGGCGACGCTCAGCGAGGATCTCGCGCCGGTGATGGCGACGCTGGCGGCGCCGCGCACCCGCTTGGGTCCCGGGATCACCGCGCTGGCCCGGGCCGTCGGCGAGATCGCCCCTGCGGCCGGGGACGAGACCGGGCTGCTCCGGCACCTCGACGCGACCCTGGCCGCGCTGGCCCCGGTCACGGAGTCGGCGATCGGCGAAGCGCTGCGCGAGGGGGCCCGACTCCAGACCACGGCGACCCGCGACCTGCCGCGTCTGCGCTCCTCGCTCGTCGAGACCCGCGGCCTGCTCGCCGAGCTGCGGCCGGGGCTGCGGGCCCTGCGCGCGGCGGCCCCGACCCTCGAGGACAGCCTCCGCGGGGCGACGACCGTGGCTCAGCGGCTGCCGGACGCCGACCTCCGCCTGCGCGACAGCATCGCCTCGCTGGACCGGCTCGGGGAGGACCCGCTGGTCCGGCGGAGCCTCGACGCCCAGCTCGCCGCGGCGCGGACGCTGCGGCCGATCCTGGCCGAGCAGACCCCCGGGCAGGTGCGCTGCAACAGCTGGACGTTGCTGGCCCGCAACCTCGCCAGCAGCCTGTCGGTGGGCAACGACTACGGGACCTGGGCCCGGGCCCTGCTGGTGGTCGATCCGGCGCAGATCCGGTCGACGAGCCGGCCGTCCGCCCGCCGCAACGTCAACCCGTACCCGAACGCGGCGCAGCCGGGCGCTCGTGGCGACTGCGAGGCCGGCAACGAGCGGTACGCGCCCGGTGGGCGGGTCGGCAACCCCGCCGGCGACCAGGGCACCGACGGTGCCGGCCAGCAGGGACGGGGGCGCTAGCGTGGGACGTCGTCGGCTTCTGGGCTCGGCCGGCCTGCGTTCCGGGGCGCGGAGCGTCGTCGCCACGGCCGCGCTGCTCGTGCTCGCGACGAGTGGGCCGGCGACGGCCGCGACCCCGCTCGAACGGACGCTGGTCGACACCCCGCCCGCGCTGCGGACGTCGGCGGCGGGCGCCGATGCGCTCCAGGGACAGCAGCAGGATGATCTCTCGCGGCTGATCGCGGCCGGCGACGCCCTCGCCGGGGGCCTCGCGCCGCACCGGCGTCAGCTGGCGGGCGCCGTCCGCGGCCTCGACCGCACGACCGCCGCGCTGACCGCCGACCACGGCGCGCTGGCCGAGACGTTGCGGGAGCTGCCGCCGACCCTGCGGCGGGCCGAGGCCGCCTTCGCGGCCCTCGACGCGGCGCTGCCCGGCGTTCGCCGGCTGGCCGACCAGCTGCTGCCCGGGGTCCGCGAGAGCGGGACGGCGATCGACGCGAGCCTGCCCTGGATGCGGGCGGCCCGTGAACTGACCGGGCCCGACGGCCTGCCACGTCTGGTCGACGAGCTGGAGCCGACCGTGCCGCTGCTGACGCGGCTCGCGGCCCAGGGGCGACAGCTGGCGCCGCCGCTCGACGCCGCCGCGATGTGCGTCTACAAGGTGCTCGTCCCGGCCGCCGGCGCGAAGGTCGAGGACGGCAAGCTGACGACCGGCCGCGAGGTCTATAAGAGCCTCGGCTATGCGGCCGTCGGGCTCGCCGGGATCGGGCAGAACCGGGACGCCAACGGGGCCTACGTCCGGTTCGGCACGGGACTCGGCTCCGGGCTGCTCGACCTCGGACCGAACGCGGCCTCCGGACGGCTGCTCTCGACCACCGGCAGCTCGCCGATCGGGGTCCGCCCGGTCCGGCCGAGCGGGCAGCCGCCGCAGCGCGACGATCGGGCCTGCGACGAGCAGCCGGTCCCCGATCCGAACCGGGCGATGTCGGCCCCGGGTGAGGCCTCGGCGGTCGTCGGGCGTGCCCGCAGCGCCGCGGCCCGCGAGCAGGGGCCGACCGCCGAGGGCTCCCCGCGGGGGCTCGGCGCGAGCCGCGACCGGCTCGGGTCCGGGCTCGCCGACCGGCTCAATCCCCTCAGCGGCCGTCCGCCGACCGCGAAGCCCGGGGCGACGGGGGGCCGACGGTGAGCCGTCTCGGAGCCGTCCGTCGCCGGGTGCTCGTGGTCGCCGGCCTGCTCGCCGTGCTGGTCGTCGTGGCGATCGTGGCCGTCGCCGGAACCCGGTCGTCGGCGGGAGGCGACGACGTGGCCGGGACCACCAGCTACGCCGCGCGGTTCGCCAGCGGGGGCCCGGTCGTCCCGGGCGAGGGGCAGCGGGTGACGATCGCCGGGGTCCCGGTCGGCGAGATCACCGACGTCCGCCGCGACCACGGCCAGCTCCGGGTCACGCTGCGGATCGGCGACCGCTACGGGCGGATGCTGCGGAGCGACGCCCGCGCGCTGCTGCGGCCCGCGACCGGCACCGACGATCCGGTCCTCGAGCTCGACCCGGGCGCCCCCGCTGGACGGCCCGTGCCCGCCGGCTGGACGATCCCCGTCGCCCGAACCAGCCCGGCGGCGGACCCCGACGAGCTGCTGGCCGCGCTCGACAGCGACACCCGCGAGGCACTGCGGCTGCTCGTCGCCAGCGGACGCGAGTCGACCACCGACGGGGCACCGCAGATCGCGCGCAGCGCACGGCAGGCGGCCCCCGTCGCCCGCAACCTGCGCCGGATCGGGGCGGCGCTGCGGGGACGGGCCGGCGACACCCGGCGGGCGATCCACTCCCTGCGCCTGGTCACCGAGGAGCTGGCGAGCAAGCGCGGCGACCTGGTGCGGGTGGTCGACGCGACCGACGCGGTGGTCGGCACGATCGCCGGTCGCGATCGTGAGCTGCGGCAGGCGCTGCGGGAGCTGCCGCCGACGCTCCGGACGACCCAGGGCGCACTCGACCGGACCACCCAGCTCGCCGACGAGCTGCCCGCCACGACCGCGGCGCTGGAGCCGGTGGCGCGCGCGCTGACCCCGGCGGCGAAGGCGCTGCAGCCGTTCTTCGCCGACACCGAGCCGGTCCTCCGCGAGCAGCTGCTGCCGCTGACCCGCGAGGCGCCGTCGGCGCTCCGCCGGGTCCGCTCGGCCGCCCGCGCGACCAGCGCGCTGGCGCCCGACGCGACGGCCACGCTGAAGACGTTCGACCGGGCCGCGAACGCGTTGGCCTACGACCCGCCGGGGGCCGACCAGGGCTACCTGTTCTGGGCCCAGTGGCTGGCGCACCTGGCGCCCTGGGCGGTCAACACCCAGGACGCCCACGGCCCGATCCTGCGCGGGCAGGTGCTGATCTCCTGCACCAGCCTCTCGCGGCTGCTGGAGCTGGGCGAGGTGACGCCGGCCGGCTCGCTGCTGTCGGGCGCGTTCGGTGGTCTGGCCGCGTCCGGTCTCTGCCCGAAGGGCGGAGCCCGATGAGCGGCGGGCGCCACGGGAACCGCGGGCGAGAGGCCGCCGGGCGGGCCGGCGGGACCACCGCTGGGCCGGACGCTGGTCGGCGCGGCCTGCGGGCCGCGGTCGCGATCGTCGTTGCGCTGGCGCTCGCCGGGCTGCTGGTGGTGACGCTCGTCCGGCCGTTCGGCGGCGCGGACGGGGCGGCGGCACCGGGCTACCGCCTGCGGGTCAGCTTCCCCGTTGGGACCCCGGTCGTGGCCGACGCGGCGGTCCGGATCTCGGGCGTGCCGGTCGGCCGCGTGCGGCGGGTCGCCAGCGCCCCCGGGAGCGGCCGGAAGACCGTCGAGCTGGTGCTCCAGCGGCGGTTCGCGCCCGTGCCGACCGGAACCCGGGCGGTGCTCCGCAGCAGCTCGCAGCTGGAAGCGCCCCACGTCACGCTCGACGAGGGGCCGGTCGGCGCCCGCCCGTTGCCCGACGGCGGCCAGCTCCCGGCAGGCCGGGTCAGCGAGGCGGTCGACGTCGACCGCCTGCTCGCACGGGTCGATCCCGCCACCCGCCAGGCCGTCGGCCAGGCCCTGCGCCGCTCGGCGAAGGTCCTTCAGGGACACGGAGGCGAGCTGTCGGCGGCGATCGGCGGGCTCGAGCCGTTCGCCCGCGACGGGGCCAGCCTGCTGCGGACGCTCGACGAGCAGCAGGCGGCCGTCGCGGGGCTGGTCCGGAACGGCGGCACGGTCGCCGGGGCCCTGAGCGCGCGGGACGGGGAGCTCTCCGGGCTGCTCGCCGACGCCGACCGGCTGTTCGCGATCGGCGACCGTCGCGGGCAGGACCTCGCCGCCGCGATCCAGGCCCTGCCGGGCTTCGAGCGCGAGGCCCGACGGACGGTCGAGCGGCTGACGGAGCTCTCCGCCGAGGCCGATCCGCTCGTCGCCCAGCTGCGCCCCGCGGCCCGCGAGCTGGCCCCCGCGATCGAGGCGGTGGCGGCCGTCGCCCCCGAGGCCGCACGGCTCGTCGACGCCAGCCGTGCGCTGGTCGCCGCCTCGCGGCGCGGCCTGCCCGCGCTGACCCGGATCGGCGATGCGCTGCGGCCCGCGCTCGGGGCGGTCGAACCGCTCCTGCGCGAGCTGGTCCCGGCCTGGCGCCTGCTCGGTCGCTACCCCGACGAGACCCGCGCCTTCTTCGCCAACGGCGCCGCGGCGCTGCAGGCCTCGGCCCCGGACGCCGACGGCAGACGCCGCCACTACCTGCGGGTCACGACCCCGATCAACCTGGAGAATCTCGCCATCTACGACCGCCGGCTGTCGACCAACCGTCCCGATCCGTACGCGCAGCCCGGCGCGGCCCGTACGCTGGCCGGTGGAATGCCCGTCTTCGAGGACCGCCAGTGCGACCGCGACCCGCTCGCGACCGGGTTCCTGGCCCCGCTGAGCGAGGCGCTCGGGGGACCGCTGGGCGGGGCCGCGAGGGCCTGCCGTCGGCAGCCCGGCTACGTCGCCCCGAACGGGCGTCGCACCGACTTCCCGCAGGTCGAGCGCGACCCGGCTGACGGCACCGGCCCGTCGCCCTCGGGCACGATCGGGACGGCCTCCCCGTGACCTGGCTCGTCGACCGCTGCCTCCGGTACCCGCTGCGGGTGGGGGCGCTCTCGCTGCTGCTGCTGGCGCTCGCGGTGTTCGGGCTGACGCAGCTCGGGACCTCGGCCGCGATCCGGACGCTGACCGGCAGCGGCTCGGCCGCCTACCGAGCCGATCGTGAGGTCGCGACCCGCTTCGGCGACGAGGCGATCCTGATCCTGGTGCCCGAGTCGGCCCGCGACATCGCCCTGACCGACGATCTCGGACGGGTGATCGCGCTCGAGGGCTGCCTCGCCGGCACCGCGCAGGACGAGGCGACGCTGCCCGGCGGAGACGGCGGCGCCTGTGCGCGGCTGCGGAGCCTGAAGCCGGCCAAGGTCGTCTACGGCCCGGGGACCTTCCTCAACGCCGGGATCGGCCAGGTCTCGGACGAGATCCAGCGGCTCGGGCTGCGGGCGCTGACGGAGGCCCAGCAGGCGAAGACGAAGGCGGAGGCGGCCGCGCGCAAGCGCGGGGAGGGCCAGGCGGCGATCGCCCGGGCGGGAGCCGCGGCGGCCGATCGGGTGATGGCCCGCTCGCAGGCCCTGGAACAGGTCGCCGCGAGTCGCGGCATCAGCGTCGCCCGGCCGCCGACCCTGAGCGACACGGCGTTCGTCGAGCGGTTGCTGTTCGACGCCAACGCCGATCGCCCCGGGACGCCGCGGGCGCGCTTCGCGGCGGTCTTCCCGAGCCCCGACGCGGGCCTGATCACCCTCCGTCTGCGGAAGGACCTGTCGGAGGGCGACCGGCGGGAGGCGGTCGAGCTGGTCCAGCAGGCGGTCGACCTGAAGGAGTTCCGGCTGCAGCGCGGCGGGGCCTACGTGGTCAGCGGCTCGCCGGTCCTGGTCGCGGCCGTCGCCGACAAGCTGGCGAGCGCGCTGCTGGCGCTGCTGGCGGTCGGCGTGCTGGTGATGGCCCTGGTCCTGGCCCTGACCTTCCCGGAGCGCCGGCGGCTGCTGCCGCTGGCCCTCGCGCTCGGCACCGTCGCCGTGGTCTTCGGCGGGATCGGGCTGCTCGGGATGTCGATCAACCTCGGGACGATCGCGACGCTGCCGGTCCTGCTCGGGCTCGCGGTCGACTACGGCGTCCAGCTGCACGCGCGGGTCGAGGAGGCCCGCCGAGCGGGGTTCTCCGGGACCACGGCGGTCCGGACCGCCGTCGCGCGCGGGGGCCGGCCGGTGCTGCTGGCCGCTGGCGCGACGCTGGCCGGCTTCATGGCCCTGTTCTTCTCGCCGACGCCGCTCGTCCGCGGCTTCGCGCTGGTCCTGTTCGTCGGCGTGGCGCTGGCGGTCTTCGCCTCGTTCACGCTCGGCCTGGTCCTCCACGCGCGACGCGCGACGGCCCTCGGCGCTCCCGCCGATCCGGCCGCTCCGCCGGCCGCCGCGCTGGCCCCGCCCGGTCGCGGGCTCGGAACCGGCCCGCTGGTCCGCTGGCTGGTCGGCGGTGCCCACCGGCGCCCGGTGCTGGTGCTGACGGTCGGGGTGACGCTGGCGCTGGTCGGGGTCGTGCTCGGCTCGCGGGAGCCGGTCGAGACCGACCTGCAGCGGCTGGTCCCGAGCGACATGCCCGCCCTCCGCGACCTCCAGAAGCTGGAGCGGGCGACCGGGCAGTCGGGCGAGATCCAGGTCCTGTTCCAGGGCAAGGACCTAGCGACCCCGGCGATCCTGCGCTCGATCGACGCCTACCGCGAGCGGGCGCTGAAGGATGCCGGCTACGACGCCGCGCGCGGCTGTCACGACGCGCGCCTCTGCCCCCTCAGCGTCAGCTTCTCGGAGCTGCTGGCGACCCCGCTGACCAAGCTCTCCGACGCCGCCGCCGTCCGCGAGGCACTCGACGGGATGCCGGACTACTTCACCCGCTCGGCGATCACCGACGACCGCGAGGACGTGCTCCTCAGCTTCGGGATCCCGTTGGCGCCGGTCGAGCAGCAACAGCAGGTGATCGAGCGGATGCGCGACGCGCTCGACCCGCCGCCGGGCGTGCAGGCGACGGTCACCGGCCTGCCGGTGCTGGTCGCGGACGCGAGCGGGACGATCTCCTCGCCGTCGCACCGGCTGCTGACCCTGCTGGGCAGCCTGCTGCTGGTCGGCGGGCTGCTGGTGGCGGTGACCCGCTCGTGGCGGCGCGGCCTGGTGCCGGTGCTGCCGGTGGCGTTGGCGGCGGGCTGGTCGGGGATGCTGGTGTGGCTGCTCGGCCTGCCGCTGAATCCGCTCTCGGTCGTGCTCGGGGCGCTAGTGGTGGCGATCGGCACCGAGTTCGGCGTGCTGCTGACCGAGCGGTACCAGCAGGAGCGCGCGGCCGGCCACCCCGACGCGGTCGCGATCGCGCGGACCGCAGCGTCGACCGGTCGGGCCGTCGGCGCCTCGGCGGCGACCACCGTCGCCGGCTTCGCCGTGCTCGCGGTCAGCGACATCCCGCTGCTGCGCCAGTTCGGGCTGATCACCGTCCTCGACCTGGGCGTCGCCGTGCTCGCGGTGGTCACCGTGCTGCCGGCGGTCGCCGCGCTCGCCGCCCGACAGGACCGGCGCCGCGCGCAAGCCGGACCGACGCCGACCATCAACCCGGCGGCGACGATCACGCCGCCGGCCGCGACCGCGACGGGCGGGACCAGATGAGCAGCAACGACCAGCCGCCGGGCTCCGGCGACGGCGGCGATCGCGACGAGCGCAACCACGATCCGCTCGCCTTCGCCCCCGACGAGCGCGACCAGGCCGAGGCGGCGGGCAGCCCCCCGACCCTGGTCGGGCCGCCTGAGCACGCGCCCTACGAGGACGACGCGCGCGGCCGGGCCGCCGCGGTCGCCCAGGCGGTCGGCGGTCGCTGGGTGGCGGTGATCGTGGTGCTCGTCGCCGTGATCGGCGGCGTCTCGCTGTTGACCGTCGGCGGCGGCGGGGAGTCGCGCGGGACGGTCAAGACCGGCAGCCTGCTGCCGCCGTTCGCGGCGCCGCTGGCGACGGCCCCGAAGCTGAAGAACGACGACGTCAACCTCGCGGCGAAGCCCAATCAGGGCCAGGCGGGGAGCGTCGCCGCCTGCTCGATCGTCAACCCCTCGGTGGTGACCTCCTGCGGCCTCCTGCGGCGCGGCCCGCTGGTGCTGGTGATGTTCAGCAGCGGGGTGGGGGAGTGCGTCCGCACGGTCGACGAGATCGATCGCCTGCGGGCGCGGTTCCCCCGGATCCAGACGCTGGCGGTGGCGATCGGCGGCGAGCACGGCTCGACCGCGAAGACCGCCCGCGCGCGCCGCTGGCGGCTGCCGGTGGCCTACGACCGCGACGGGGCGCTCTCGTCGCAGCTGGGCGTGGCGGTCTGCCCGTTCGTGCTGTTCGTCGGCAGCGACGGCCGGATCGTCGAGCCGCTGATCGGGACCCCGGCTCCGGGGGCGCTCGCCCGCGGGATGGCGGCCCTCGCCGCCCCGTCGCCGACGGGTGCCGTCAGCTCGCCGACGCCCGCTCCCGGCCGATAGCCTGCGTTCCGTCGTGGCTCAGCCGAAGAACAAGAAGCGTCGCCGGTCGTCGCAGAAGCGGCGGGCGGACGGTCGCCCCGCCGGGTCGCGTCCGCCAGCCCCATCGGTTCCGAAGGCCGACGCGCCGGGGGCCTCGGCCCGCCGGGCAGGGGCCGGCCCGGTACGGGGCGGGACGCCGTCGCTGAAGTCGCGCCGCGAGGAGGCCCCCAAGCCGATCTGGGCGCCGCTCCCGGTCACCGAGGTCCTGATCCTCGTCGGACTGGTGGTCGCGGCGATCGGGCTCGCCAAGAGCGCGGCGCCGATGGTGATCGGCGGGCTCGTGATCCTCGGGGCGGCGTCGACCGAGCTCGCCGCCCGCGAGCACCTCGCCGGCTACCGCTCCCACAGCGGCATGCTGGGCGGCCTCGCGGCGGTGGTCGTCACCGCCGCGGTCGGCTTCGGGATCGACGCGCTCGGGGCCAGCGTGCCCGTCTGGGCGTTGCTGGCCGTCGCGGTGATCATCTTCCTGCTGGCGTTCAGCGGGGCGCGTCGCGTGTTCCGCCGGCGGACCGGTGGACTGTCGTTCCGGGTCTAGCGGCCTGATGGAACAGGGCCGTCGGGACGTTCGTCGGCCGGGGACGCGCGGGGCCGCCGATCGGGACTGACGGCTTGGGGCAGGCGGGGAGCGTCCCGCCGAGGACCTCGACCAGGAGCCGCCGCTGGCGAGTGGTCAGGCTCCCGACCGGTTTGTTCTCCGAGAGCGGGACCTGACGCAGCAGGCGCAGTGCCCGGGCCTCGCCCCAGCGGTGTTGGGCGACGAGCAGCTCGCCGACCGGCATCGAGGCCGCCTCCGGCGGACAACTCGCGACCACGTCCGCCACCGCTTGGTGGCCGTCGTGGATCGCGCGTTTGAGCGCGGCCCGGGCGAGCCTGACGGCGTTGGCACGTTGGAGTGCCATTCGTCGCTGGTGCTCGCGCGGTGGACTCGCGCTATCGACGTTGACCTGGGCCGCGTGAGGCACGAGGTGCTCCACTCCCTCCGGAGGGTGTTCCGATGAATGTTCGTGACGAGCCGGGCCACCCCCGCGGGCGCCGTCCGGGGGAGGCGGCGATCGGGGGTAGCACCTACCGGCGGTACCGGGTGCAGCTCGTTCCTGAACCTACGAGCGGGCCGCGTGGCGGTCAACGGCAAGTTGGTTCCATGCCCGCACATAGCGGGAAAAACCTGATCAGACTTCGGTAATCGACTCAGAGCCGGCGGGTCGGGACAGCTCGTGTTGAAAGACCGGCCGTTTGGTGCGACGGGCGGTTCTACGACGAACGGCTCAGTCGTGGATCTCGGGGCCGGGCAGGGCGCCGTGCTCGGCCTCGAACTCGCGCTTGACCCGGCCGAAGATCTCCAGCGCCCGGTCGAGGTGCTCGCGGGTGTGGGTCGCCATCACCGACGTCCGCAGCGCGGCGCCGGACGGCGGCACCGCGGGGTGAAGGGCGGTATTGACGAAGATGCCGCCGTCGAACAGCGCCCGCCACAGCAGGACGGCCTTCCAGTCGTCGCCGACGGAGATCGAGACGATCGGGGTCACGACCGACTGGCCGTCGCCGACCGGCTGCGGCTGGACGACGGCGTAGCCGAGCGCCTCGAGGCCGTCGCGGAGGTAGCGGGCGTTGGCGAGGACGGCGTCGAGCAGGGCCGGGCCCTCGTCGGAGCGCACGATCCGCAGCGCGGCCAACGCGGCGCCGACCGCCGCCGGCACGGCGGAGGCGGTGAAGAGGAAGGCGCGGGAGCTGATCCGCAGGTAGTCGATGACCTCGCTCGAGCCGGCGATGAAGCCACCGGCCGACGCCAGCGACTTGGAGAAGGTGCCCATCCGCAGGTCGACGCGGTCCTCGACCCCGAGCAGCTCGCTGGTCCCGGCCCCGCGGGCGCCGAGCACGCCGGCCCCGTGGGCCTCGTCGACCATCAGCCGCGCGCCGTAGCGCTGGCAGAGATCGGCGATCGCCGGCAGCGGGGCGATGTCGCCCTCCATCGAGAAGACGCCGTCGACGACCACGAGGATGCCGCCGCCGTCGGTCTGGGCCCGCTGGAGCTGCTTCTCGAGCTTGTCGAGCTTGTTGTGGCGGAACGGCCGCAGCTTGGCCTTGCTCAGCAGGCAGCCGTCGAGGATCGAGGCGTGGTCGCCGGAGTCGGCGATCACCGTGTCCCCCGGGGCGAGGATCGTCCCGAGCGTGCCGACGTTGGCCTGGTGGCCGGTCGAGAAGACGATCGCCTCCTCGGTGCCCATCCAGTCGGCGATCTCCCGCTCCAGCTCCAGGTGCAGCGGGATCGTGCCGTTGAGCAGGCGCGAGCCGGTCAGGCCGGTGCCGTAGGCGTCGAGCGCGGCGTGGGCGGCGGCGACGACCCGCGGGTCGGAGGTCAGCCCGAGGTAGTTGTTCGAGCCGAGCTGGATCCGCTCGGCGCCCTCCATCGTGACGACGGGCAGCGCGGCGCTCTCCTGCACGTGGAAGTACGGCAGCAGGTTCGCCTGGCGGGCGGCGGCGAGCTGCTCGGCCCGCTCGTGGCCACGGACCTTCGCGAAGACGTCGACGGGGGTCGGAGTGGTGGTCGGGTGCTCGTCCGTGGACATGGGTTCGTTGAATCTACGTCTCCGGGCGGCGAACGTGCGTGAACCCAGGGTTTCGACGGGCCGGGCCCAGGCGGAGGCGGTGTCGTCCGGGCCGGTGGTCGACGGCCTACGCCCGGTAGGGTCGGCGGCGTGACCGTGCAGATCCGCCCCGTGCGTACGCGCGGCGACCTCAACGCCTTCGTCGACCTGCCGTTCCGGCTCTACCGCGACGCCGAGCACTGGCGCTCGCTGCCACGGTTCGCGCTCAAGCGGGAGCTGGACCGCAAGAAGAACCCGTACTTCGAGCACGCCGAGGCCGAGTACTTCCTGGCCGAGCGCGACGGACGGATCGTCGGGCGGATGACGGCCCAGGTCGACCGCAACCTGCACGAGTTCCAGGACAACCGCTGGGGCCAGTTCGGCTGGTTCGAGTGCGAGGACGACCAGGAGGCCTGCGACGCGCTGCTCGACGCCGCCACGGCCTGGGTCAAGCAGCGCGGCTGCGACCGGTTGGTCGGCCCGTTCTCGTTCACCACCAACGACGAGTGCGGCCTGCTGATCAACGGCTTCGAGCGGCCGCCGATCATCCTCACCGGCTGGCACTTCCCGTACTACCGGGCGCTGCTCGAGAACGCCGGCCTGCAGCGGGCGATGGACACCCTGATGTGGGATCTGCACGTCCGCGACCGCGAGCGCGTGCACCCGATGATCTGGAAGATCGCCGACCGGGTCGAGTCCGAGCACGGGATCGTCAGCCGCCACTTCGTCAAGAAGGACATCGAGGCCGAGGTCGGACGGTTCCTCGAGGTCTACAACGCCGCCTGGGAGAAGAACTGGGGCTTCGTCCCGCTCAACGAGAAGGAGGTCCGGCACTACGCGAAGGAGCTGGGGCCGATGCTCGACGAGAACTGGGCGATGGTCTCGGAGATCCCGGAGACCGGCGAGGTCGTCGGTGCCGCGCTCTCGATCCCCGACTACAACCAGGTCCTGGCCAAGGTCCGCAACGGCCGGCTGCTGCCGTTCGGCTGGCTGACGCTGCTGCGCAACCGCAAGAAGATCGACCGCGTCCGGGTCTTCGCGCTCGGGGTCAAGCCGGAGTACCAGCACACCGGCGTCGGGGCCAAGCTCTACGAGATGCACTACCAGTCGGCGATGCGGACCCCGCAGGGCGGCGGCGAGACCGGCTGGATCCTCGAGTCGAACGTCAACATGAACAAGGCGATGTCGAAGATGGGCGGCACGATCGCCCGCCGCTACCGCTTCTACGAGCGGCTGCTGGAGGAGGGCGCCGAGTCGTCGGCCCCGAAGGACTCGAAGTTCACCGGCGACTTCGTCGACGAGAACTCGGTGATGGCGCGCGGCTCGATCGCGAGCTGAGCGGGACGGGCCTCGCCACGTCGCGGCGGCGCTGCCGCCGAGACGTCGGGAGCCCTGGCCGCCGGGCGGCGGGGCACGAGCCGCCGGTGGAGTTGCCGCTGGGTGCCCCGCTATCCTCGGTCGAGGTATGCCTCCGAGTTCTTCCGAGCCCGCGCTCGACCCGCAGGACGAGGCCGCCGTCGAGCTGCTCGACGGTGAGCTGATGACGGCGGTGACGCCGGTCGTCGACGCCACCGTGGTCGTCGAGCCGGCCCGGCGCAGCGTCACGACCGTCGCCGTCCAGGCGACGGCGGTGGCGGCGACCGGCTTCGTGGCCGGCGCGATCGCGACGGTCGTGGTCGCCCGCAAGGCCGGCGTCGTCCGTCGGCGTCGCGGCCTCGGCGGGCTGCCGCCGGTCGTCGACAGCAAGCGCTTCCTCGTCGACGTGCACCAGCTCGGCGGCCGCTGAGCCCCGCGGCGGGGCGCGCGCTGCGATGGTCGAGGTCCGCGCCGAGCTTCGTCCGCCGGGGCCCTACCGGCTGCCCGGCCCCTCGGCCGACGGGCTGGTGCGGCGGCGCGGGGACGTGCTCTTCCGCCTGCTGCGGGTCGACGGGCACGACGTGCTGCTGCGCGCCGCGCAGCGCCCGGACGGGGCCGTCGTCGTCGGCGCCCGGGTCGATCCGGAACGCCCGGCGGTGGTGCGCGCGGCCACGGCAGGACGGCGGTCGTCCGCGCGAGGGCCAGCTGCCCCGTCGCCAGCGTCGGACCCGTCCCACGACGGTCCGGAGGCGGCCGCGCGCGAGGGTCTGCGCCGCTGGCGGTTCGCGCTCGGCTGCGACCTCGATCTGCGGCCGTTCCTCGCCGCGCACCGTGACGACCCGCTGATCGGCGACGCGCTTCGCCGGCGGCCGTGGCTGCGGCCGGCGCGCCGGCCGTCGGTCTTCGAGGCCCTGCTCTGCGCCGTCTGCGAGCAGCTGATCGCGTTCGAGGACGCGGTCGTGATCCAGCGGCGCGTGATCGCCCGCTTCGGGACGCTGCGCCCGCCGGACCGCCCGTCGCACCCGCTGCTGCGCGAGGCCCCGGACGCGGAGGCGGTCGCCGGGCGGCTGGTGCCCGCCGACCTCGAGTCCTGTGGCCTGGCCCCGGCCCGCGCCGCGACGGTCCACCGGGCCGCGCGGGAGCTGGCCAGCGGCCGGATCGACGGCGGGCCGGACGCTGACCACGCGCAGCTGCTGGCCCGGCTCGGGCGGCTTCCGGGGGTCGGCAGCTGGACCCTGGCCCTGGTCGCCACCCAGGCGCTCGGCCGGGTCGACCTGCCGCCCTCGGGGGACCTGGGGCTCGTGAAGGCCCTGGGCCGGATCCGGACCGGAGACCCGCGGGCGCGGGTCTCGGAGGCCGAGGTCGACGCCTGGCTGGCGCCCTACGCCCCGTGGGGGGCGCTGGCGGCGGCCCACCTGCTGTCGACCCGCCCCGACACGCTGCCGACCGCCGCGGCGGCCTGAGCGGCCGCCTGAGCGGTCACTCGCCCCGGTAGCCCGGGAGGTTCTGCGACGGACGAGCGGTGCCGTCCGGGGTCTTGCGGCCCTCGCCACCGGCGCCCTCGCCGGGCAGGAAGTCGGTCGTGACCGCCGTGTCGAGCGGGATCTGCCGCTTCAGCAGCCCGTTCTCGAGCATCCACTGGGCGTAGGTCGCCCACTCGTCGGTGTCGAGCCAGCCCCACGGCTTCTTGCTGTCGGCCGGGAAGAAGGCGTCGAGCGTCTTCTCCGTCGACTCGAGCTGGAGCCCGGGGTCGAGCTCGGGATTCGCGGCCAGCAGCGGCTTGACGCCCTCGGCGGGGTCGCGGCGGACGGCCGAGTAGCCCTGGTCGAGGGTCCGGACCAGGCGGCGGATCGCCGACTCGCGCTTGGTCAGGGTGTCACCGCGGGCGACGAGCACCAGCTCGTCGTACGGCGGCACGCCGAGGTCGTCGACCGGGGCGATCACCGGCTTGCGACCCTTGCGGGCCAGCTCGACGCCCTCGTAGTTCCAGAACCCGCCGAGCGTCGCGTCGACCTTGCCCGAGAGCAGCGCGCCGTTGAGGTTGAAGCCGACGTTGACCTGCTTGACGTCGTCGGGCTGGAGGCCGGCCTTCTTGACGATCGTCTGCAGGTAGGCCGTCTGGTACGGGATCCCGGCGGTGCCGACGGTCTTGCCCTTGAGGTCCTCGGGGCGGTTGATCTTCGCCTTCGGCAGGCTCATCAGCGAGGTCAGCGGGCGGGTCACGATCGCCGCGATCGCGACGATGTTCTGGCCCTGGGCACGGGCGGTGAGGATCTCCGGCGCATAGCTGATCCCGACGTCGACCCGGCCGGCCGCGACCAGCTTGAGGACCGCGGCGGGGTCCTGCGGGGTCCGGATGTCGACCTTCAGGCCGGCCTTGTCGAAGTCCCCGTCGGCCTGCGCCTTGTAGATGCCGACGTGGTCGGCGTTGGGCAGGTAGTCGAGCAGCAGCGAGAGCTGGTCCGCGGGCGGGCGCTCGGCGGTGGTGGCGCTCTCGGTCTTCTCGCCGCAGGCCGTCAGCCCGAGGGCGGCGACGAGGGCGAGTAGGAGCAGGACGGGGCGACGGGCGTTCATGCGGGTCCTCCGGGTCGGCGGTGTGCCCAGGGTGCCAGGACTCGCTGCATCGCGGCGAGCGCTCCGGTCGTCAGGACAGCGAACAGGGCAAGGATGGCAACCGCGGCGAAGGCGCGGTCGGTGTCGAGCGAGAAGCCGGAGCTCTGGATCACGTGGCCGAGGCCGCCGGCTCCCTGCTCGGATCCGGCGTACTCGGCGAAGACGGCGGCGATCCCGGCGATCGCGACCGAGACCTTCGCGCCGGAGAGCGCCGCCGGCAGCGCCGCGGGCAGCTCGACCCAGCGCAGCTGCTGGGGGCGGCTGGCGCCCATCGTGCGCAGCAGGCGGGGCAGGTCGGGATCGACCCGGTCGAGCGCGTCGAGGGTGGCGATCACGATCGGGAAGAAGCAGATGATCGCGACGATCACCAGCTTCGGGGCGAGGTCGAACCCGAGCCAGAAGACCAGGACCGGGGCGAGCACCGGCAGCGGGATCGCCTGCGACCCGACGATCAGCGGCCCGAGCGTGGCCCGGACGACCCGCGAGAGGTGCATCGCGACGGCCAGCAGCAGGCCGATCAGGAGCGCGACGGCGAGGCCGTAGACGATCTCCTGGGCGGTGATCAGGAAGGCCGACCAGAGCAGCTGCCGGTCGTCGACCAGCGAGCGCAGGACGTCGGTCGGAGCGGGCAGCAGCAGCGCGTCGACGTTCGCCAGCCGGACGTAGGCCTGCCAGCCGCCGAGCGCCAGCAGCGGCCCGAGCACGCCGAGCGCGATCCGGACCGGCCTCGAGAGCGGCCCGCGGTCGCGGGCGGTCCGGGGGGACCGGCGGGGAGCGGTCACGCGGCCACCGTGCCGCGTCCGGCTTCGGCGGCGATCGCCGCGTGCAGGGCCTCGCGGACGGCGCGACGGGCGGCGACGATCTGGGGGGCGGTCGGGTCACGGCGACCGCGGACGGCCTCCGGGGCCGCGTCCCCGCCCCGTGCGGGGCCGACGACGATCGTCGCGGCGACCCGCGCCGGTCGCGGGGTCAGGACGACCACGCGGTCGCTCAGGAGGACCGCTTCCTCGACGTCGTGGGTGACGAGCAGGACGCTCCGCGAGCGGGCGTCGAGCAGCTCGGCGAGCCAGCTCTGGAGCTCCTCGCGGGTGATCGCGTCGAGCGCGCCGAACGGCTCGTCGAGGCAGAGCAGGTCGCGCTCGGTGGCCAGTGCCCGCAGGAACGAGACCCGCTGGCGCATCCCGCCGGAGAGCTGGTCGGGCCGGCTGCGGGCGAAGCCGGCCAGGTCGACCCGCTCCAGCAGCTCGTCGGCCTGGGCACGTGCGTCCCGGCGGGAGGCACCGGCCAGCCGCAGGGGCAGGGCGACGTTGTCGCGGGCGTCGAGCCACGGCAGCAGCAGGTCGCGCTGCGGCATCAGCGCGGCGGGACGGACGGCGAGCTCGCCGACGTCCGGATTCTGGAGGCCGCAGACCAGCTCGAGGATCGTCGACTTGCCGCACCCCGAGGGGCCGACCAGGGCCACGACCTCGCGCTCGCCGACGTCGAGGTCGATCGCGTCGACGACGGGCAGCGTGCCGAGCCGGCGGCTGATTCCGCGGGCGCGGAGCGCGACGCCGGAGGTGGGCGCGGCAGCGGCGTCCCGCTCGTCGTCGCGTCGATTCGGGGCAGGCACCGACCGATCAGGCTATCCGACGGGTGTCGGCCTGGTCACCGTCGGCGGGGTGCGGGGCGCTCCGGGGCGGGGCCGGAACCGGTCAGGGCGGCGACGAACCCCTC
The DNA here is from genome assembly GCF_056269115.1 of Patulibacter ginsengiterrae. Classification (NCBI taxonomy): domain Bacteria; kingdom Bacillati; phylum Actinomycetota; class Thermoleophilia; order Solirubrobacterales; family Patulibacteraceae; genus Patulibacter; species Patulibacter ginsengiterrae. The sequence goes on from NZ_JBWDOG010000003.1 coordinate 213,272, forward strand.
GAGCTGGTCGGAGGTCCAGCACTCGTGGACGTCGCAGTACGGGGCGTAGCGGCTGATCACCGAGTCGCCGTAGTCCCAGTAGAGCGCGGGCTCGGGGTTGAGCCAGAACGTTCGGCCCGCCTGCTCGGCGATCGCGGCGAACGCGGCCTCGGCCGGGTCGCGGCCGTTGGTGCGGGCGTCGCCGAGCACGATCACCGTCGCGCGGGGGTTGAGGTCGTCCTCGGTCTGCTCCAGGAACTCGCGCCAGACCCGGCCGTAGTCGGTGTAGCCGGTCACGTCGGCGACCCCGGCGTCGCGGCCGATCGCCTGCGAGACCTTCTCGAACTCGCGTTCCTTCTCGAACAGCTCGGTGACCTCGCTGATCCGCTCGACGAAGACGAACGAGCGCATCTTGCGGAACGCGTCGTGGAGCGCGTGCAGGACCGAGAGGAAGAACAGCGAGGCGCTGGTGACGGAGGTGGAGACGTCGCAGAGGACGAAGATCTCCGGGCGCCGGGGCCGGATCGTCCGCTCCTTGACGACCACCGGCACGCCGCCGGTCTGGAGCGAGGCGCGCATCGTCGCCCGCATGTCGACCTGGGTCCTGCGCCGCTGGCCGCGCAGCTCGTGGCCCTGGGTGTTCAGCCGCCGCTTGAGCTGGCGGACGACCCGGTGGATGTCGGCCAGGTTCTGCCCGGCGGCGCTCGGCAGCGCCCGGTCCATCTGGTTGAGCGGACGGGCAGGCGGCAGCTCGCCGAGCCGCTCGATCCGGCGGCGCTCGAGCTCGCGCCGCAGGTGCTGCTCGAACTCGCGGATCCCCTCGCGGGGGAGGCCCTGGCGGCGGGGGTCGTCCTCGGGCGCGTCGGGGTTGGGCTCGGCACGGAGGTCGAGCGCGCGCCGGATCCGCTGGACGTCGACGCCGACGACGCCGGTGTCGTTGACCGCGCCGCCCATGCTGCCGATCGCCAGCGCGGCGAGATCGGTCATCCGTGAGCTGGCGCCGTCCGCGATCGCCTGGGCGATCGCCTCACGGATCGCGTCGAGGTCGAGCTCGGGGGCGTCGCCGGCCTGGTCGCTGCCGTCGGCGCCCTCCTCGGCCCCTTCGCCGCCCTCGCCGGCCTCCGCGGCCAGCCGGGCGGTCTCGGCGTCGGTCGCGCCGTGGCGGACCGCCTCGGCCTCGGCGGCCCGGAAGAAGAAGCGGTCGAAGACGAGGTCGAAGACGTGGCGGTCCTCCGGCGACTTGGCGAGGGTCGCGGCGAGCGTCTCGCGGAAGTCCTCGCGGCGGCCCCAGGGGATCGCGCTGAGGGCGGCCGTCGCGTCGAGCAGCTCGCTGGTGCCGACGGCCATCCCCTCGCCGCGCAGCTCCTCGCAGAAGACGACGAGCTGGCCGGCGAGCCCGCCGGGGACCCCGCCCTCGGGCAGCACGGCGTGGATCGCCGCCTGCCGCAGCTGGCGCGGTCCCGGGCCCGAGGGCATGTTGGGGGCGGTGGGGCTCATCAGTCCTGGCCGATCTTGCGAATCGAGGCCGGCGAGGGCACGACCGAGGCCGCGAACGGCGTCGTCGGAGCCCACGCGGCCACGTCCGTCCTAGTCCCCGGAGGCCGGGGTCGGGGTCGGCAGCCGCAGGCCGACCCGTTCGGCGACGAGGTCGAGGTCGGTGCGGTGCTTGACGATGATCGAGAGCGTGTCGCGGAAGACCTGCTGGTCGAGGTCGGTCGCCCCGAGCAGCAACAGCGCCCGCGCCCAGTCGACCGACTCGGCGATCGACGGCGGCTTCTTCAGGTCGAGCGCGCGGATCTCGGCGATCACCTCGACCAGCCGGCGGCTGATCGTCGCCGACAGCTCCGGCACGTGCGAGCGGACGATCTCCAGCTCGTGCTCCAGTTCCGGGTAGTCGAGCCAGAGGTAGAGGCAGCGGCGCTTGAGGGCCTCGGTCAGCTCGCGGCTGTTGTTCGAGGTCAGCAGCACGATCGGCTGGGTGGTGGCCGAGACCTGGCCGAGCTCGGGGATCGTGATCTGGAAGTCCGACAGCAGCTCGAGCAGCATCGCCTCGAACTCCTGGTCGGTCTTGTCGATCTCGTCGATCAGGAGCACGACCGGACGCTCGCTGGCGATCGCCCGCAGCAGCGGACGCTCGAGCAGGAACTCCTCGCCGAAGACGTCGTCCTGGACGGCGCTCCAGCTGCCGGCGGCGGGATCGGTCGCGTCGACCGGGGCGGCGCTCTGGGCCTGGATCCGCAGCAGCTGCTTGCGGTAGTTCCACTCGTACAGGGCCTTCGCCTCGTCGAGCCCCTCGTAGCACTGGAGCCGGATCAGCTCGCGGTCGAGCGTCTCGGCCAGGGCCTTGGCCAGCTGGGTCTTGCCGACGCCGGCCGGACCCTCGACGAGCACCGGCTTGTCGAGGTGGATCGCGAGGTGCGATACCAGGGCGGTGCGGGAACCGGGCAGGTAGCCGACGGCACGCAGACCGGCGGCTAGATCTTCGACGGTGGCAGGCACATCGAGCACGGTCCGACCCATGATAGGTGTCGCGGTCGGGAGTGCGCCAACCGTCGCGGGGCGGCGGGGCGCTCGCTGGTCGCTGTGGGATGCTGCCGCGGTGCTCGACGGGACGATGCGCCGCCGGTCCGGCGGCTGGTGGCTGCTGGCCGCGCTGGTCGTCGCGGTCGCCTCGCTGCCGTTCGGGCGCGCGTTGGCCTTCGACGCCTCGGCCTGGGTCGTCTGGGGACGCGAGCTCTGGTCGCTCGGGCTCGAGACCAGCGCCGGCCCGTCGTGGAAGCCGTTCCCGGTCCTCTTCACCGCCCCGCTGGCGGTCCTCGGCGACGCGACCGGCGCGGCCTGGCTGGTGGTCGCGCGGGCCGGCGCGCTGCTCGCGGTCGTCGGCGCGGCCCGGCTCGCGGCCCGCGTCGCCGGCCCGTGGGGCGGGCTGGTCGCGGCGGTGGCGGTCGTGCTGTCGCCGTGGTGGCTGCTCAACGCAGCGCTCGGCAACGCCGATCCGCTGCTCGGGGCGCTGGTCGTCTGGGCGCTGCTGGCGGCGGCCGACGACGCCCCGCGGCGGGCGTTCGCGCTCGGCGCGCTCGGGGCGCTCGTGCGGCCGGAGATCTGGCCGTTCCTGGCCGTCTACGCGCTGGTCCTGGTGGCCCGTCGGCGGCTGCCGCTGGTCCCGGTGCTCGTCTCCGGGGCGGTCGTGCTCGCGCTCTGGGTGGTGCCGGACCTGCTGGCCTCGGGGCTCTCCTCGACCCGTGGCGCGACCGGCCCCGCCAGCGCCGGTTCGGCGAGCCTGACCGACCACCCGTTCCTGACCGTCTGGAAGGACCTCGGTGCCCAGGCCCCGTGGATCGCGCTCGCCGCGGCGCTGATCGGCGCGGCGGCGGTCGGGCTCCGGGGGCGTCCCGGCCAGCCGAGCGGCGAGGGACACGGCGGTGCCGCTGGACCGGCGGGCGGGGCCGGAGGGGGCGACCGCCTGGTGGCGGCCGGGGCGGCCGCGGGCGTTGCCCGCAGCGTCGACGCGGACCGGGAGGACCCCGACCCGGGCACCGCGCGGGACCGGCCGGCGGGTGCGTTCGGCGACCGTCTCGCCGCGATCGAGCGGCTCCTCGTCCCGGCCGACCCCCGGACCTGGCTGCTGCTGGCGGCGGTCTACACGCTGCTGGTCGCGGTGATGGCGGAGGCGGGCTTCGCGGGCAACCCGCGCTACCTGGTGCCGGCCCTGACCCTGGTCGCGGCTGCTGCGGGAACGGTCGTCGGGCTCGGGCGGCTGCCGCGACTCGCCGCCCAGGCCCGGATCGCGGTGCCGCTGGTCGCCCTGGTCATGACCGCGGCGCTGGCGGTGGTCGGCGGGAGCGAGCTGCGCGCGCAGGCCCGGATGGCGGGGGAACGCGCCGATGGCCGGCAGCAGCTGCGCGACGCGATCGCCGCCGCCGGCGGTCAGGAGCGGCTGCGGCGCTGCGGACCGGTCCGCTCGGGTCCGGGGCCGCGGACGCTGGTCGCCGAGCTGCTGCACGAGTCGGTGCCGGAGGCGGCCGTCCGTCCCCGGCCGGGCGACGCCGCGGTCCTGGTCGACGCGGCCGGACGCTGGTCGGTCGTCGCCCCGACCTGCCGCTGACGGTTCGGAGCCGCAGCTGCGTCTGATCCTCGGTCGCTGCCGCGGGGCGCGGATCCGTTGTGGGATGCTGGGGCCGTGTCCTCGCTCCCGCTCGCGGTGACCATCCCCGCCTCCGTCGTCGTGACGTTGATGGTGGTGGCGGTCCTGATCGCCATCCTCGGCCATCTCAGTGGTGTCCGTTCGGTCGTCGCCTCCGGCCTGCTGCTGCTGTTCGTCGCGACCTTCGGCATGATCCTCGGCGGCTTCGGGGCCTGGCGCGACACGCCGGGGCCGATCCCGGACCAGATGCGCGACAGCAACCTCCAGATCCCGGAGAACGAGTCGATCGGCGAGGCGCGGGAGAACTACCGCCAGAGCCAGCGCTGAGGCGCGGCGCCGGTCGCGATCAGTCGCGCGGCGGTGCCTCGGGCCGCGGCGCCTCGCGCGGGCGGCCGTCGGGGGCGGGATCGTTCGATCGGGGTGCGACCGGTCCGCGGGGCGCGGGACGCGGAGCGGGCTCGTCGACGGCCGGGGGCACGCCGGCCTCGCGGCGCTCCAGGTCGCTGCCGGGCTGGTCGTACGACCACGAGCGGCTGGCGGGCGCGGCCGGCGGATGGACGACGTCGTGCGGGTCGACGACCGGCCTGTCGTCGGCGGGATCCTCGGGCTCGGGGGCGCGCCTGCGGCCGCGGTCGGCCAGGGCCGCCCGGCGTTGGTCGAGGCCGGTCATCAGCAGCAGGCCGACCGCGAGCAGCGTCGCGAAGATCCCCCAGGAGAGGCCGACCAGGGTGCTCAGCTCCGGGCCGCTGGCACCGCTCGGCCGGTCGAACAGCCGGTAGACGACCAGCAGCCCGGCCCAGCCGGCCCCGGCCGTGACCAGCGTGCCGTCGTCGAAGGGCAGGCTGAAGCGCCGCTCGGTCGCCCGCGCCCAGGTCAGGACCAGGACGGCCAGCGCGATGAGCAGGACGGCGGCCTCGACGAACGAGAAGCCGCGGAAGCCGGAGATCGTCCCCTGCGAGCGCTGCAGGGCACCCTGGGCGCCGCGCGTCACCGTCTCGGTCGAGTACCACGGGGCCTGGAGGCTGACGAGCAGGACGAGCGCGGCCGCGGCCGTCCGCTGCTGGGCGGTGGTCAGGACGCGCCAGCCGTCGCGCACGGCACGGAGGCCGGAGCTGCGGGGGACGGGGTCGGGGTCGGGAGCGGCCATCGGGTCCTCAGGCGATCGGGATGTCCTCGACGTGCGGCGCCCCGCCGCCGGGTGGCGTCCGCGGCGCGGTCCCGGGCTCGAGCTCGAGCCGTTCGACCCACCAGTCGATGATCGCCCGCACGAGCAGCAGCAGCTGGCGGACGAGGTCGTTGAGATGGGACTGGAACTCCTCCGGCAACAGCTCGCGGAGGGAGCGCAGCAGCTGGGCGAGGGCGTGGACCTCGTCGGCGCGCTCGCCGCGGTCCTCGGGAGTCGCCCAGCCCTGGCGGGGCACGCCGCCGGCCTCCTCGGTCGCCCGCGCCTCGGCCGCCTGCTGGTGCAGGCGCTCGGCGGCTTCCTTGGTCGCGCGGATCCGCTCCCGGAGGTCGTCGAGCGGATCGGTCTCGGTGGGGGGCTCTTCGGGGCTCATACGGGGACGTCCGCCGCGTCGGCGACCAGGGTCACGTCGAGGACCCCGTCGCGCAACGCCGCGCCGGAGGGACGATAGTGCGCGATCGCCGCCGGCAACAGCACGGTCCGGCGGTGTCCGGCGACCTCGACGACCAGCTCGTCGCCGGCCCGGCGGAGGCTGACCTGCTCGCGGGTCGCGAGCGGCACGGCGATCCGCAGTCGGGCGCGGTCGCCGTCGATCTCGAGCTGGCGCGCGGTCCCGGTGTAGAGCCGCCCGCCGGCGTCGAGGTCGGCGTAGAGCGCCGCCGCCAGCCGGTCGAGCGCAGCGGTGCCGACGACCTCGCGGTCGAAGTACGGCGCCGACAGGATCGGCAGCGGGGCGAACGCCTGGTGGATCTCCGCCAGGTGCTCCTGCTGGCGCTCCCGCCAGCCGGCGAAGTACGCGCCGACGTCGTCCGGGAAGAGCCGGTTGACGACGATCGCGTCGGTCGCCACGCCGTGCAGCGAGAGCGCGGTGTAGGTCCGCCGGGTCTCGTCGATCACGACCCGGTCGGCGGTCGTCACCAGCCGCATGCTGACGGTCTCGTGGTCGACCAGCAGCTCGCGCATCGCCAGCAGGCTCCGCATCATCCGTCCGACCTCGTCGAGCACCTCGCGGTCGGGCACGGTGATGTCGAGCAGGGCCCGGGCCAGCGGGCGCGCGGCGCCGAGCAGCTCGTCCTGGCGGGGCAGCACGCGATCGAGCCACCAGTGGGCGATGTCGGGGAACGACAGCAGCCGCAGGGTCTCGCCGGTCGGCGCGCAGTCGACGACGATCAGGTCGTGCTCGCCGGCCTCGTGCAGGGCCACCAGCCGCAGCAGGCTGAGCAGCTCCTCGAGTCCCGGGGGGACGGTCAGCTCCTCGGCGGAGACGCGATCGACGCCGCGCGCGATCAGGCTCCGGCTGGCCCACCGCTGGACCGCGCCCCAGTGCCGGGTCAGCTCAGCGCGACCGTCGATCTGGAGGCCCTCGAGCCGCTCGCCGAGTGGTGTGGGGTCGGCCCCGATCGGCTGCCCGAGCACGTCGGCGAGGCTGTGCGCCGGGTCGGTCGAGACGAGCAGCACCCGCTGGCCCTCGGCGGCGATCCTGCGGGCGGTGGCGGCGGCGACCGAGGTCTTGCCGACGCCACCCTTCCCGGTGTACAGGATGATTCGTGCGGCCATCGGGCGCGAGTGTATGCGGCCGGGCGCCCGCCCTCGGGCGAGTGCCGGCCGCTGACCGCCGCGCGGGACGGCCGCGCCGCCGTCGAGCGCGGCGGCCCGGCGGCCCCCGGCGGCCTCCGGCGGTCGCGGTCAGGACGCCGCCGGCACGGCCTTGGTCGCCGGCTCGGCCGGCTCGGCCGGCTCCGCTCCGCGGGCGGGAGCCGGGCGGCGGGCGAGCAGCAGCGCGATCACCACGTTCGCGACCGCGAGCCCGGCGGCGATCTCGAGTCCCCGCTCGAAGCCGGCGGTCTGGGCCACGGTGGCGGTCGCCCCGTCGCCGAGCAGGTTGCCAACGCGTCCGGTGGCGATCGTGGTGATCACGGCCAGGCCGAGTGCCGATCCGACCTGGTAGGACGCCGACAGCAGCCCGGCCGCCGACCCGGCGTCCTGGTCGGTGACGTCGGTCACCGCTCCGATCTGGGTAGGCACGCCGACCAGGGAGATCGCGGCGCCGTAGAGCAGGAAGCCGGGCAGGAAGTCGGTCGCGTAGGCCCCGTCGGCGCTGGCGGTCGAGAGCAGCAGCAGCGACCCGCCGGCGAGCAGCGCGCCGAGCGCGATCACCGGTCGGGTGCCGAAGCGGCCGACCAGGGCCTGGGCGGCCACGGCGCCGAGCACGGCGGTGACGCCCATCGGCACGAACTGGAGGCCGGTCTCGATCGCCGAGGCGCCGCGAGCCTCCTGGAGGAACAGCGCCGAGAGGTAGAACATCCCGATGAAGGCGCTGCCGTTGAGGGCGAGCGCGACGCCGGAGAGCGCCAGCGGCCGCGAACGTGCCAGCCGTGGCGGCACGAGCGGGGCCGCGGCGCGGGTCTCGACGGCGGCGAACGCGAGTAGCAGCGCGGCCCCGCCCACGAGCAGGGCAACGACCTCGGTCGCACCCCAGCCAAGCACGTCGGAGCGGATCACCCCGAGCACGAGCGCCGTCACGCCGAGCGTGGCGAGGACCGCGCCCGCGGCGTCGAACGACCGGTTGCGCGCCGACGCTCGGCTCTCGGTGATCGTCAGCGGGATCGCGATCAGCACCAGCACGGCGATCGGGACGTTGACGAAGAACACCCACTCCCAGCCGAGGCTGTCGATCAGCAGGCCGCCGGCGACGACGCCGGCGGTGCCGCCGAGCCCGGCCAACGCGCCCCAGACGCCCATCGCGATGCCGCGCTCGCGGCCGGGAGCGAAGCTGACGGTGACGATCGAGAGCGCGGCGGGGGAGAGCAGCGCGGCGCCGACGCCCTGGACGGCGCGGGCAGCGATCAGGGCGCCCGAGCTGGGGGCGAACCCGGCGCCGAGCGAGGCGAGGGCGAAGACGGCGAGGCCGACGCTCAGCATCCGGCGACGGCCGAGCAGGTCGGCGGTGCGGCCACCGAGCAGCAGCAGCCCGCCGAACGTGAGCGCGTAGGCGCCGACGACCCACTGCAGGTCGAGCGCAGAGAAGTGCAGGTCGCGCTGGATCGCGGGCAGGGCGACGTTGGCGATCGTGACGTCGAGCACGACCATGAACTGCGCGAGGGCGAGGACGGCGAGGGCGCGCCAGCGGCGCGGGTCGGGAGGGGACACCGGGGGACTCCGTTTCGAACGGGCGAGGACCGTGCTGAAGCAGAACGATTCAAGCCAAGAATGATTTCTGGCGGAGAGCGTACGTCATCGCCGTGAATGATTCAAGACCGAAATCATTTTGGAGATATGCTTCTCTGGTGCTCCCGGACGAACCCTGCGACTACGGGCCCGCGAAGGGTCCGCTGCTGGCCTTGCCTCAGGGCGTGGCGGAGCGACCCGGGCTGCTGCTCTTCAAGCTCTCCCAGCAGCTGCTGGGGCGGATGGCGCCGCACTTCGAGGAACTCGGGATCGACGGCCGCGACTACACGCTGCTCGCGGTCTTGTCCAACGACGCTCCCGACTCGCAGGCGGAGCTGGCGGCGCTCTGCTCGTTGCTGCCCGCCCAGCTGGTGCCGGTGCTCGAGGCGCTGGAGCGCGACGGGCTGGTCGAGCGCCGCCGCGACGAGCGTGACCGGCGTCGGCTGATCGTCCGGATCACGGACGAGGGGCGGGCACGGCTGGCCGAGGCCGACGCTGCCGCCCAGGTGATCGAGCGGGAGTTGCTCGGCAACCTCGGCGAGGAGCTGCAGGCGCAGCTAGCCGCGTCGCTCCGGGCCGGGCTGACGAACGCCGCGGGCTGACCGCGGGGAGCGCGGGCCCCGGGCCGCGGTCAGCCGGCCTAGGGACGTACCCCTAGGCCGTGTCCCTAGGGCTGGCTGACGCCCGCGGCGCCGACCGCCGCACCGGCGTCGACGACGGCCCCCGGATCCGGCGTGAGCGCGCGGCTGCGGCTGGTGGCACGGCCGCGGGCCTTGGGACCGTTGGGCGTGGCCTTCAGCTCCTCGGCGAAGCGGGCCGCGGTCGCGCAGTAGAGGTCGGGCGAGGCCGGCGGCAGGTTGCCGGCGACCGGCTGGCCGGTCGCGAACAGCTGCGCGTCGGCGGTCAGGGTCTTGCAGAGCCCGCGCAGCAGATCGCGCGAGAGCGTGTGGTAGCTGGGGGTCTCGTTGGCGCCGCCCATCGAGTACCGGGCCCAGTTCGGGGTCAGGTACTGCGGCAGCTCGACCCGCAGCTCGCGCTCGGCGCGGACGTAGAGCGCGGCCACCTTGGTGTCACCGGTCAGCGCGACCTCGTGGAGCCCGGAGACGGCCTGGATGAAGGCGTTCATCACCCGTGTCTTGGTGAACGTGTAGAGCAGGATGTGGTCCCCGCCGGGCTGCTTGAGGAGCGCCCCCGACGGCGAGCTGTGGCGGAGCAGCGCGACGGCGCGCAGCGCGGTGTCGCGGTAGACCGGGTCGCCGAGCTTGTTCGACGTCCGGACCAGCGACTGCATCGCCGTGACCTGGGCCATGCCGGAGCCCCACGGCGGGGCACCGCCGCCGAAGTCGAAGAGGTACTGCCAGGCGGGGCCGCCGGCCCGGACCGACTGCAGCCGCAGCGCCTCGTCCTGGATCGCCTTCAGCTGGGCGACCTTGGCGGGGGTGTTGGTGGTCGACAGCGCGTTGGCGTTGCCGAACGTCGCCAGCCACTGGATCTGGAGACCCTCGCCGGCGTAGTACTGCCAGGTCAGCGGGCTGCCGGGGACGAGCGGGCGACCCCCGACCGGCGGGATCGGCTGCTGCGGCGACGTCCACCAGTCGCGGTTGACCTGGAGGGTCAGGAAGACGCTGGGGGCGAGCGAGCCGCTCAGCTGGCGACGCTCGGCGATCTGCTCGGTGTTGCGGATCACCCCGGTCAGCTCGGTCTTCTTCGTGCCCTTCGGGAGGCGCCCGGCGAGGACCTTGGCGTCGGTGTAGATCCCCAGCCAGAGCTGGTAGTCGGCGGCGCTGATCGCCTTGCTCGACTTGAGCTTGCGGACCTCGCCCTCGAGCGTGTACTTCGGCTTCTTGGCGGTCTTCTTCGACGGCTTCCTGGTGCTGCTCACGGCCTTCTTCGACGACGTCCTCGTCGTCTTCTTGGCGGCCTCGGCGGCGCTCGGCGCCAGCGGATTCCCGCTCGGTGACAGGGCCGCCGTGCCGAGCAACGCGAGAACGACGAACAGGGGAAGCAGCGAACGAGGGCGTCGCAAAGCAGGGGTGGGGGAGAACACCCGACCGATGGTAGGCTCGCCGCCCGCGTTCTCGCGCAGGTTCCCGTGCGCCGTCCCGGACGCAGGAGCAGAGAAGAGGATCCATGACCGGTAGCTCCGCACGTCGTCGCCCGAACACCGCTCGCCGTCCGGCCCCCGCGCGGCGCAGCTCGCCGTCCCCGCGCCTGCTGGGCCTGATCGCCGCGGTCGTCCTGATCGTCGTCGCGATCGTCTTCGTCAGCTGCCGAGGATCCGAGTCGGCGGCCGACGTGGTCTCGCGGGCGTTCGGCCAGGGCACGGAGATCAAGACCGCTCAGGTCAAGATCAAGCTCGGGCTGACCGGCAACGCCTCGGGCGGGGCCGGGCCGCTGAACATCGCGCTCGCGGGTCCCTACGAGGCGGGCAAGAACGGCAAGGCGAGCTTCGACTTCGCGCTCGACCTCGGCACCGCCGGCGGCTCGTCCGGCGGCGCGCTCGGGTTGCTCGGCTACAAGGGCAAGACCTACGTGAAGATCGGCGGCCAGCCGTTCATCGTCTCCAACGACGTGGTCAAGGACCTCAAGGACGACAAGGCCGCGAAGGACTCGGGCCTCTCGTTCTCGTCGCTGGGGATCAGCCCGAAGACCTGGCTGAAGGACCCGAAGAAGGTCGGCGACGAGCAGCTCGAGGGCGAGGACGTCCAGCACGTCCGCGCCGGCGTCGACGTCTCGCGGCTCGGGGCCGACCTCCAGAAGCTGCTGACGCGCGCCGACAAGGCGACCGGATCGGCGAAGGAGACGAAGCAGGCGGTCGACGCGGTCAGCGGCCTGAAGAAGGACATCAAGAGCGCGCAGATCGACATCTGGGCGGCCAAGGGCGAGGGCGCGCTGCGGCGGATGAAGCTCGACCTGAAGCTGGCCTCGGGCGGGGTCGTGATCGACTTCGGGCTCAGCCGGATCAACGACGACGTGACGATCGACGCCCCCAAGGGCGCGCTGCCGCTGGACCAGCTGCTGTCGGTGGTCAACCAGGCGCAGGCCGGGGCCGGTGCCGCGAGCGGGTCGAACAACGGCACGAGCGGGTCGGGTGGGACCTCGACGACCACGACGCCGGACGCGACGTCGACCGACGGATCCGCCACCGGCAGCTCGTCGGCCTACGACAGGTGCAAGGCCGAAGCGGGCGACAGCATCACCAAGCTCCAGGCCTGCGCGCCGCTCGCGCCCTGAGCGACGCCGCCGGTCCCGCGCTACTCGCCGAGCTGGCGTAGGAGCGCGGCGACCTCGGTCTCGACGTCCTCCTCGGGCTCGCCCCGCCGCCGACGGCGGGCGTTGCGGGCCTCGATCAGGGCGCGCGCCTCGGCGGCGACCTCGTCGCCGACGCTCATCGTGGTGCTGGGGGAGAGCAGCTCCCGCAGCTCGCGCTCGATGTCCCCGGCCGGCTCCCCGCGGGCGACCCGCCGGCGGCTGCGGGCCTCGAGCATCTGGCGGACGTCGTCCTCGCGCATCTCCGCCGGCTCCTGGGAGGGCGGGAGCAAGGTCCCGCCGCCGATCCCGTCGCGCGGCGAGGCGCTCATGAACAGGGTCGCGATCGCGATCAGGCCCGAGATCCCGACCACGGCGAAGATCACGACGGTGATGGCGGACTCCACACCGGGAGTCTGACCGAGTCGGGCGGCTCATGTGCGAGGAATCCGGACGGCTGCGTGTTCGACCGCACGCGGCCGACCTCCTACCGACGGTCGGGAGCCGGTACGCTGTCAGGTGTCGTTGGTTGACTGACTAGTCAATCTAGCTATCCGGATCGCCGCTCGAGCGGCCCCAAGGAGTCATCCCCATGGTCGATTTCACCCTCACCGACGAGCAGAAGGCCATCCGCGAGATGGCCCACGACTTCGCCGCGAACGTCATGCGCCCGGTCGCGTGGGAGCACGACAAGGAGGGGACCTGGCCGGAGGAGGTCCTCAAGCAGGCGTGGGAGCTCGGGCTCATGAACTCGCACGTCCCCGAGGAGTTCGGCGGCTCCGGCATGGACTACATGGCCGGCGTCCTGATCGAGGAGGAGCTCGGCTGGGGCTGCTCCGGCATCGGCACCTCCGCCGCGGCCAACGGCCTCGCGACGGCGCCGATCATGCTCGGCGGCACCGACGAGCTGAAGAAGTGGTTCTTCAACGACATCACGAGCAACTACAAGCTCGTCTCGTTCTGCCTGACCGAGCCGGGCGCCGGGTCCGACGTCGCCGGGATGCGCACGACCGCGACCAAGGTCGGCGACGAGTACGTCATCAACGGCTCGAAGTGCTTCATCACCAACGGCAGCTACGCCGACTACTTCACGGTCTACGCCAAGACCGACCCCGAGGCCGGCCACCGCGGCATCTCCGCCTTCGTCGTTCCGAAGGACGACACCGTCACGATCGACAAGAAGGAGGACAAGATGGGGCAGCGGGCGTCCAACACCGCGACCATCACCTTCAACGACACGCGCGTGCCGGCCGGCAACCTCCTCGGTGAGGAGAACAAGGGCTTCAAGCTCGCGATGATGACCCTCGACCGCACCCGCCCGGGCGTCGCGGCGATGGCGACCGGGATCGCCCGCGCGGCCTTCGAGGCGGCCGTCGACTACTCCAAGGAGCGCGTCCAGTTCGGCGTGCCGATCGCGATGCACCAGGCGATCCAGTTCATGGTCGCCGACATGGCCACCAAGATCGAGGCCTCGCGCCTGCTGACCTGGCAGAGCGCCGCGCTGCTCGACGCCGGCCTCCGCAACACGCTGGCCAGCTCGCACGCCAAGCGCTTCGCCGCCGACACCGCGATGGAGGTCACCACCGACGCCGTCCAGGTCCACGGCGGCTACGGCTTCATCAAGGAGTACAAGGTCGAGAAGTACATGCGTGACGCCAAGATCATGCAGCTGTACGAAGGCACCGCCCAGATCCAGCGGCTCGTGATCGCCAAGGAGATCCTGCTCGGCCGCAACGTCGAGGCCGCCGCCGTCACCGCCGTCTGAGGAACGCCTGCTCGGGGAGCGCGCCGCGGCGTCGCTCCTCCGCGCGGTCGGGCTCGCTGAGCCCGAATCGCGGGCCCGTACGACCTCGGTCGGCGGGCCCGCTGTCGTTGGTCGGCGTCAGGCCGGCGCGACCTGCGGTAGGAACATCCGCTGATCCTCGCCCGCGGGACTCCCGCGCGAGGTAGGCTGGCCGGCCCATGAAGCTCGGTCGCGGTCCCCTCGTCCTGCCCCTGGCCTGCGTCGTCGCGGGCGGCCTCGCGTTGCCGGCCGCCGCGACCGCCGCCTCGACGACCCGGACCTCGGTCGTCGCCAAGCTCGCCCCCGGGCTTCCGACGAAGAAGAAGCCGAAGTCGATCAAGGTCGACTTCGGGATGATCTGGAAGAACGACGTCAAGGACGGGCGTTCGACCCTCCAGGGGATCGAGATGCTGTTCCCGCGGGGAACGGTCTACAACGGGGCCAAGCACCCGAAGTGCAGCCTCGAGACGCTCAACACCAAGGGGCCCTCCGCCTGCCCCAAGGGCTCGAAGGTCGGCCAGGGCCGCGCGCTGGCCGACGCCGACACCGTCCCGACCCGGGCCGAGATCACCGTCTACAACGGCGGTCCGACGCAGATGTTCTTCTACACCACGATGACCAACCCGGCGGTCGTCCAGACCCCGGTGATCGGCAACATCACCAAGCTCGGCGGCGGCGGACCGTGGGGCTACCGCCTGACGACGACGGTCCCCGGCAAGCTCCAGGTCGTGGCCGGCGTCCCGATCTTCATGACCGACCTCCAGATCCACGTCGGCGGCGGTGACCTGCTGGCGGCGACGAGGACGCCGACGGCGTTCCAGCTCAGCACGACGATGAGCACGCCGGTCGGCTGATCGCGCCGCCGCGGCAGGTCGGCGGCGTTCCGCCGGTGCGCCGCGTGCGATGCTGGGCCCGTGGCTCCGTCACCCCCGACCGACCGCCGCCGTGAGGCGCGTCGCGCCGCCCGCGAGGCGACCCGCGACGCGGTCCTTCCCGGGCCGCAGGACGCGGTCGAGGTCCCGGCGGCGGGCCGTGGCGGCCGACCGGCAGGACCGGGCGATCCGCTCTCCGCGGCGCTGCGCCGGGCCGGACTCGTTCGCCTGCTGGTGCTCCAGCTGCTCGACGGCGAGGAGCCGGCCTACGGCAACCGGCTGATCGAACGGATCCGCGAGCTGTCCGCGGGGTTGGTCACGGTCAACCCGAACACGATGTACCCGCTGCTCCGCACCCTTGAGGAGGAGGGCCTCGCCGTCGGGGAGTGGGAGCACCCGGTCCGTCGCTCGCGGCGCTTCTACCGGATCACCGAGGCGGGGGCCGCCGAGCGCGAGCGGCTGCGGGACGAGGTGCTGCCCGCGCTCGACGAGGTCGCCGCAGCGGTCGCGGCGCTGCGGAGCGAGCTGCTCGGCTGAGCGGGTCGGCCGAGCAGCAGGCCGGCCGCGGCCAGGATCCCGGCTGACCAGCCAGTCGGTCGCACCGATAGGCTCCGTCCCGCCCGATCGGCTGCGGTTCTCAGCGTCGGTCCGGGTGGTCCGCCGCACCCTAGCTCAGGAGCAGTACCGCCACCATGTCGTTCGTCTTCAAGGCCGCCGTCGTCGGCGCCGGAACCATGGGCGGCCAGATCGCCCAGACCATCGCCGCCGCCGGCATCGACGTCGTCCTCAAGGACGTCAAGCAGGAGCTGGTCGACCACGGCATCGCCGAGGCGACGAAGGTCACCGAGCGCCAGGTCGGCAAGCTCGTCAAGAAGGGCAAGCTCGACGAGGACGCCGCGAAGGCCCAGGTCGCCGCGGTGATCGGCCGGATCCACGGCACGCTCAGCTACGACGCGTTCGGCGACGTCGACTTCGTGATCGAGGCCGTCCCCGAGAAGCTCGAGATCAAGCAGGCGGTCTTCGCCGAGCTCGACGCCGTCACCCCGGGCCACGCGGTCCTGGCCTCGAACACGTCGGGCCTGATGATCAGCGACATCGCCGCCGCGACCGTCCGCCCCGAGAAGGTCGTCGGCACCCACTACTTCTTCCCCGCCGCGGTGATGCCGCTGCTGGAGATCGTCGAGGGCGAGCTGACCTCCCCCGAGACGATCGCCACCGCCTACGCGTTCGCCCAGGCGACCAAGAAGCAGCCGATCGTCGTCGGCGAGGTCCCCGGCTTCGTCGTCAACCGGATCCTCGCGGCCGGCATGTCCGAGATCTTCCGCGCCCAGGAGGAGGGCCAGCTCTCGATCCAGAAGATCGACGACGGCCTCAAGGGCAAGGCCCTGCCGATGGGGCCGTTCGTGCTGATGAACTCGCTCGGGCTCGACCCGTCGCTGCACCTCCAGGAGCAGATGGTCGAGGAGTACGACGAGGGCGACACGTCGACCGGGGCGCGCTTCTTCAACCACAAGCGCCAGACCGAGCTGGTCGCCGAGGGCAACCTCGGGCTCAAGACCGGCGACGGCTTCTACAAGGCCGACGGCTCCTCGAACGTCGCGGGCGAGAACGAGCCCGACATCGACGAGATCGCCAACCTGGCGCACCTGGCCCAGGTCCGCGAGGGCATCTACCTGATCGAGGAGGGCATCACCAGCCACCGCGACGTCGACCTCGGGATGGCCGCCGGCACCGGGCTCGATCCGCGCCGCGGGATCCTGCCCCCGCTGCTGAAGGCCGACGTCGACGGGCTCGACGTGATCCTCGAGCGCTTCGACGCCGCCGCCGAGAAGCACGGCGACCGCTTCGAGGCCCCGGTCATCCTGCGGCGGCTGGTCGCCCAGGGCCGGCTCGGCACCAAGACCGGTCAGGGCTTCTACAGCTACCCGCAGTACGACGAGACCCAGCCGGCCGAGAAGGTCAAGCTGGAGACGCGGGGCGACGTCGTGATCGCCTGGCTCGACAACCCGCCGGTCAACTCGATCTCGCCCGAGGTCGTCGCGGACCTCGAGAAGGTCTGGGCGCACGTCGAGGCCCAGGGCACCCGCGCGGTCGTCTTCGCCTCGGCCTCGCCGATGGCGCAGGTCTTCTCGGCCGGAGCCGACATCCGCGAGTTCACGAAGATGGACGAGACCTCCGGTCGCGCCCTGATGGACGCCGCCCACGCGATCTTCCGCAAGTTCGGCGAGAGCTCGATCGTGACGATCGCCGCGGTCAACGCGCTCGCCTTCGGTGGCGGCTCGGAGCTGGCGCTGGCGACCGACATCCGGATCGCGGCCCGCTCGGCGGTCTTCGGGCAGCCCGAGGTCAAGCTCGGCCTGATCCCGGGCTTCGGCGGCACGCAGCGGCTGCGGCGCCTGGTCGGCGACCCGAAGGCGCTGGAGCTGAACCTGGTCGGCGATCCGATCCTGGCCGACGAGGCCTACGCCCACGGGCTCGTGAACCTCGTCGTCGACGACCACGAGCTGCTCGACGTGGCGCTCAACTGGGCGCGCCGCCTGGCCGGTCAGGCCCCGCTCGCCGTCGAGCAGATCAAGAAGGTCAGCACCGTCGCCGACCTCGACGCCGGGATCCAGGCGGAGAAGGACGCCTTCGCCGAGATCTTCGCCAGCGAGGACGCGAGCGAGGGCATCGCCGCCTTCCTCGGCAAGCGCGAGGCGCGCTGGCAGGGCAAGTAGTCGCGTCACCGACTCGCCCGGCGTCGACGCCGGGCGAGTCGGCTCGGGGCCGAGCGTCCGCCGCGGTCCGCGACGAGGCGGAGCGAACGGCCCGCGTCGCCCGGCGGACCCCGCCGCGGCGCTACGGTGGAGCGATGCGCGTCCCGCCTGGTGACGAACCGTTCGGCGGGGCCGACGAGCACGAGCGGCTGGCGCGGATGATCGCCGACGCGGGCTCGGTCGTCGCGCTGACGGGAGCCGGGATCTCGGTGCCGTCGGGGATCCCCGACTTCCGGACGCCGGTGACCGGCATCTGGGCGAACGTCGACCCGATGGAGGTCGCCCACGTCGACGTCTGGCGCACCGATCCGGTCCGCTTCTGGGCCTTCTACGGCGAGCGCTTCGCGGTGCTCGGCGACGTCGAGCCGAACCCCGCCCACGCCGCGCTGGTCGAGTTGGAGCGGCGCGGGGACCTCGACGGCGTCCTGACCCAGAACATCGACCGGCTCCACACCCGTGCGGGGTCGAGCGACGTCGTCGAGCTGCACGGCAGCGTCGCCGGCTGCCACTGCCCCGCCTGCGGGCAACGGGTGACCCTGGACGAGGCCCGGCGGCGGATCGCGGCCACCGTCGACGGCGTGCCCCGCTGCACGGCCTGCGGCGGCGTCCTGAAGCCGGACATCGTGCTCTTCGGCGACATGCTCCCGCTCGCGGCGGTGGCGCAGGCCGAGCATCTGGCCCGCCACGCCGACCTGATGCTCTGCATCGGCAGCTCGCTCGAGGTCTGGCCGGTCTCCGAGCTCCCGGCGACGGTGATCGAGCACGGCGGCCGGCTCGCGGTGCTCACCACCGGGCCGACGCCCTACGACGAGCTCGCGACGGTCCGCCTCCACGGCGACGTCGTCAGCGAGCTGGAGGCGCTGGTCGCGGCGCTGGAGCGGCTCACGGTCTGAGCCTTCGTCGCCGACCGGCCGCGCCGGGCCGCCCTCGCGCGTGTGCGCGAGCGGGCGGCGGGACGCGGAGCCCGGGTCCTCAGCGGGACGGCGGGTGCTCGCCGATCCGGCGCCCGCCGGCCCGGCGAGCGAGCGCGACCGTGAGCGCGTCGAGGACCGTCTGGACGGTCGTGACCTGGTCGTCGTCGAGTCCGCCGCGGACCGCCGCTGCCGCGACCTCGGCGACCGCGTTGCGCGAGTCCCGCAGCTGGACCAGCGCCTCGTCGAGCCGCGGGGCGTCGCGCCACGGCTCGAGCTCGACGATCGCCGCCTCGAGCGCGATTCGCAGCTGGAGCGCGGCCTCGCGGGTCCGCCCGGTGGCCAGGTCCTGGTGCGCGCGGAGGCTCAGGGTCTCGGCGGCCAGCGGTGCGTCTCGCCCGCTCAGCAGCTCGGCCAGCCGCTCCTCGGCCCCGATCCCGTGGCCGGTCCGGCGGACCCGGGCCGGCTTGTCGGCGAGGACCTGGAGCCGGCGCTCGCTGGTCCAGCGGCCGTCGGCACCCTCGGGACCGGTGCCGTAGGCGACGGTGGCCCGGGTCAGGTCGCGGGCGCGTAGCGGCCGCGGGCTCGGCTCCTCGGTGGCGATCGCGTGCAGGTACAGGAGCTGGTCGAGGATCTCGAGGGCCGCCGCGAGCGCGGCCGGCCCGTCGACGTCGGCCAGCCAGCGCTCGGGGTCCGGCACGTCGAGCGGGTCGGCGTCGACGACGGTCAGCCGAGCGGCGGGGATCGGCGTTCCGGCGGCGTCGGCCGAGCGGCCCCGGCGGAACCGTCGGCGCGGGCGTTCGGTGGTGGTGACGACGACGACGGCCAGCGGACGGTTGGCGTGGCCGCGGATCGTCCAGCGGCCGTGGACCAGGTCCAGCTCTCCGGAGACCTCGACCTGGACGATCCGGAAGAGCGGTCCCGGGGCGGACGCGGGCACGCGGTCAGCGGCCACGCGGAGCGGCGCCGGGGGCGACCGAGGACCGGTGTCCGGAGTGGGGATGGGCAGCGTGATCGACGATCCGCTGATCGTACCCGGCCTGCGCCGGAGCCACCGGGGCGCCGGACTACCGCGGGTATCGCCAGTTCCCAGCTGGTTCCGACCGAGGGTTGCAACTCCTCGCCCGGGCATGGGCTAGGGTGCGCCGGACGTGGCCCCGCCGGGGGTCGCGGCCACCATCTCGGGGAGGCCCGTCCGCCATGAGTGACGATCTGTCGAATGCCACCAAGGACCTGCGCGACCGCGTCCGCGGCGCGAGCGAGGAGACCGTCGGGAAGCTCGCGCAGGAGCTGCTGAGCAACCCGTTGGTGACCGGGGCGGTGCAGCGGGCGATGGAGATCCGCGAGCGCGCGACCCAGGCCCAGGAGGCGGCCTTCGGCGCCCTCAACATGCCGACGGCGGCCGACATCGAGCGGCTGACGCGGCGGGTCCGCAACGTCGGGCAGCGCCTGGAGTCGATCGAGGACGCCGTCGATCGCGTCGACGAGCGACTCGTCTCGCTCGGCGGCAAGGGCGACGCGGCGGCGCTCGCCGCGATCGCCAAGCAGCTGGAGCAGGTCGAGGCGTCGCTCCAGCGGCTCACCGACAGCGCCGACGCGGCCGCCGACTCGGCCACGAAGTAGCCCCGCGGGAGCGGGTCGGGTCCGGTGCTCAGCGGGCCGCCAAGGCTCGCCGGGCCTCGCCGTCGGGGCGCCGCGCCGCCGTCAGCGGAACGCGGTGACGGCGACCGCGCCGAGCGTCCGCCACCAGCCGCGACGGTGGTCCTCGTCGTCGTCCGGAGCGGGGAAGGCGAGCACGACGGCCGCCGGGATCCCGAGTCGGGCGCAGGCGGCGAGGAACGGCGCGGTCTGGCGGTCGACGGCGGTCACGCCCGCCGGCGCCTCGGGCAGACGGCCGCCGTCCTGGGGGAGGAGATCGACGCTGAGCACGCCGATCGCGCTCGCGCCCGCCTCGAGCAGGGCTCGGGTCATCGGGCCGTCCGGCTGCAGGCGCGGGGGTGCCGCGAGCGCGCGACTGGTCCCGTCGGCCGGCACGGCGAAGGCGACCGAGCGCAGCTCGTCGGTGCCGACGGCGTCGGGGCCGAACGACGCGGCGGACCCGGCCCGGACCATCTGCCGGATCCCGGCGTCGTGGAGCTCGCGGACGACCGCCGCGACGCTCGGTCCGCCGGTGCCGGTCGACTGGATCGTCAGGCTGACCCCGTCGGCGGCGGTCCCGGAGTAGCCCCACAACCCCCGCTGGTGGTTGCTCATCAGCGGCTTGTCGAGCAGCGACTGGGCGAGCTCGAGGGCGCGGCCGGGATCGCCGACCACGATCGCCCGTTCCGCGACCGGGTTGACGAGCTGGAGGACCGGCGGCAGGCGATGTCGGGTGCTCACGGGACGGCCGAGGATAGACTGGCCGGGTGGACACGGACGGGCCCTCGACACCCCCCGACGACGCCGGGACCCGTCGCTCCGACCGGGTCGAGGCCGTGCGTCGCGCCGTCGACCAGGCGCTGACCGCGACGGCGGGCACCACCCGTACGCGCGCTCAGGAGCTGGCCGACGAGCTGGGGCAGGTCGTGACCCGGGTCCGCGGCGCGCTCGAGGACCTCGGCAGCGCCGGCACGACGCAGGCCGGGGCGCTCGCCGACGAGGTCCAGCAGGCGGTCGGCCGACTCGGCCGGACGCTCGACGCCCGCCCCGCGTCCGCCGACGAGGTCCGCCGCCTGAACGAGCGGATCGAGCTGCTCGAGCAGCGGCTCGAACGGCTCGAGACCGCACCGGCCCGCGGCCAGGAACCGCCCCCGGGCGGCCCCCGCGCACCCGATCCGACGCCGTAGCGGCCCGGCCCTTGACGGCACGGCTCCCGAGCCGGTATGACTTCTTCTAAGAACGAGACTTCAGGCCAGAACGTGGGTGATTCGTCACCCGCGAGGCGCCGCCCCCTGTTGGGACGAGCGCCGAGGGCCGACGGTGCGGGACGCGATGCCCGCGGGCGACGAGGCCGGCAACGACCTCGTCGCCAGATCTCTTCCGACCCGGACGACGATCCGGCGTCGTCCGGTGGGGAGCAGCTCAGCTGCACGCAGGTCGCCGCCCTGGTCGGCGTCTCCGAGAGCACGCTGCGGCGGTGGGCGGAGCTGGACCTGGTGCCCGTCGACGAGCACGGGCGCTGGACGCTGGAGTCGCTCAACCACGCCCGGGTCGTCCAACGGCTGCGGTCGAAGGGCCGGTCGCTGGCGGAGATCGCCGAGGTCGCGGAGCGCAGCGGCCTCGCCCTGAGCTACCTCAACGGCGTCGTCACCCCGGCCACCGAGCACATCGACGCGGAGGAGGTCAGTCGCCGGACCGGGCTGCATCCGGCGCTGGTTCGCCGCGTCGGCGAGGCCCTGGGCTTCAGCGGGCAGTCGCTCGAGCAGCTCAGCGTGCTCGACGTCGAGCTCTTCGAGCACGTCGCGCGGGCCCTCGACGCGGGCTTCCCGCTGGTCGCGATGCTGCAGCTGGCGCGGGTCTACGGCCAGGCACTCGGCCGCGTGGCCGACGCCGAGGTCCGGATGTTCCGGCTCTACGTCCGCGACCCGATGATCCGCGAGCGGTCGAGCTCGTTGGAGGCCGCCGCCAGCGTCGGCGAGCTGGCCAGCCAGGTGCTGCCGCTGGCCGACCCGATCATCCGCCACATGCACCGCCGTTCGCTCCAGTGGTTCATCGAGCAGGACGCGGTCAGCCTGGTCGAGCAGGCGCTCGACGAGGACTCGCTGCTCGGGCTCGGCCGGCTGCGGGTGGCGATCGCGTTCGTCGATCTCGCCGGCTACACCCGCCTGACCGAGGAGCAGGGCGACGAGGAGGCGGTCGAGGCGGTCGAGCGGTTCGTCGACGCGGTCGAGATGTCGTTGCCCGACGACGCGCGGATCCTGAAGACGATCGGCGACGAGGTGATGGTGATCGGCGACGCACCGGCGGCGCTGGTCGAGTGGGCGGTCGGCTTCCAGGTCCTCTACCCCGACGAGCCGCGGGCGCGGATCGGGATCCACGCTGGCGAGGTCCTCTACCGCGACGGCGACTACTTCGGTCGCGAGGTCAACCAGGCGGCGCGGGTGGTCGCACGGGCCGCCGGCGGCGAGGTCCTGGTGACCGATGCGATCGTGGCGGCGGCGGGTCCGCACCTGGCCTTCGACCCGATCGGCGAGGTCCGGTTGAAGGGCTTCAAGGATCCGACGGCGCTCTACGTCGCGCGCCAGTCGGTGCCGGAGTAGCGGCGTGGCCGGCGGGGGAGGGCAGGCGACGACGGTCCTCGAGCGGGTCGCGGCGAGCGGCACGATCGTCCCCGGCGCCCCGATCGTCGTCGGACTGTCGGGCGGCCGTGACTCGCTCTGCCTGCTCGACGTCGTCGTCCGCCTGGCCGGGGCCGACGCGGTGCTCGCCGTCCACGTCCACCATGGCCTCCGTGGTGGCCCGGCCGACCGCGACGCCGAGCGGGCCGGTCAGGCGGCGCTCCGGCTCGGGGCGGCGGTGCGGGGCGTGCGGCTGACCGTCCCGGATCCGGTCCGGGCCCGCGGTGGCTCGCCCGTGGTCTGGGCGAGGGAGGCCCGGCGGGTCGCGCTACGTGCGGCCGCCGACGAGTGGGGGCGGACGAGCGTCGGGTCGGCGTCGTCGGGCCCGGCGGCCGGCGAGGAGACCGCCGGGGGGCTCGTCCCGGTCGCCGTCGCCCACACCGCCAGCGACCAGGCGGAGACCGTCCTGCTGCGGGCGATCTCGTCCCCCGGGACCCGAGCGCTGGCCGGGATCGCCGTCCGCGACGAGCGTCGCGGGGTCGTCCGGCCGTTGCTGGCGGCGGGGGTCACCCGCGCGGAGGCCGGGGCCTGGTGCGCCGTGCAGGGACTGAGCTGGCGCGACGACGGAACCAACCCGACGGGCCCGCGCGGACGGGTCCGGGCGCTGCTGGCGGGGCTCGAGGCGATCGACGGCCGGGCGGTCACGGCGCTCGGACGGACGGCGGCCCGCGCGCGGGAGGACGACGACGCCCTGCGCCAGCAGGCGCGAACGCTGCTCGGCGAGGCCGGCGGGGACCGGCTGCCCCGGGACCTGCTCGCGTCGGCCCCGGCCGCCGTCGGGCGCCGGGCGCTGCGGCTGCTGGCGGAGGCCGCCGTCGGCCGTTCGTGCTCGCGCGTCGAGGCCCGGCTGGAGGAGGTTCTGGCGCTCGAGGTCGGCGCTCGCGGACGGGCCGCGCTCGACCTCGGCGACGGCGTCCGGGTGGTGCTCGTCGGCGGTGCGTTCCGCTGCGAGCCGTCGCCGCTGGGCCGCCCCGACGGCCCCGGTCGCTGACGGGGCCACCCCAGCATGCGCGCGGTCCGTGGCGGTCGCTGACCGTCGGATCTCGCCCTCCGGCCCCTCGGTCAGGCAACCAGCCTGGCTCACCGGATCGGGGGACGACCTGCTTGCTCAGCGAGCACCACGACTCCACGCCCCGACTGGGACAGTCCCTAACATCCTGCCCCGTGCGCGACCCGAACATCGGCGAGATCCTCATCCAGTCCGACGAGCTGCAGGCTCGGATCGCGGACCTGGGGGTCGAGATCAGCAAGGACTACGAGGGCCGGGAGATCCTGCTCGTCTGCGTGTTGAAGGGCGCGGTCCTGTTCATGGCCGACCTGATGCGCCAGCTCTCGGTGCCCTGCGAGGTCGACTTCATGGCCGTCTCCTCGTACGGCTCCGCGACCCGCTCCAGCGGCGTCGTCCGGATCCTCAAGGACCTCGACGGCCCGATCGAGGGCAAGCACGTGCTGATCGTCGAGGACATCATCGACTCCGGCCTGACCCTCCAGTACCTGATGCGGAACCTGCGCTCGCGCAACCCCGCGTCGCTCGAGGTCTGCTCGCTGCTGACCAAGCCGAGCCGCCGCGAGGTCGAGGTCCCGATCCGCTACACCGGCTTCGAGCTGCCCGATCGCTACGCCGTCGGCTACGGCCTCGACCTCGCGCAGCGCTACCGCAACCTGCCCTACGTGGCGGCGTTGACGGAAGCGGCGATCGCCGCCGCGAAGTAGCCCCAGCGCACACCGGGACGTCCGTTGACGGCCGCTGCACGCGGACCTGGACGACCGTCCGAGCGACCGGCACGGCCAGCGGCAGCGCGCCAAACGCCCCCACAACACTGAGGTGGAGTGCGGGTTACAGGCGCGTTGCTACGCTTCATTCCCGACTTCGCACTTCGATCACCGTGACGAAGCCCGAAGCCGGACACTCACATGAGCCGGTTCTTCAAAAGCGCCCTCTTCCCCATCTTGATCGTGCTGCTGCTGGCGTTCTTCGCCATGCAGCTGTTCGACAACCAGAACGAGGAGAAGTACACCTACGGCGAGTTCATCTCCCAGGTAGAGGCCGGGCAGGTGAAGAGCGCCGTGATGAAGACCAAGGACAACGCGGTCGACGTCGAGCTGAAGAACGGCAAGAAGTACGAGGTCGGATACGACCGCGACTTCGGCGGCCAGCTCACCACCTTCCTCGACGGCCAGGCGAAGGACAAGAACCTCTCGACCTTCGACATCAAGTCGTCGAAGACCTCGGGGATCTGGCAGGCGATGATCTACATCGTCCCCTTCATCCTGTTCCTCGGGATCTGGTTCCTGATCATGAACAACGTTCAGGGCGGCGGGTCGAAGGTCATGCAGTTCGGCAAGTCGAAGGCGAAGCGGATGTCGCCCGACACGCCGAAGATCACCTTCCGTGACGTCGCCGGCGCGGACGAGGCGGTCGAGGAACTCCACGAGATCAAGGAGTTCCTCGAGAACCCGAAGAAGTTCCAGGCGCTCGGCGCGCGGATCCCGAAGGGCGTCCTGCTCTTCGGCCCCCCGGGCACCGGCAAGACGCTGCTGGCCCGCGCCGTCGCCGGCGAGGCCGGCGTGCCGTTCTTCTCGATCTCCGGCTCGGACTTCGTCGAGATGTTCGTCGGCGTCGGCGCCAGCCGCGTCCGCGACCTCTTCGAGCAGGCCAAGCAGAACTCGCCCTGCATCATCTTCATGGACGAGATCGACGCCGTCGGCCGCCACCGTGGCGCCGGCATGGGCGGCGGTCACGACGAGCGCGAGCAGACGCTCAACCAGCTCCTGGTGGAGATGGACGGCTTCACGATGACCGACAACATCATCTTGATCGCCGCCACCAACCGGCCCGACATCCTCGACCCGGCGCTGCTGCGCCCGGGCCGCTTCGACCGCCAGATCGTGGTCGACCGCCCGGACCGCAAGGGCCGCGCCCGGATCCTCGACGTGCACACGCGGGGCAAGCCGCTGGCGACCGGGATCGACACCGAGACGCTCGCGGGCCAGACCCCGGGCTTCACCGGCGCCGACCTGGCCAACCTCGTCAACGAGGCCGCGCTGCTCGCCGCCCGCTCGGGCAAGAAGCAGATCACCCAGCACGAGCTCGAAGAGGGCATCATGCGGGTGATCGCGGGTCCGGAGAAGAAGACCCGCGTGATGACCGAGAAGGAACGCGAGATCACCGCGTTCCACGAGATGGGCCACGCGTTCGTCGGGCACTTCCTGGAGCACGCCGACCCGGTCCACAAGATCTCGGTCGTCGGCCGTGGCCAGGCGCTCGGCTACACGATCTCGATGCCGGCCGAGGACACCTTCCTCACCACCCGCCAGCAGCTGCTCGACCAGATGGCGATGACGCTCGGCGGCCGTGCCGCCGAGGAGATCGTCTTCGGCGAGATCACGACCGGCGCGTCGAACGACCTCGAGAAGGTCACCGCCACCGCCAAGCAGATGGTGATGCGGTTCGGCATGAGCGAGCGGCTCGGGCCGCGGGTCTTCGGGCACGACGCCGGGCAGCCGTTCCTCGGCCGCGAGTTCAACTCCGAGCCCGACTACTCGGACGAGATCGCCCGCGAGATCGACGACGAGATCCGCCGGATCGTCGAGGACGCGCACCAGCGCGCCACCGACCTGCTGACGGATCACCGCGACCTGCTCAACCGGGTCTCCGAGATCCTGATCCGTCGCGAGACGATCGAGCGCGACGAGTTCCTCGCCCTGCTCGACGGTCGCGCCGAGGACGACGTCTTCGACGACGAGCCGCCGCCGGCAGCCGGCCTCCCGGCCGCGCCGGACGACGAGGAGCGCAGCAGCGAGCGCAGCGCGCCTCGCCCGCTGCCCCGCCCGGGCCTCGGGACCGCGATGGACGCCGGCAACGGCCCGTCGCGCCCGCGGATCGTCTAGCCGCCACCACAGCGGCAGACGCGGGTCGACGGCGACCCGCAGCAAGCGACGTACGGACGGCGGCCCTCGGGCCGCCGTCGGTCGTTCCGGGCCGGGGCCGATCGGCGTCGCGCCGTCGCTAGGCTCGTGGAGTGCCCGTGCCCTTCGCCGTGATGGGAATCGTCAACGTCACCCCCGACTCGTTCAGCGACGGGGGCGAGTGGTTCGACCGCGATGCGGCGGTCCGCCACGGGCTCGAGCTCGCGGCCGCCGGGGCGACGATCCTCGACGTCGGCGGCGAGTCGACGCGTCCGGGCGCCGACGCCGTCAACGCGGACGAGGAGCTGCGCCGGGTGGTGCCGGTCGTCGAGGGCCTGATGCGGGCGTTGCCGGCGGCCACGGTCTCCGTCGACACGACGAAGGCCACGGTCGCCGCGGCCGCGCTTGCGGCGGGGGCGACCTACGTCAACGACGTCAGCGCCCTGCGCCACGACCCGGAGATGGCCGCGGTCGTCGCCGGGAGCGGCGCCCGCTGCTGCCTGATGCACATGCAGGGCGAGCCCCGGACGATGCAGCACGAGCCCCGCTACGACGACGTCGTCGCCGACGTCGTCGCGTTCCTCGAGCGGGAGCTCGAGCGGGCGGTCGCGGCCGGGATCCCCGCCGACCGGATCGACCTCGACCCGGGGATCGGGTTCGGCAAGACCCTCGAGCACAACCTGGCGCTGCTGCGGCGGCTCGACGAGATCGTGGCGATCGGCCCGCGGGTGGTGGTCGGGACGTCCCGCAAGAGCTTCCTGGGGCGCCTGACGGGCCGTGACGACCCCCGCCAGCGGCTCGCCGGGACGATCGCCACCAACGTGCTCGCGCTGGCGGCCGGGGCCCGCGTCTTCCGCGTCCACGACGTCGGCGCCGTCCACGACGCGCTGGCGGTCGCCGCGCACGTCGTCGGTGGTGCCGAGGGCTGACCGTGGCGGCGGCACGCTGCTAGCGTGGCCCGCCTATGGATGACGATCGCGACGAACGCCCGGACGACGGCGAAGAGCCCCCTCGTGGGGGCGGAGAGCGCGACCACGGCGAGGACGTTCCCGGCCCCGCCGACGACGAACGCCGGCACGACCCGCTGGAGGGCCTCGGCGGCGGTCGCGGCGCGGCCGACGAGGACGACGACGAGGACGAGGACGACGAGGACGACGACGATGCCCTCGACGAGCTCGACGGCGACGACCGCGACGAGGTCACCGTCGAGATCCGCGGCCTCTCGCTCTACACCCACCACGGGGTGACCGCCGCCGAGCGCGAGATCGGCCAGCGGCTGATCGTCGACCTGCGGATGGCGGTCAGCGACTGCGACGCGACCGTCACCGACCGAGTCGAGGACACGATCGACTACGGCGAGGTCTGCCAGCTGATCGCGCTCGTCGCCCAGCAGCGCTCCTACAAGACGCTCGAGCGGCTCTGCGCCGCGATCGCCGACCGGATCGTCGCCGACTACGGCGCCGAGGAGGTCTGGGTCAAGTGCATCAAGCCGGAGCCCCCGATCCCGTTGGCGGTCGAGGAGGTCGCCGTCGAGCTCTGGCGGGCCGGCGACGTGAACTAGGCGGTTGGTCTGAGGTGGTCGTGGACGCGGCGCATCTCGGCCCGCGTGGACCTCGGCAGGGCTGGCGCCCAGCTCTCGATCCACGCGCACCGACCTGCTTGGTCCACGACCACCTCAGACGCAACCGCGGCGCGTCGCTGATTCGAGGCGAATCCGCGTGAGGACGCGGCGGGCCGGCCGGTGCGGTTGCATGTGGGGATGACCACGATCTCCGTGACCGCGTTCGAGCGGGCCACCGCCGTCCGCCCGGCCGGCGACGACCGCTTCGTCGCCGACGTCGACACGGCCTGGTCGGCACCGACCGGTCCGAACGGCGGCTACCTCGCCGCGATCGCCGTCCGGGCGCTGACCGCCGGCGTCGACCCGGCGGGCGAGCGGCGGCTGCGGTCGCTGACCTGCCACTACCTGCGGCCAGCGACGACCGGGCCGATCGAGCTCGAGGTCCGCACGATCCGGGCCGGTCGCCGGATCGCCAGCGCCGCGCTCACCGCCCGCCAGGACGGTCGCGAGGTGCTGACGGCGCTGGCGGCGTTCGCCACCCCCGGCCTGGCTTCCGCCGGCAGCTGGTCGCCGCCGATGCCGGCGGTCTCGCCGGCCCCCGCGGCCGACGCCGGCACGCTCCCGATCGCGGACTACCAGCGCGACGCCGGCCGCTGGATCGAGACCCCGCAGAGCCTCCCGGCGATCGTCCAGCAGCTGCGGATCGCGCCGCAGCTCGGAGCGGCGCCGTTCTCGGGCCGGACCGTGGCACCGGGCCAGCCCGCCGAGACCGGCGGCTGGATGGCGTCGCCCGAGGTCCAGCCGATCGACGCGGCCTACGTCGCCCAGCTCACCGACTTCTGGTGGCCGCCGGCCTTCGAGCTGCTCTCGGCGCCCGCCATCGCGCCGACGATCGACCTCACGATCCACTTCCGGGCCGACCTGCCGCCCGCCGGCCTCGCCCCGGCCCCGGTGCTCGGCCGGTACCGCTCCGCTGCCGCCCAGGACGGGCTGGTGGAGGAGGACGGCCTGCTGTTCCTGCCCGACGGCACCCTGCTCGCCCAGTCGCGCCAGCTGGCGCTGCTGGCCCCGATCGGATGAGCACGGTGGAGCAGCTGGCGCCGGGCGAGCAGCTCGGCTACCTCGGCCTCGGCTCGAACGTCGGCGACCGACGAGCCTGCCTCCAGGCGGCGGTCGATGCGCTGCCCGCCCACGGGGTTCGTGTGTTGCGCTCGTCGGCGACCTACGACACCGATCCGGTCGGGGAGATCCTCGACCAGCCGGCCTTCCTCAACGCCTGCCTGCGGATCGCCACCGCGCTCGAGCCGGAGCAGCTGCTGGCGGCCTGCAAGGCGATCGAGCGGGACCTGGGCCGGACCCTCGACGCCGGCTACGTCCGCCACGGGCCGCGGCCGATCGACATCGACCTGCTGCTGCTCGGGAGCGAGCCGTACGAGTCGGAGCGGCTGACCCTGCCGCACGCCCAGGTCAGCGAGCGTCGGTTCGTGCTCGTGCCGCTGCTCGAGCTCGACCTGGAGCTGACGCTGCCCGGCGGCGACCGGCTGGCCGACCGGCTCGCCGCGCTGCCGCTCGACGAGGGCGTCCGGAGGGCCGGCGACCCGCTGACGACCGCCGGCTAGCGCCGCGCGGCGGCGCGGCGCTTCTTGCCCGAGCGGGCCGTGCGCAGGCCGGTCAGCCACTCGGCGGGGAAGGTGCCCGCCGGGACGTGGCCGTCCATCTCCGGGAAGATCCGCAGCGCCAGCACGCCCGCCGGCCGGTCGGCCAGCGGAGCGCGGAGGTCCTCCAGCGTCATCAGCAGCCGCAGGCTCGCTCCGATCTGGAGGTCGGCGGCGTTGATCTGCGGCCCCCCGAGGGTCCCGTCCTCGAGCCAGCCGTCGATCCGGTCGAGGTGGCCGGGAAGGTCGGCGAGGTCGGCCCGCACGCCGGCGTCGGTCGAGTGGTTCATCCGCCGCTCGATCGCGACCATCGCCGGGGTGATGAAGGGCATCACGAAGCTCGGGACCTGGAGCTGGGCGTGCTCCTGGAAGCTCGGGATCGCCAGCGGGCTGCGGTCGAGGGCGCACCACAGGATCCGCCGCGGGACCGCCTGGAGCAGCTCGTCGCCCCAGCGCTCGGCCTCGAGCACCCGCTCGCGGGCGGCGACGTCGGTCGGCAGCAGCGGCGGCTCCGGGATCAGCTCGTCGAGTCGTCGCAGGATCGCGCGCGAGCCGCTGACGCGCTCGCCGGTCGCGAACCGGATCCCCGGGACCGTCCGCCGCCCGAACAGCAGTCGTTGACCGAGCGCGTGCGTCGGGGGCGGCCACTCGAACCGCGAGTAGGCGAGCCCCTTCAGCTCGAGCGCGCGTTCGACGGTCGCGCACGGATGCGAGCCGTGGACGACGAACAGCGTGGTTCCCATACGCCAGGAGGATAGGGAAGGGCCGGTTCTGCGACCAACGGGGATACTCCCCGGCGATGCTCCTCGTCGTCGACGTCGGCAACACCCAGACGCACTTCGGTGCCTTCCGCGGCGACGAGCTGCTGGAGCACTGGAGGTTCGCGACCGTCCGCGAGTCGACCTCGGACGAGCTGGGGGCCAAGCTCCGCAACCTGCTCGAGCTGCGTGGGCTCCACACCGACGACATGACCGCCTCGATCGTCTCGTCGACGGTGCCGCAGCTCGCCGACGAGTGGCGCGCGATGTCGGTCCGCTACCTCGACCACGAGATGGTCGTGGTGCGGCAGGGGATCAAGACCGGGATGGCGCTGCGCTACGACAACCCGCGGGAGATCGGCGCCGACCGCCTGGTCAACGCGGTCGCCGCCTACGAGCGGTTCGGGGGCGCGTGCGTGGTCGTCGACTTCGGCACCGCGATCACGTACGACCCGGTCTCGGCCGACGGGGAGTACCTCGGCGGGATCATCAGCCCAGGGGTCGAGATCTCGCTCGAGGCCCTGACCTCGCGCGCGGCGGCACTGCCGCGGATCGACCTGATCGCGCCCCGCCAGCTGATCGGCAAGTCGACCGTCGAGGGCATCCGCAGCGGCGTGATCTACGGCTTCGCCGGCGGCGTCGACGCGATCTGCACGCGGCTGATGGCGGAGATGGGCGACGACATCGACCTGATCGCCACCGGCGGCCTGGCCCGGCACATCGTGCCCCACTGCCAGACGATCGACGAGGTCGACGACCTCCTGACGCTGACCGGCCTGCGGCTCCTCCACGAACGCAATCGGTAGCGGTTGGTCTGAGGCGGCCGTGGACGCGGCGCATCTCGGGCCGGCTGACGCTCGGCAGGCCTGGCGGCCAGCTCTCGCCCCATCCGACCCGACCTGCTTGGTCCACGACCGCCTCAGACGCAACCGCCGGTGGGTTGGGGGACGGCCTGGAGCGCTCGGGACGCAACGCGCCTGGTTGGGTGGCGACCCGAGCTGCGCAGCGCCAACCAGGCTGGGAAACGGTCCTCGGTAGCGTGGAGGCATGGCCTCGCATCTCGTCCACACCTGCATCCGCGTTCGCGACATCGGCGCGTCGCTCCGGTTCTACGAGGCGCTCGGGTTCGAGCGCCGCGGGCGACTCAACTTCGAGACGGCCTACAACGTGTACCTCGGCCTCCCGGGCGACCACGACCGGCTCGAGCTGACGGTCAACGAGGACCGGACCGAGCCGTACGACCTCGGCGACGGCTACAACCACATCGCGCTGGTGGTCGACGACCTCGACCAGCTGCTCGCCGACCTCAAGGTCCGTGTCCGGATCGATCCCGAGAAGCCCGCGTTCCACCCCGGCGGGCGCAAGGACCTGCCCCGGATCGCGTTCGTCCAGGATCCCGACGGCTACCGCGTCGAGCTGATCGACAGGCGCTTCCCGACCCCGCAGGACCCGGATCGCGCGAGCGGGGCCTAGGCGCCTCGCAGCTCGCCACGCTGGTCGCTCGGCACGACTGTCGTACAGCTCTCGCTGCCGCGCGGCGACCGACTCGACCGGCCGCACCCGCTCGCACTGCTCCGCACGGCGCTGGTCGCTGGGTACGATTGAGGGATGACGGTTCCCGCCCTCACGGACTCCTGGTCGATCGGTGGCGTTGCGGTCCCCAACCGGGTGACGCTCGCGCCGCTGGCCGGGATCGGGAACTGGGTCGTGCGCCTGCAGGCCAAGCGCTACGGGGCCGGCTACGCGGTCAGCGAGATGGTCTCGTCGTTCGCGATCCACTACCGCAACGAGAAGACCCTCCGCGACCTGCTGACCTTCAAGCCGGAGGAGCAGGACGGCGGCCCGGTCGCGATCCAGCTGTTCGGACAGGACCCGGAGGTCATGAAGTCGGCGGCGGCCTACGTCGCCGAGCACGTCGCCGTCGACGTGATCGACCTCAACATGGGCTGCCCGGTGCCGAAGGTCTGCAAGACCGGCGCCGGCGCCGCGATGCTCAAGGACCCCGACACCGCGGTCGCGGTCGCACGGGCGGCGAAGGAGGGCTCGGGCCTTCCGGTGACCGTCAAGCTGCGCTCGTCGACCAAGAAGGACGGCGAGCACGACGGCTACGCGCTCGCGGCGCGGCTGGTCGAGGAGGCCGGCGTCGACGCGATCGGCTTCCATCCCCGCAGCGCCCAGGTCCACCACAAGGGCTCCCCGGACTACGAGCTGGCCGCGCGCCTGGTCGAGGAGCTGCCGGTCCCGGTCGTGCTCTCGGGCGGACTCCACGACACCGCCCAGACGCTTGCGGCCTACGAGCAGGTCCGCCCGGCGGCGGTGATGCTGGCCCGCGGTGCCCTCGGCAACCCGTGGCTGTTCGCGGATCTGCTGGGCGGCCGCGAGGCGACGCCGCCGACCGCCGAGGAGGTCGTCGCCGAGTTCGGCTGGCTGCTCGACCGGACGATCGAGCACCTGGGGGCGGAGCGGGCCGGGCGCTACCTCCGCAAGCACTACCCGTGGTACGTCGAGCGGCTCGCCGAGGCGGCCGACGCCGAGCATCCCGTGCCGGACAAGCGGCTGCAGGAAGGCTTGCAGCGGACCGACGACATCGAGCAGGCCCGCGCCCTGTTCCGGGCGGCCGTCGCGGCCGCCGTTCCCGCCTGAGCCGGGGGCCACCGGCCCTCGGGCGTCACCGCTAGGACCAGGCTGAGCCGGGCGGCGCGTCTGTCGTACACGGAGGCGGAAGGGCATTTTGGGCGGACACGGCTATACTGCCCGCTCCGCTCAGCGGACGGTCGGGTCGTCCGCTACCCAAGAAACCTCCGTCGGCGTCGCGATCCCCGCCCAGCGTTAGCCGAAGGCGAAAGGTCGTACGTTGCCCAAGGACGTCATCCTCACCCCCGAGGGTCTCGAAAAGCTCAAAGCCGAGCTGGAACAGCTCTCGACCGCGAAGCGTCGCGAGATCGCCGAGCGCATCAAGGACGCACGCGAGTTCGGCGACATCTCGGAGAACTCCGAGTACGACGACGCCAAGAACGAGCAGGCGATGGTCGAGCGCCGGATCCTCGAGATCGAGGAGCAGCTCCGCTCCGCCTCGGTCATCGACGAGAAGCAGCTGACGACCGACCGCGTCCAGATCGGCACCCGCGTGAAGGTCAAGGACGAGAAGGGCAAGCAGAAGGAGTACGCCCTCGTCGGCTCGGCCGAGGCGAACCCGGAGGAGAACAAGCTCTCCAACGAGTCGCCCGTCGGCAAGGCCCTGCTCGGTCAGGTCCGGGGAGCCTCGGTGACGGTGGCGCTGCCCAACGGCCGCACCCGCTCGCTCGAGATCCTGGACATCTCGCGCTAGCCGCGCCGCCACGGCCTCCGCTGCTCCTCGGCGCATGACCAACGACGCCTCCGGCGACACCGGAACCACCACCGACGACGGCACCGACCTGCTCGCCGTCCGTCGGGCCAAGCTCGAGCACCTGCGGGCGGCAGGGATCGAGCCGTTCCCGCACGACTTCGACGGCGTCGAGCCGATCGCGGCCGTGCGCGAGCGCCACGCTGGCCTCGAGGACGGGGCCGAGACCGACGTCCGTCACCGGATCGCGGGGCGCGTCCACGCCCGCCGCGGTCAGGGCAAGATGGCGTTCCTCGACCTCGACGACCGCTCCGGCCGGATCCAGCTGCAGGCGAAGCTGGACGTGCTCGGACCGGAGCTGATGTCGCGGCTGCTCGACGACATCGACCTCGGCGACCTGCTCGGGATCGACGGCACCGCGTTCGTCTCCCGCCGGGGCGAGCTGACCCTGCGGGTCGAGGACATCACCGTGCTCGCCAAGGCCCTGCGCCCGCCGCCGGACAAGCACCACGGGCTCCAGGATCCGGAGATCCGCCAGCGGCGGCGCGAGCTCGACCTGATCGGCAACGAGGAGACCCGCGCCCGCTTCATCACGCGCTCGCGGATCGTCTCCGAGGTCCGTCGGTTCCTCGACGCCGACGGCTTCCTCGAGGTCGAGACCCCGATCCTGCAGCCGCTCTACGGCGGCGCGCTGGCGCGTCCGTTCGTCACGCACCACAACGCGCTCGACCGCGACTTCTACCTGCGGGTCGCGACCGAGCTGTACCTCAAGCGGCTGATCGTCGGCGGGCTCGAGCGCGTCTACGAGCTCGGCAAGGACTTCCGGAACGAGGGGATCAGCCACAAGCACAACCCCGAGTTCACGATGCTCGAGTGGTACGCCGCCTACGGCGACGTCGAGAACGAGGCGAACCGGCTCGAGGCCTGCGTCCAGCACGTGGCCAAGGCGATCGGCTACGAGGGCGAGATCCGCTGGACCGAGCCGTGGAAGCGGCAGACGCTGGCCGGCGCGATCGAGGAGCAGACGGGGATCGACGTCCTCGCCCACCGCTCCAGCGAGGAGCTGTCCGCGCTGATCCGTAACACGGAGGGCGTCGACCTCGAGCCCGACGGCCGGACCTGGCCGCAGCTCGTCGACGACCTGCTCAGCAAGTACGTCGAGCCGGGCCTGCAGCAGCCGACGATGCTCTTCGACTACCCGGTCGAGCTGTCGCCGTTCGCCAAGAAGAAGCGGACCGCGACCGGCGAGGACACCGGCCTGGTCGAGCGCTTCGAGGCCTTCGCCTGCGGCATGGAGATCGCCAACGCGTTCTCCGAGCTCAACGACCCCGACGAGCAGCGTCGCCGGTTCGAGGAGCAGGCGCGTCTGGAGCTCGAGGGCGACGACGAGGCCCAGCCCTACGACCACGCGTTCATCGAGGCGCTGGAGCAGGGGATGCCGCCGACCGGCGGCCTCGGGCTCGGGATCGACCGACTCGTGCTCTGCATGACCGGGAGCAAGACGATCCGCGAGGTCGTCCTGTTCCCCGCAATGCGCGACTAGCCCGTGGCACGCGCCTCGCGGCGCTGGACACCACCCACGGATCCGACGCGGGGCGCGCCCCAGCGTCGGCTCCGCGGTCGGCGCCCAGCATCCACGATCCACGCCCCACGAGCCAGTCGCAGGTTTCAGTAGTCCGCTTGCGTAGACGGTTCCCCGGTCGGGGGGTTGAACCCCGGCGGTGAACGTGGTCTGGTGGGGTATGGCCGTCGCCGCGCTGCACCCGCCCCGAGCCTCCGACCGTCGCTCGGGGGCGCTGGCCGTCCCGGTCGTGACCTTCAGCGGCGGCGCCAGCACCCGCCGCCGCGACCGGGTCGCGACCGAGGAACCGCTCGAGATCCGCGTCGCCGGTCCGGGCGAGGAGCCGGTCGCGGTCGCGGTCACGATGCGCACGCCCGGGCACGACCTCGAGCTGGCTGCGGGCTTCCTCGCCGCCGAGGGGCTGCTCGGCGACGGGATCGCCTCGATCCGGCTCTGCGACGGCGACGGTCCGGCGCTCGACGGGGGCGGCGGAAGCGGCGTCGGCACCGGTACCAACAACGTCGTCCAGGTCCGGCTCCACGGCCCGCTCGATCGCTCGCGGCTTCGCCGCCGGGTCGAGGTGACCTCGTCGTGCGGGGTCTGCGGGCACACCACGCTGGAGGAGCTCGGCCGGCGCTGCCCGGCGTTGCCACCCGGCCCGACGGTCGCTCCCGCGACCCTGCTCGGCCTGCCCGACCGGCTTCGCGAGCAGCAGGGCCTGTTCGACCGGACCGGGGGCCTGCACGCCGCGGCCCTCTTCGACGTCGCGGGGCGGCTGCGGATCCTGCGCGAGGACGTCGGCCGTCACAACGCGCTCGACAAGGTGCTCGGGGTCTGCCGGCTGGAGCACGAGCCGGCGCCGGAGGCGGGCGGGGCCGCGATCGCGATGCTCTCCGGTCGCGCCTCGTTCGAGCTGGTCCAGAAGGCGGCGACCGGCGGGATCCCGATCGTCTGCGCCGTCTCGGCCCCGTCGAGCCTCGCCGTCGACGCCGCCCACGCGCTC
Source organism: Patulibacter ginsengiterrae (assembly GCF_056269115.1). Taxonomy (NCBI): domain Bacteria; kingdom Bacillati; phylum Actinomycetota; class Thermoleophilia; order Solirubrobacterales; family Patulibacteraceae; genus Patulibacter; species Patulibacter ginsengiterrae. Next base: position 249,405 of record NZ_JBWDOG010000003.1, read on the forward strand.
GGCGTGACGCTGGTCGGCTTCCTCCGCGGCGACCGCTTCAACGTCTACGCCAACCCCGAGAGGATCACGCTATGACCTCCGCCAAGCGCTGGTCCGTCCGCGGCCGCACCGACCGCGACCACCCGGTCGTTGAGGACGAGGAGGGGCTCGAGATCGGGCCCCCGCAGGACCACGCCGTGGGGATGGGGGCGACGCTCTCGATCGCTCGCGAGGGGCTCCGCCACCTGGGCGTCACGCGGAGCGCGCGGACGCTGCTGAAGATCAACCAGCCCGGCGGCTTCGTCTGCCCGAGCTGTGCCTGGCCGGAACCCGGTGGGGGAACCCACACGCTCGAGTTCTGCGAGAACGGCGCGAAGGCGGTCGCCGAGGAGGCGACCCTGCGGCGGGTCGGCCACGAGTTCTTCGCCCGCCACGACCTCGACGACCTCCGGGCCCGGACGGAGCACTGGCTGGGGCAGCAGGGGCGGCTGACCGAGCCGATGCACCTCGCGCCCGGTGCGGACCACTACGCGCCGATCTCGTGGGAGGACGCCTTCGCGCTGGTCGCCCGCGAGCTGCGGGCCCTCGACTCGCCCGACGAGGCGACCTTCTACACCTCGGGCCGGACCAGCAACGAGGCGGCCTTCGCCTACCAGCTGTTCGTCCGCGCCTTCGGCACCAACAACCTGCCGGACTGCTCGAACATGTGCCACGAGTCGACCAGCGTCGCGCTGGCCGAGACGATCGGGATCGGCAAGGGCAGCGTCTCGATCGACGACCTGGTCGCCGCCGACCTGATCATCGTGGCGGGCCAGAACCCGGGCACCAACCACCCGCGGATGCTGACCACGCTCGAGGAGGCGAAGGAGCGCGGGGCGAAGATCATCACCGTCAACCCGCTGCCCGAGGCGGGGCTGCAGCGGTTCGACAACCCGCAGAAGGCGGCGGGGATGCTCGGGCGCGGGACCCAGCTGACCGACCTCTTCCTGCCCCTGCGGCTGGCCGGCGACCAGGCGCTCTTCCAGGCCTTCGGGCGGCTGCTGCTGGAGGCGGAGGATGCCCGCGGCGCCGACGATCCGCCGGTCCTCGACCAGGCGTTCATCGACGACCACTGCGACGGCTTCGAGGCGCTCCGCGAGCACCTCATGGGCGTCTCGTGGGACGAGCTGCTGACCGCGACCGGCCTGACCCGGGCCGAGATCGACGCTGCGTTCACGATGATCCGCGAGTCGCCGCGGATCATCGTCTGCTGGGCGATGGGGCTGACCCAGCACAAGCACGCGGTGCTCGCGATCCGCGAAGTCGTCAACTTCCTGCTGCTGGGCGGCAACATCGGGCGCACCGGCGCCGGCCTCTGTCCCGTTCGCGGGCACAGCAACGTCCAGGGCGACCGTACGATGGGGATCTGGGAGAAGCCGCCCGCGGCGTTCCTCGACCGGCTCGAGTCGGCGCTCGGGATCGTGCCTCCGCGTGAGCATGGCCTCGACGTCGTCGACAGCATCCGCGCCCTCCGTGACGGCCACCTGAAGGTCTTCTTCGGGATGGGCGGCAACTTCGCCGCGGCGACCCCCGACACCCCGGTCACGGAGGCCGCGCTCGGGCGGGCGCGGCTGACGGTCCAGGTCTCGACCAAGCTCAACCGCTCGCACCTGGTCACCGGTCACGAGGCGCTGATCCTGCCGACGCTCGGGCGGACCGACCGCGACGTCGCGCCCGACGGTCACCACCAGTTCGTGACCGCCGAGGACTCGATGAGCGTGGTCCACGCCTCGCACGGCTTGCTGAGCCCGCCGTCCGACGTGCTGCGCAGCGAGGTCCGGATCGTCTGCGACCTGGCCCGCGCGGTCTTCGGTCCGGCGTCGGCAGAGGGCGAGCAGTCCGAGCACGTCACCGAGCGCGGCCGATCGCGGATGCCCGACGGGCAGGAGGCGCCGGTCGGGGGCGGCCACGGCCTCGGCAGCCCGACCGGAGAGGCCCGCGACCTGCCGTGGGAGGCGATGGCCGCCGACTACGGCCTGATCCGCGACCAGATCGAGGCGGTGGTGCCCGGCTTCGACGCCTTCAACGCGCGGGCGGCGCGCAAGCAGGGGTTCGTCCTGCCGCATCCGCCGCGCGACGAGCGGCGGTTCGAGACGGAGACGGGCAAGGCCCGGCTGACCGTCAACCCGCTCGACACGCTGGTCGTCCCGGAAGGCCACCTGCTGTTGCAGACCCTGCGGTCGCACGATCAGTACAACACGACGATCTACGGGCTCAACGACCGCTACCGGGGAATCAAGGCCGGCCGGCGGGTGGTGCTGGTCCGGCCGGAGGACCTCGACGCGCTCGGGGTGCGCGACCGCGACGTCGTCGATCTGGTCAGCGTCTGGACGGATGGCGTCGAGCGACGGGCCGAGCGGTTCCGGGTCGTCGCCTACCCGACGGCGCGCGGTTGCGCCGCCGCCTACTACCCGGAGACCAATCCGCTGGTCCCGTTGGACAGTACGGCGGACCGCAGCAACACGCCGACCTCGAAGTCGCTGATCGTCCGTCTGGAGCCCAGTTCCTCGCGCATCCGGACGGTTCCGGACGACGTGAGGACGAGAGACGGCGCGCGTTAGTCGTCGACTGCTCCCGTGGACCCCACGGGGTCGGGTGGGCCCACTGGTAGAGTGGGTCACGAGCCACGGAAGGACCCACGGATGTTCGAGCGATTCACAGAACGAGCCAGGCAGGTTGTCGTTCTCGCCCAGGAAGAGGCGCGGACGCTCAAGCACAACTACATCGGGACGGAGCACATCCTTCTCGGTCTGTTGCGTGAGGAGGAGGGGCTCGCCGCGCGCGTGCTCGAATCCCTCGACATCACTGTCGAGCGCGTTCGGGCGCAGGTCGTGCGGATCGTCGGATCGGGTGAGGAAGTCACCTCCGGCCAGATCCCCTTCACCCCCCGCGCGAAGAAGGTCCTCGAGCTTGCGCTGCGCGAAGCGTTGAGCCTGGGCCACAACTACATCGGTACCGAGCACATCCTGCTCGGCCTCGTCCGCGAGAACGAGGGCGTCGCCGCCCGGATCCTCCTGGACTTCGACGCCGACAGCGAGAAGATCCGCAACGAGGTGATCCGGATGCTGTCCGGCCCCGGCGGACGTCGGCAGACCGCCGGCTCCTCGGTCGGTGGCGCTGGCGCCACCGCAGAGGGCTCGCCGCAGAAGCGCTCGTCGAAGGTGCTCGACCAGTTCGGTCGCGACCTGACGAAGCTGGCGGCCGAGGGCAAGCTGGATCCGGTCGTCGGTCGTGCGACCGAGATCGAGCGGATCATGCAGATCCTCTCCCGCCGGACCAAGAACAACCCGGTGCTGATCGGCGAGCCGGGCGTCGGCAAGACCGCCGTCGTCGAGGGCCTCGCCCAGCAGATCTCCTCGGGCGAGGTGCCCGAGCTGCTGCGGGACAAGCAGATCTACACGCTCGACCTGGCCGCCCTGGTCGCCGGGTCGAAGTACCGCGGTGAGTTCGAGGAGCGTCTCAAGAAGGTGATGAAGGAGATCGCCAACCGCGGCGACGTCATCCTCTTCATCGACGAGATCCACAACCTCGTCGGCGCGGGTGCCGCCGAGGGTGCGATCGACGCCGCCTCGATCCTGAAGCCGGCGCTGGCCCGCGGCGAGCTGCAGACGATCGGCGCCACGACGATCGACGAGTACCGCAAGTACCTCGAGCGCGACTCCGCGCTGGAGCGTCGCTTCCAGCAGGTCCGCGTCGAGCAGCCCTCCTCGGAGGAGGCCGTCCAGATCCTGAAGGGTCTGCGCGACCGCTACGAGCAGCACCACAAGGTCGAGATCACCGACGAGGCCCTCGAGGCCGCCGTCGAGCTCGCCGACCGCTACATCGCCGACCGGCAGCTGCCGGACAAGGCGATCGACCTGGTCGACGAGGCGGCTTCGCGCAAGCGGATCCGTTCGATGGCGTCGCCGCCGGTCTTCCAGGAGGTCGAGGAGCAGATCGCCGAGGCCCGCCGCAAGAAGGACGCGGCGATCGAGGCCCAGGAGTACGAGACGGCCGCCTCGCTGCGGGACGAGGAGCGCAAGCTCGTCGCCAAGAAGCGTGAGCTCGTCGAGCAGTGGGAGCAGGGCGAGGGCGAGCAGCCGCGGCTCTCGATCGGTGAGGAGGAGATCGCCGACATCGTCTCGATGTGGACCGGCATCCCCGTCTTCAAGCTGACCGAGGCCGAGACCCGCCGCCTGATGCGGATGGAGGACGAGCTCCACGAGAGCGTGATCGGCCAGGAGCAGGCGGTCAAGGTCGTCGCGAAGGCGATCCGTCGCTCGCGCGCCGGCCTCAAGGATCCGAAGCGCCCGACCGGCTCGTTCATCTTCCTCGGCCCGACGGGCGTGGGAAAGACCGAGCTGGCCAAGTCGCTGGCCAAGTTCCTGTTCGACGACCCCGACGCGATGGTCCGCGTCGACATGTCGGAGTACATGGAGAAGCACGCCGTCTCGCGGCTGGTGGGCTCGCCCCCCGGCTACGTCGGGTACGACGAGGGCGGTCAGCTGACCGAGGCCGTGCGGCGCAAGCCGTACTCGGTCCTGCTGCTGGACGAGATCGAGAAGGCCCACCCGGACGTCTTCAACCTGCTGCTCCAGATCCTGGAGGACGGCCGGTTGACGGACTCCCAGGGGCGGACGGTCGACTTCCGGCACGCGATCGTGATCATGACCTCGAACATCGGCGCGTCCGAGATCGCCAAGTCGACGCCGCTGGGCTTCCAGCTCGGTGACGACGACGAGTCGCTCACGTACGAGGACATGAAGCAGCGTGTCACCGGCGAGCTGAAGAAGGCCTTCAAGCCGGAGTTCCTGAACCGGATCGACGAGCTGATCGTCTTCCACAAGCTGACGAAGCCGCAGATCACCCAGATCGTCGAGCTGATGATCGATCGCGTGCGCAAGTCGCTGCGCGATCGCCAGCTCTCGCTCGAGCTGAGCGACGGCGTCAAGGAGCTGCTGGTCGAGAAGGGCTGGGACCCGGCGATGGGCGCTCGCCCGCTGCGTCGGGCGATCCAGCGCTACATCGAGGATCCGCTCGCGGACTTCGTGCTCGCCAACGAGGTCCCGCCGAACGCGCTGGTGCGGGTCGAGCGGGCTCCGGAGGACGACACCGAGAACGACGTCGTGATGGAGATCGTCGAGCCCGAGGTCCAGGTCCCGGCCGCGGTCGGTGCCGCTCCGGAGGACGAGACGGTCACCGAGGAGGCGACTCCGACGGTGGAGAAGACGCCGAGCGACGCTCCGAGCGAGGGCGCGTGAAGATCTAGAGCCGGTCGGTACGACGGTCGATGAACAGGGCGGGGCCTTCGGGCCCCGCCCTTCGTCGTTCTGGTGACCTCCGTCGCTCCGGGTCGCGTCGCCACGGTGGCGGCGTACGTCGTGCTGCTGGCCTCCGTCGTTCCGGCGCGGGCCACCCGTGGCCGCGCTGCCGCGTGACGGACACGCCGGCCGGCGCTACGCTTGGAGGTGATGCCGCCCGCCCACTCGCCTCGGCGTCCGTTCCGCGCCGCTTGCCGTTCGTGTCGCTCGGTCGCCTCGTGGGCTGAGGAGAACGGCCGATGAGCCCGAAGCCGGGCGAGGACGCGACCCCGCCGGGGGCCTCGTGGGTGCCGGGCGAAGCCGGGGTCCTGCCCCACGGGCTGGCCGACGCCGCTCGGGCCCGGCTCGACGAGGCTCGCGGACACGGTCACGGTGACGGTGACGGTGCTTCCGACGGTGATGGAACCGCCCCGGAGGCGCCGGGGGCCGGAGCCGCGGACCGGTCGCCGGAGGCGTCGAGCGCGGCCGAGTCCGCGGCTGGCCCGGGGCACGCCGGCGCCCCCTCTGGCCCCGGCCCGGCCGATCGGGTTGCGACGCCTGCGCCCGCTCCTGTGGCCGACCCCGCCCTGGCGTCGGTCCTGCCGCGAGGCCTGGCCACCACGGTCGTGACCGCGGGCCTCGCGCCGCCGACCCAGGGCGAGCCGTTCCTCCGGGGGCCGGTCTTCGCCGGGCCGTACCACGCGGCCGGCGCCGTCGAGGACACGCCGCACCTGTACGGGCGGATGAGCAACCCCGGCTTCGATCGCTACGAGGAGGCGCTCGGGACGCTCGACGGCGGCCACAGCGTCGTCTTCGCCTCGGGGATGGCCGCCGCCACGGCGGTCCTCCAATGCCTGCTCGGGCCGGGCGACCTGCTCGTCGCTCCGGACGACGGCTACCCCGGGGTGATGCAGTTCGCGCACGAGCATCTCGCGCTGCGCGGGGTCGGGGTGCGGCTGGTCCCGACCGAGGACGAGGCGATCCGGCAGGCCGCGCCGGGCGCCAGCGTGGTCTGGATCGAGACGCCCGCCAACCCGGGTCTCGAGACGCTCGAGCTGGAGGCGACGATCGCCGCCTGCCGCGAGGGCGGCGCGCGGGTCGTCGTCGACAACACGCTCGCGACCCCGCTCCGGCAGCGGCCGCTCGCGGCGGGAGCCGACGTGGTGGTCTCCTCGGACAGCAAGCACCTGACCGGGCACAGCGACCTGATCCTCGGGCACGTGACCGCGACCGACCGTGAGCTGGTCGAGCAGCTGCGGCGCTGGCGGACCCTCACCGGGTCGATCCCGGGGCCGTTCGAGGTCTGGCTCGCCCACCGGTCGCTGGCGACGCTCGACGTCCGGCTGCAGCGGCAGGAGACGGTGGCCAGCACCGTCGTCGCGGCGCTCCGGGACCGTGGCGACGTCACCGACGTCCGCTACCCGGGCTTCAGCAGCGTGGTCGGGTTCGACCTCGGCGACCGCGGTCGCGCGTCCGCGTTCCTGACGGAGCTCCAGCTGGTCGCGGAGGCGACCAGCTTCGGCGGGCTGCACTCGACGGCCGAGCGCCGCGACCGCTTCGGCGACGGCCAGGTCGGGCCGGGCTACATCCGCTTCAGCGCCGGCCTCGAAACGCCGGAGGACATCGTCGCCGACGTCGTCCGGGCGCTCGACGCGACGACCGCGGCCTGAACGGGGCAGCACGCAGCACGACGGGGGCCGCGCTCCTGGTCGCCGAGCGGCTCAGAACTGCGGCGGGGCGCGTTCCGCAGCAGCGCAGGCGGCGGAGGAGGTCGACCCCGACCACCGTAGAGCAGGAGCGGTGGGGCCCGTCGCGGAGCTTCGGTGCTCGATCGGCACCGGATTGGCACGGCATCCGCTGGGCTGACGCCGCGCCGGGCCATACCCTGGAGAGCCCGATGGCCCGTGCCGCAACCGTTCACATCTGCTCTGCCTGCGCCCACGAGAGCCCCCGCTGGCTCGGGCAGTGCCCCGGCTGCGGGGCCTGGGGCACGATCACCGAGGAACGCGCCAACCGCCCGACCGGTGGCCGCGGCGGCACCAAGGCGGTCGGCGGTGCCGCCGGCGCCCGCGCCCGTGGCGGCGTTCCGGCGGGTACGCCGACCCGGCTCCGCGACGTCACGGCCCCACGGGTCCCGCGGCTGCGGACCGGCCTCGGCGAGGTCGACCGCGTGCTCGGCGGCGGGCTCGTCCCGGGCTCGCTGGTGCTGCTCGGCGGCTCGCCCGGGATCGGCAAGTCGACGCTGCTGAACACCGTGCTCGGGCACCTCCAGGGTGCCGGTCACTCGACCCTCTACGTCTCGGGCGAGGAGTCGGCGGCCCAGGTCCGGTTGCGGGCGGAGCGGCTCGCCGAGCCGCCGGAGGCGGTACCGGTGGCCGTGGGAGCCGGTGGCGACCCGGCCGGGCCCGGCACCACGGCCCCCGCGCCGCGCGGGCTCAGCGCGGCGCTCGACGTCCCGATCCTGGCCGAGACGGACCTGGCGACGGTGATCGCGACGATCGAGGCCGAGCGGCCCGACGTCTGCGTGATCGACTCGGTCCAGACGATGCACGATCCGGACCTGACCGGTGCGCCGGGCTCGGTCAGTCAGGTCCGCGAGGTTGCCGGGCGGCTGATGGAGGTGGCCAAGCGGCTCGACGTCGCGACGGTGCTGGTCGGCCACGTGACGAAGGAGGGCGCGCTCGCCGGCCCGCGGGTGCTGGAGCACCTGGTCGACTGCGTGCTCCAGTTCGAGGGCGAGCGCGAGCGCACCTACCGGACCCTGCGGGCGAGCAAGAACCGCTTCGGCTCGACCAACGAGGCGGGCGTCTTCGAGATGCGCGGCGTCGGCCTGGTCGAGGTCCTCGACCCCTCGGCGCGGTTCGTGGGGGAGGCGACCCGGGCGGCGGGCTCGGTCGTGCTGTGCGCGATGGAGGGCACCCGGCCGCTGCTGGTCGAGGTCCAGGCGCTGGTCTCGCCGAGCGAGCTGGTGCCGCCGCGACGCGTCAGCAACGGGATCGACCGCAACCGGCTGGCGCTGGTCCTGGCGGTGCTCAGCCGCCACGCGGGGCTCTCGACGAGCACCCACGACGTCTTCGTCAACGTCGTCGGCGGGGTCCGGGCGGACGAGCCGGGGGCCGACCTGGCGGTCGCGCTGGCGGTCGCCTCAGCGGCCCGGGGGATCGTTCCGGGGGTCGGCGACGGTGACGAGCAGGCCGATCTGCCGGTGGCCTGCTTCGGCGAGATCGGCCTGACCGGCGAGCTTCGCGGGGTCGCCCATGCGGACCGTCGGCTGGCCGAGGCACGCAAGTTCGGCCTTGGTACGGTCGTCCAGCCTGAGCGTCAGAACACCCTCCGAGAGGCCCTCAGAGTAGCCCTTCCGCGGAAGGGCTGACACGCTCGTCCGACGATCGTGTAGATAAGTGGGGTTCGCATCGGTTGAGGCTTGCTACAATCGTTGCGATGGCCCAGCGTCCCGGCGAAGAGTTCCAAGAGCTCGAAGGACGTCAGGAACCGCGGCTGGTGAAGGCGCTCGAAATGATTGCGCCGGGAACCGCTCTCCGTGAGGGGATCGACTCGATCCTCAACGCGCACACCGGTGGCCTGTTGGCGATCGGGGAGCCAGAGGAGATCACCCACCTCTGCTCGGGCGGGATTCGCCTCGACATCGACTACACCCCGGCATTGCTGTACCAGCTGGCCAAGATGGACGGTGCGATCACACTCAACGCCAACGCGACCAAGATCGCGATGGCCAACGTCCAGCTCGTGCCGGACCCCACCATCCTGACCCAGGAGACGGGTACCCGGCACCGCACGGCCGAGCGCGTCAGCAAGCAGACCGCTGCGCTCGTGATCGCGATCTCGCAGCGGCGCGAGGTCGTCTCGCTCTACGTCGACGGCGGTCGCTACCAGCTGGACCAGATCCCGGTCGTGCTCGCGAAGGCCAACCAGGCGCTCGCGACGCTCGACAAGTACCGGGCCCGGCTCGACCAGGTCGCCACGCGGCTGTCGGCGCTGGAGTTCGAGGGTGGTGCCTCGCTGCACGACGTCCTGACGGTGCTGCAGCGGGCCGAGCTGGTCTCGCGGATGGCGGTCGAGATCGAGCGCTACATCGTCGAGCTGGGGACCGATGGTCGCCTGATCGAGATGCAGCTCGAGGAGACGACCGTCGGCACCGCGGGCGAGAAGGCCGCGCTGGTGCGCGACTACTCGACCGACCCCAGCGAGGAGGCGGTCGCGGCCACGCTCGACCTGCTCCCGCGCCTCCCGCACCCTGACCTTCTCGATTTCGGTCGCCTGGCCGAGTTGCTCGGCTTCAACCGGAAACTCAACACGCTGGACTACCCGGTCAGCCCTCGTGGGCACCGGGTACTGGGGCGCATTCCGCGCCTCCCCAAGCTCGTCGTGCAGCAGATCATCGATCGTTTCGGTGGCCTGGACGAGCTCCTCGTCGGAACCGATGCCGAGTTGGAATCGGTACCGGGTGTCGGCGAGATCCGGGCGAAGGACATCCGCGAGGGCCTTCGCCGTCTGCAGGAGATCAACCTCGTCGATCGGTACCTCCAGACATGACGCCGGTTGTGCGCCGTAGCTGCTGGTCCGGTCTTCCCGCGCGTGACGCGGGCCATCCCAGGAGGGAATATGCCTGACACCATTGACGACGATCTGTTCGAAATCCCCGCGGGGGAGTGCGACTTCCAGGTCGGCGACCACGTGGTCTACCCGCATCACGGAGCGGGGGTCGTCAAGTCCCGGGCGCCTCGCGACGTTCTCGGCGAGCAGCGTGAGTACCTCAAGATCCGGATCCTGCACAACGACATGACCGTGCATGTTCCGTGCGAGCAGGCGGCCACGGTCGGGCTCCGACGGGTCATCGACGAGGAGACCGTGCGCAAGGTCCTCGGCGTGCTCGAGGGTCCGTGCACGGAGATGCCGAAGAACTGGAACCGGCGCTTCAAGCACAACCGCGAGAAGATCAAGACCGGCGACATCTACGAGCTGGCCGAGGTCGTTCGCAACCTCGCCACGCGCGAGAACGAGAAGGGCCTCTCGACCGGCGAGAAGCAGATGTTCACGCGCGCCAAGAAGGTTCTGGCGTCGGAGCTGATGTACGCGCTGGAGAAGAGCGAGGATGAGGCCGAGGAGTACCTCGACGGCATCCTGGCTCCGCAGCCCGGCGCGACGCCGGTCGCCGTCAGCGATGACGACGATGACGACGACGAGTCCGTCGAGGAGACGGACGCGGAACTCGCGCTGCAGGACTGATCGCGGTTCCGTCGATCAGCACCGACGACTCCCGGTAGCGCGATGGCGGTTGCGATCGTCGTCGCCGCCGGACGCGGCGAGCGCCTGGGCCACGACCGGCCCAAGGCGCTCGTGCCGCTTCTGGGGCGACCACTGCTGGCCTGGTCGCTCGAGGTGCTGGCGGCGACCCGTCCGCTGCGGCGGATCGTGGTCGTGCTGCCGGCCGGTGAGGAACTGCCCGCCGACCCCGAGGAGTGGGGCCTGCCGGCCGGCAGCTGGGATGGCCCCGACCCGACCGACGGCCCGCGGGTCGTCGCCGTCGCCGGGGGCGACGAGCGCTCGCACTCCGTTCGCGCCGGCCTCGCGGCCTGCGGGGACGGTCCGCCGCAGGAGCCGGTGCTCGTCCACGACGGTGCGCGTCCGTTGGTCAGCGAGGAGCTGGTGCGGGCCTGCCTGCTCGGGGTGGCCGCCGGCGCCGACGCCGCGATCGCGGCCGCGCCGATGACCGACACCGTCAAGGAGGCGGTCCCGGCCGACGACGGCTCGGGGCCGAACGCGCTCCCGCGGGTGGCCCGGACCCTCGACCGCTCCCGGCTGTGGGCGGTCCAGACGCCGCAGGTCTTCCGCCGCGACGCGCTCCAGGGCGCGCTGGCGGAGCCGGACGAGGTGCTCGCTGCGGCGACCGACGACGCCTCGCTGGTCGAGGCGGCCGGTGGTGACGTGCGGCTGGTGCCCGCCCCGCGCAGCAATCTGAAGATCACGGTGCCCGAGGACCTCGACCTCGCGGAGCTGCTGCTGGCCGCTCTGCGAAAGAATGACGTCTCGTGTTGACCGATTACCACGTCCACCTGCGCCCGGATGCCCATCCGTCGACGCCGGAGGAGTACTTCACGGCGGCCAACGCCGAGCGGTACCGCGCCGCGGCCGGCGAGCGCGGGATCACCCAGCTCGGGGTCAGTGAGCACATCCACCGCTTCTCGCAGGCGCTCGACGTCTGGCAGCACCCGTTCTGGCGCTTCTCGGCCGTCGACGACCTCGACGAGTACTGCGCGTTCGTGCGCGAGCAGACCGACCTCAAGCTCGGGATCGAGGCCGACTTCATCGCCGGCCGCGAGGACCGGATGGCGGAGCTGCTCGACGCCCGCGACTGGGACTACGTGATCGGCTCGGTCCACTTCATCGCCGACCGCGGGGTCGACGCCGAGTACTCCGAGACCGGCTCGAACTGGGACGTCTGGAAGACGACCGACAACGCCGACGAGGTCTGGAAGCGCTACTTCGCGACGCTCGCGGAGTGCGCCCGCAGCGGCCTCTACGACGTCCTCGCCCACCCGGACCTGGTCAAGGTCTGGGGCGGCGCACGGCCGATGCCGGAGCGCGATCTGCGCTTCTACTACGAGCCCGCGATCGAGGCGATCGCCGAGTCCGGGATCGTCGTCGAGGTCTCGACCGCCGGGCTGCGCAAGCCCGCCGGTGAGATCTACCCCGCCCAGGGGTTCCTCGAGATGGTCGCCGACGCCGGCAACCCGATCGCGCTCTCGAGCGACGCCCACGGCCCCGACCACCTCGGATACGGCTACGCCGAGGCGCTCGAGCTGCTGCACGAGGTCGGGATCACCGAGCTGACGACGTTCGACCGCCGGCAGCGGCAGAGCGTGCCGATCGAGGCCGCCGACCGCGAGGCCGCCCACCGCCACGGCGACGCGCCGCCGGTGACGATCGACCCGGCCACCGGCCGGCCCGGCGGATGAGCCTTCCCGACGTCCGCACCGGCCTCGGCTGGGACAGCCACCGGCTGGTCCGCACCCACCCGCCCCGGCCGCTGATCCTCGGCGGCGTGCGGATCGAGAGCGAGATCGGGCTCGACGGACACAGCGACGCCGACGTCCTGACCCACGCGGTGATCGACGCCCTGCTCGGGGCCGCCGGCCTCGGCGACATCGGTGACCACTTCCCCGACACCGACGAGCGCTGGAAGGGTGCGGACTCGATCGCCCTGCTGGCCCACGTCGTCGGGCTGGTCGTCGCCGACGGCGGCTGGACGATCACCTCCGTCGACGCGACCGTCGTGCTCGAACGCCCGAAGCTCGGGCCGCACAAGCGCGCGATGGCGGACCGGCTGGCGGCGACGCTGGCGATCGAGGCCGACCGGGTCAACGTGAAGGCGACCACGGCCGAGCGGCTCGACGCCGTCGGCCGCGGCGAGGGGGCGATCGCCCAGGCCGTCGCCACGATCGTGCGGTCGCGCTGAGCACCGCCAACCGATCGGTGGGGCGGCGCGACGCCCCTCGCCAGTACGATGTCGCGCTCATGGGCGCTCTGGCACGCAGGCCCGTGATCACCGTCGCCGGGGTCGTCCTGATCCTCGGTCTGCTCTCGCTGATCCTCCCGTCGACCCCGACGTACGATCCGTGGGCGTGGATCATCTGGGGTCGCGAGGTGGTGCACGGCGACCTCAACACCCTCGAAGGGCCGTCCTGGAAGCCGCTGCCGGTCGTCGTGACCTCGCTTGCGGCGCCGTTCGGTGAGATCGCGCCCTCGATCTGGGTCCTGACCGCCCGCGTCGGCGCCCTGAGCGCGGTGGTGCTGGCGTTCGTCGTCGCCCGTCGCCTCGGCGGGCTCGCCGCCGGCCTGCTGGCCGGTGCCTCGCTGGCGCTCGCCCCGTGGTGGGTCTGGCACGGCTGGCTGGCCAACAGCGAGGGCCTGCTGATGGCGCTGGTGCTCGGGGCGATCGCCGCCGAGCTGGCGCAGCGGCGCCGGATCGCCCTCGCCTGCGCGATCGGGGCCGGGCTGCTCCGTCCCGAGGCGTGGCCGTTCCTGCTGCTCTACGCCGCCTGGCTGGCCTGGAAGGCCGACTGGCGCGGGCGGGCCGCGATCCTCGCCGCGCTGGCGATCCTGCCCCCGGCCTGGCTGCTGCCGGAGAAGTGGGGCTCGGGCGACTACTGGCGTGCGGCCTCGCGGGCGCAGAACCCCGACCCCGGCGCCGCCTCGCTGACGAACCACCCGTGGTGGACGATCGTCAAGGACTTCGTCGGGATGCTGCCGACGGCGACCTGGGCGGTCGTCGTCGCGGCGGTCGTCGCGCTGCTCGTGACCGTCGCCGGACGCCGCTCGGCGTCCGGCCCCGTGCCGTCGCCGGACGCTCCGACGGCTTCGGCTGACGTCTCGCCGGCGGCGACCACGGCTCCCGACCCGTCGGCGGCCGGCGCCTCGGTGGCGTCTGGCACGGCGGCGGCCGCGGCGAACCCGGCCGCGGCGACGCCCAGGCCGCTGCTCGCGATCCTCGCGATCGCGGCCTTCGGCGTCGCCTGGCTGGTGGTCGTGATCCTGATGACCGAGCGCGGCTTCTCGGGCAACGAGCGCTACCTGATCCCGCCGGTGGCGCTGATCATCGTGGCGGCCGCGGCCGGCTTCGGACAGCTGCTTCAGCGGATCCCGGCTCCGGGCCGGGCGGTGCTGCTGGCCGCTGCCGCCGTCGCGATCGGCGTCGGTGGGGTCCAGCACGTCCCCGAGCAGATGCGCCGGGTCCTCTACGAGTCGCGGATGGTCGACGATCTGCCCCACGCGATCGCCGAGGCCGGGGGCGCCGCTCGGCTGCGGGCCTGCGCGCCGGCCGCGACCCACAAGTTCATGGTGCCCCAGGCGGCGTGGTACCTCCGCGTCCACGCCAACCAGGTCAGCATGACCCCCGAGGGCCCCTACGTCACCGTCCTGCGCACCCGCCTCGTGAAGGGCGGCTCGCTGACTCCGACCGTCCGCCAGATCCCCGGCCTGCAGACGCTGGCCGAGACGCCCTACTGGCAGATCGTCGCCCGTTGCCGTCCCGACGCGAAGACCACCCGATGAGCACCACGCCGACCACCAGCGCCGCGCCGTCCCCCGTTCGCGACCGGGCGGCCGCGGCGCTGGCCTGGATCACCGGACCCGGAGCCCCGCTCGCCGTCGGCCTCCTGCTGCTCTGGTCGATCTTCCTCCGCACGCGCAACCTCAGCGCCCCGTTCTGGATCGACGAGGGGATCAGCGTCGGGGTCGCCAACTACCCCTTCCTCGACATCCCGGGGGCGCTGCGCCTCGACGGCAACCCGCCCGTCTACTACCTGCTGCTGCACGGCTGGCTGCGGCTGTTCGGCGACAGCGAGACGGCAGCCCACGCGCTCTCGGCGACCTTCGCCGTCGCCACGGTGCCGGTCTCGTACCTGCTGGCCAAGCGGCCGTTCGGCCGTCCGGCGGCGGTCGCCGCGGCGGCGGTCGCGGCGACGCTTCCTTACCTGACGTACTTCGGGCAGGAGACCCGGATGTACGCGATGGTCGCGTTCCTCTCGCTGCTGGTCGCCGGCTTCCACCTGCGGGCCTTCGCGGTCGACGGGCGACGGTTCCAGATCGCGCTCGCGGTGGTGCTGGCGGTCCTGCTCTACACGCACACCTGGGGCGTCTTCCTCGTCGGCGGCAGCGTGCTCGCCGTGGGGATGCGGGCGCTGCTCCAGGGCGATCGCGCGGGCCGTTGGCGGGTCGTCCGGATCGGCTTCCTGATCCACCTGGCGGCCGCGATCGCCTGGCTGCCGTGGCTGCCGACGCTGGCCCGTCAAGCCCAGGACACCGGCGCGCCGTGGTCGGTCCGGCCGACCTTCGAGATGATGATCGTCGGGCTCGGCTCGCTCGCGGTCTCGCAGATCGCGGCGGCGATCCTGTTCACCGCGCTGGTCTTCGGCGGGGCGACGATCGCGGCCGCGGCCCGCGGGCGGGTCCAGGTCCCGGGCGTCCCCGCGCCGGACGAGGCCCGGGTGCTGCGCGACGATGTCGCCGTGCTCGCGGTGATGCTCGTCGCGACGTTGCTGTTCGCGTGGATCGGATCGCTGGTCAGCCCGGCCTGGGCCAACCGCTACATGGGCGTGCTGGTCGGCCCGGTGATCCTGCTCAGCGGCCTGCTGCTGACCCGGGCCGGGCGGCCGGGCCTGCTGGTGCTCGTGATCCTCGTCGTCGCCTGGGGGGTCAGCACCCAGGGCGGTCGCCTGCACAGCAAGGGCACGTCCCAGGCCATGGTCGAGGCGGTCGGCCCGGAGCTGCGCCCGGGCGACCTCGTGATCAGCGTCCAGCCGGAGCAGCTGCCGGTGATCGCGTACGGCCTGCGACGCCGCGGCGAGGCCGAAGGCCTGCGGTTCGCGACGGCGATCGGACGCCAGCAGGACGTCCGGCTGCTGGACTGGCGTCGGGTGCTCGATCGCTTCCAGGCGGCGACCCCGTGGGTGGTCGCCGACCGCCTAATCGAAGAACAACGTCCCGGCTCTCGCATCTTGCTGGTCCTTCCCGTAATCTCCAGTGGCAACTGGCAAGCCCCCTGGACCCGCCTGGTCGCGGACCGAACCCGCGCTTGGCGCGCCCTCATGCAGGCCGACACACGGCTCGAGATGGTGGGCCGCCGACCGGTCACCGGTCCTGGTCGGGGCGTTTTCGGCGTACTCTTCACCGTTCGGCCGTAACCGTCCGAGCGCGTATGGGTACGAGTTCCCTGACCTTCCCCGGCTGACCGCACCCTGACTGTAGGAGTCCCGATGCACGGCACCCCCTCGCCCACGACACCTCCCACCGAGCCTGAAGGCCGCACGCTGGTCATCGGTGGTGGCCCGGCCGGCCTCACCGCCGGCTACCTGCTGGCCAAGCGCGACGCCGAGGTGACGGTCTTCGAGGCCGCCGACCAGGTCGGCGGAATCGCGATGACGGTCGTGCGCGACGGGTACCGGTTCGACCTCGGCGGGCACCGCTTCTTCACCAAGGTCCGCGAGGTCGAGGACCTCTGGTACGAGATCATGGGCGACGAGTTCCTCCGCCGCCCGCGGATGTCGCGGATCTTCTGGAACGGCAAGTTCCTCGACTACCCGCTCAACGGGATGGACGTCATCAAGAAGCTCGGCCCCGTCGAGCTGACGCGTGCCGGCTTCTCGTACCTCTGGGCCGTCGCCAAGAAGCCGTTCCGTCGCAAGCCGGAGACGTCGCTCGAGGAGTGGGTCTCCAACCGCTTCGGCAAGCGGCTGTACGAGCACTTCTTCAAGACCTACACCGAGAAGGTCTGGGGCCGGCCCGCCAGCGAGATGACCGCCGACTGGGCCGCCCAGCGGATCAAGGGCCTCTCGTTCGTGACGGCGGCCAAGGACGCCTTCTTCCCCTCCAAGAACGGCGACATCAAGACGCTGATCACGGAGTTCGACTACCCCCGCTACGGGCCGGGGCAGATGTGGGAGAAGATGACCAACGCGATCGAGGAGCGCGGTGGGTCGATCGAGATGGAGAGCCCGATCGAGCGGATGAAGCTCGAGGGCAACCGCATCACCGAGATCACGGTCAACGGCGAGACGCTGACCGACTTCGGCAACGTCGTCTCCTCGCTGCCGCTGCGCAACCTGATGCGGATGACCGAGGGCGCGCCGGCCGAGGTCGTCGCCGCGGCCGAGGCGCTCCGGTACCGCGACTTCCTGACGGTGTCGCTGATCCTCGACGGCGAGGATCCGTTCCCGGACAACTGGATCTACATCCACGAGCCCGGCGTGATCGTCGGCCGGATCCAGAACTTCCGCTCGTGGAGCCCCTGGATGGTCCCGGACGAGACCAAGGGCTGCGTGGGGATGGAGTACTTCTGCTTCGAGGGCGACGACCTCTGGACGTCGAGCGACGAGGACCTGGTCGCGCTGGCGACCAAGGAGCTCCAGGAGATCGGGCTGTCGAAGCCCGGCCAGGTCGTCAAGGGCTACGTGGTCCGCGTCCCGAAGGCCTACCCCGACTACGTCGACGGCTACGCCGAGAACGTCCAGATCATCAAGCGCTGGGTCGCCTCGGTCGAGAACCTGCAGCAGGTCGGCCGTAACGGGCTGCACCGCTACAACAACTCCGACCACTCGATGCTCACGTCGATGCGCGCGGTCGACAACCTCTACGGCGAGGACCACGACCTCTGGGAGGTCAACGCCGAGGACGAGTACCTCGAAGAGGGCGAGACCAAGCAGAGCCCGTACCCGTACCAGGCGGGCAAGACCCCGTCGGGCGAGATCGGGAGCCACGACGACGTCGCGATCACCACCAGCGCCGAGGTCTCGGACAAGTAGCGCTCCGCTGCCTGTCGGCGCGAGGCGCCGAAGCTGGACGACGGCCGCCCGAGGGGCGGCCGTCGTGCGTTCAGGGGCTACGGCGCCGCCGAGGCGGGAACCGCGCCCGGGCGACCAGCGTGGAGAGGGCGTGACGCTGCGGTCTCGTCGAGATCATCATCCGGCTCCTTGTCGTGAGGGCTCCACGGCACGACGGATCGACCCTCACGGGTTCCGGGATCCG
Organism: Patulibacter ginsengiterrae; assembly: GCF_056269115.1. Lineage (NCBI taxonomy): Bacteria > Bacillati > Actinomycetota > Thermoleophilia > Solirubrobacterales > Patulibacteraceae > Patulibacter > Patulibacter ginsengiterrae. Next base: position 267,245 of record NZ_JBWDOG010000003.1, read on the forward strand.
GTGAGTGGAGCGAAGCGGGGACGAGGCTTGCACGACGGTGGGGGCCCACCCGGACGCCCGCCACCGGGGCCCCGAGCCTGGCGGCGACGGCACGGCCGGGTTGGCGCTCCGCGATCGCCGCCCCGGTTGGGGCCCGCGCCGGGTACGCTCATGCGTCGTGCGTACGATCCACCTCCACGACACCGCCAGCGGCAAGCTGCTCGAGCTGCGGCCACGGGTACCGGGGCAGGTCGGCATCTATGCCTGTGGACCGACGGTCTACAACCGGATCCACGTCGGCAACGCGCGACCGTTCGTGGTCTACGCGCTGCTCAAGCGCTTCCTCGAGTTCGAGGGCTACGACGTCACGCTGGTCAGCAACCTGACCGACGTCAACGACAAGATCTACGCCGCGGCGGTCCGTCAGGGGATCTCGTCGACCGTGCTGGCCGAGGAGATGGGCGGCCTGTACCGGGCCGACACCGATCGCCTCGAGCTCGGGCGCCCCGACGTCGAGCCTCTGGCGACGACGTCGATGCCCGGGATCATCGCCCTGATCGACGACCTCGTCGGGCGGGACGCGGCGTACGAGGTCGAGGGCGACGTCTACTTCCGGGTCCGCAGGGACCCCGGCTACGGCAGCCTCTCGCACCGCGACGTCGACCAGATGGACCAGGGCGAGGGCGACGACCTCGTCGGCACGGGCCGCAAGCAGGACCCGCTCGACTTCGCCCTCTGGAAGGCGACCAAGCCCGGCGAGGACACGGCCTGGGACAGCCCCTGGGGCCGCGGCCGTCCCGGCTGGCACATCGAGTGCTCGGCGATGGCGGAGGAGACGCTCGGCGTCGGCTTCGAGATCCACGGCGGTGGCAGCGACCTCGTCTTCCCGCACCACGAGAACGAGGCCGCGCAGACCCGCTGCGCCCGCGACCACGAGCTCGCCCAGATCTGGATGCACAACGGGATGCTCCAGCTGCGCGGCGAGAAGATGGCCAAGTCGGTCGGCAACGTGACGCCGCTGCACCAGGCGCTCGACGAGGTCGGACGCGACGCGCTGGTCCTGCTGTTCTGCTCGGCGCACTACCGCCAGCCGCTCGCGTACTCGGACGAGACGCTCGAGCAGGCCCAGGCTGGTATCCGACGTCTGCGGGAAGCTGGGCGCACGTTGACCCCTGGGGCATCGCCCGCAGATCTCGCGCCGGAGCGCGATGCGTTCCTGGACGCCCTCTCCGACGACTTCAACACGGCCCAGGCCCTCGGGCATCTGTGGACCTGGGTCCGCGAGGCGAACCGGCGCGGTGGCGTCGGCGACCAGCACCTGCGGGAGATGCTCGGCATCCTCGCGCTGGAGCACCTGCTGGACGCCGACACCGGCGATGGGCCGGACGAACAGGCGCTCGCGCTGCTGGCCGAGCGCCAGGCCGCGCGGGCCGCCAAGGACTGGGCAAGAGCCGACGAGCTGCGCGACGCGCTGGCCGCGGCCGGATGGGTCGTCCGCGACGGCCCGCAGGGCGCAGACCTCATACGAGTGGAGAACTGATGGCACCGAAGCCGAAAGGTGGCGGCGGCGGAGCCGGCCGTCCGCGTCGGGATCGACCGAGCGGGGGAGGAGCGTCGTCGAGCAGTGGACGTGGTCGTCCGGGCGGTCGTGACGAGCAGGGCGGGACGAGCCGCGACGCGCGTCGCGCTGCGGATCTGACCGGCGGCAAGTCGGCGCGCGACGCGCGCCGGGCCGAGGGCGGACGCAAGGGCAACAAGCCGCGCGATCCCAGCAAGCCGGACCCCCGCGGCGAGGGCTACTGGGGCGACCAGCGCGGCCCGGAGTACTGGAAGGCCCGCAAGGCGGCCGCCAAGGCCGGCAAGCCGTTCGGTCCGCACGACGGCAAGGACGCTCGGGGCGATCGTCCCGGGGGAGCCCCGGGTGGCCGCCGCTCGGGTCCGCCGGGTGGCGCACGCTCGGAGCAACGGCGTCCCAGCGGCCCGCGTGGCGACCGTGACCAGGTCGGCGACGACCGTCCGCGTCGCTCGGCCGCTCCGCCGCTGCCGCCCGACTTCCGCAACGAGGGGCAGCTGCTCTACGGCCGCAACGCGGTCCACGAGGCGCTGCGCGCCGATCGCCGCGAGATCCGTGGCGTCTGGGCGACCCCGGCGACGGTCCAGGCCGAGGAGTGGCTGGAGGACGTCGAGGTCGTGACGGTCGACAGCGACGCGCTGACGGCGCTCGCGGGCAGCGCCGACCACCAGGGCGTGGTCGCCGCTGCCGACCCCTACCCGTACGTCGAGCTGGAGGAGCTGCTGTCGCAGCCGAACCCGCTGATCATCGCGCTCGACGAGGTCCAGGACCCGCAGAACCTGGGCGCGATAGCGCGGACCGCGGAGTGCGTCGGCGCGACCGGGATGATCATCTGCCGCCACCGCGCGGCCGAGGTCACGCCGTCCGCGGCGAAGGCCTCTGCCGGGGCCGTCGAGCACCTGCCGATCGCTCAGGTCCGGAACCTCGCCGACGCGCTGACGGCCGCCAAGGACGTCGACTGCTGGGTCTACGGGGCCGCTGGTGACGAGGACGACGCCGTCGCCTACGACAAGCCGGACTACACCGGTGGCGTGGTGCTCGTGATGGGTGCCGAGGGCACCGGTCTGCGGACCCGGGTTACGGACACCTGCGACGCGCTCGTCGCGTTGCCGCTGCGCGGAAGGATCGACAGCCTCAACGTGGGCGCGGCAAGTGCCGTGTTGCTGTACGCGATCTTGCAGCAGCGAGATCGACTTGACACTGGTTCATAACTTCTGTCACAGTCCTCCTCGTCGTGACCGTCGACCTCAGGTCTAGACCGGGCCCTAGGGTGGTCGGCACGACGAGTAGCAGGACAACTTTTTTCTCATAGCGCCGTGGGAGGCGCGCGTTACGAGGCTGTTCAGTTCGCGTGGAGGCGAACGGAAAGGCATCTCGTGGCACAACTCAAGACTGCCCCTAACGCTCAACGTCAGGTTGAGGATGGGTTCCTTATCGCCCGCTCGAAGCGCGGCGACGGAGAAGCGACCAACAGACTGATTGCGCGGTACCACGGCTTCGTTCGGATGAAGGCCAGTTCCTTCTTCCTGAACGGGGGCGACCGCGACGATCTGATCCAGTACGGCCTGATGGGGCTGTACGAGGCGATCCGTGATTTCCGGACCGACCGCGAATCGAGCTTCCGCAACTTCGCGGAGCTGTGCATCACCCGCCGGATGATCACGGCGATCAAGGCCGACAACCGCCACAAGGCGAAGCTGCTCAACGACGCCGTGTCGCTGTCGGCTCCGCCGCCGGGCGCGGCCGAGGGCGAGAGCACGATGCACGACGTGATCGCCGGTCCCCAGAAGCACGACCCAGCCCGTCTGGCCGTCGACCGCGACGAGCTGCGCGCGCTCGTCTCGTCGGTCCCGGAGCTGCTCAGCGACCTCGAGTCGCGGGTCCTCGCCCTGTACCTGCGAGGCCGCACCTACGAGGAGATCGCCGAGAAGCTGGGGTCCGACACCAAGCGGGTCGACAACGCGCTCCAGCGGGTCAAGCGCAAGGTCGGTGACTTCCTGCGCGAGCGGGAGCGCGTGCCGCTGCGCGTGGTGGCGTAGACCCTCCGCCGGTCCGTAGGATCTGGCGCGATGCCGCTCATCGTGTTGCTGACCTCCGTCCCTGCCCGCCTGACGGGCCACGTGCCACTGGCCGTCTCGGTGGTGGGGATCGTCGTCATCGCGGTGGTCGCGGCGATCGTGCTGCTCGCGCTGACCGGGTGGGTCGCCGGGCGCCGTCGCGCCCGCGCCTCCCACGACCAGATGCTGGCGCGCCTGCGTCAGGCGAACTCCGCGCTCGCCGAGGCCCACGCCTCCGACGAGGGCTGGGACCGCGCGGCGCTGGAGTCCGCCGCCCGCGATGCCGCTCGTGCCCGCGGCATCGCCGACCCCACGGCGGTCGAGCTGGTGCTCGTCTCCGTCGACGATCAGCCCGGTGTCGACGACGACCGGGCGACCTTCACGGTCGTCGACGGAGACCAGCGGATCGAGCTGGTGCTCGGCCGCACCGGTGGCGTCTGGGGGCCGATCGCCCCCGACGCGCGCTGAGCGCCGCTCACTCCGCGGGGCGGCCGATCAGGTCGTCGGCGATCTCGCCGGTCTGGACCGCCCAGAGCGCGGCGTAGCGCCCGCCGAGGGCCAGCAGCTGCTCGTGGGTCCCGGCCTCGGCCACGACCCCGGCGTGCATCACGTGGATCCGGTCGGCGTGCCGGATCGTCGACAGCCGGTGGGCGATCACGATCGTCGTCCGCTCGTGGCTGACGCGGAGCAATGAGCGCTGGATCGCCGCCTCGGTCTCGTTGTCGACGGCGCTGGTGGCCTCGTCGAGGACCAGGATCGGCGGATTCCGGACGAGCGCGCGGGCGATCGTGAGCCGCTGCCGCTGGCCGCCGGAGAGCTTGATGCCGCGCTCGCCGACGGGCGTGTCGTACCCCTGCGGCAGGTCCTGGACGAAGCCGTCCGCCTCGGCCAGGACGGCGGCCCGCTGGAGCTGCTCGTCGCTGGCGTCGGGCGCGCCGTAGCGGAGGTTGTCGGCGACGCTGCCGTCGAACAGGAAGGTGTCCTGGCCGACGTACCCGATCGCGCCCCGGAGGCTGGCGAAGGACAGCTCCTCGGCGGGGACCCCACCGACGCTCAGCTGGCCGCCGTCCGGGTCGTAGAGCCGCAGCAGCAGCTTCACGACCGTCGACTTGCCGGCTCCGGTCGCGCCGACGATCGCGTGGGTCTCCCCGGCCGGGACGTCGAGCTGGAGACCACGGAGCACGGGGCGCCGCTCGGGCGCTGCGGCGGGGACCGGTGCGTCGTCGGGATGGGCGGCGTTGGCGTCGTCGGCCGCGTCGGGATCGCTGGTCCGGTAGCCGAACTCGACCTCGTCGAAGCGCACCGCGAGTCCGGTTCGGCCGGCTTGCTCGGGGAGCTGGCGGGTGCCACCGGCGACCGCCACGGGGGTGTCGAGGAGGTCGAGGATCCGGCGGATCGAGGCGACCCCGCGCTGGTACAGGTCGAGCGTCTCGCCGAGCTCGGTCAGCGGCCACAGCAGCCGCTGGGTCATGAACACCAGCACCGAGTAGAGGCCGATCTCGAGGCTGCCGTCGAGCGCCGCGCGGCCGCCGAGGACCAGGGTCAGGATGAAGCCGACCAGGATCGCCATCCGGATCAGCGGCACGAACGCGGCGCTCAACGCGATCGCCTGGCGATTGGCCTGGGCGTAGTCGGCCGACGCGACGGAGACTCGGGCGGCCTCGCGCTCCTCGGCGCCGAACGCCTTGATCGTGGCGATCCCGCCGAGGTTGCCCCCGATCAGCCCGCCGAGCCGACCAGCCCGCTCGCGGACGGCGACGTAGCGCGGTCCGAGCCGGCGCTGGAAGAGCAGCGAGCCGCCGATGATCACCGGGATCGGCAGGAAGGCGACGAGCGCCAGCATCGGCGAGATCACGACGAAGACCGCGCCGACCGCGATCACGTTGGTGGCGGTCAGGATGATCTTGCTCGCGCCGACGTCGAGGAACCGCTCGAGCTGGTTGACGTCGTCGTTGAGGACGGTCAGCAGTCGGCCGGAGGCGCGATCCTCGAACCAGGCCAGGTCCAGCTCCTGGACGTGGCGGTAGGTGTCGAGGCGCAGCTCGTGTTGGAGGTCCTGCGAGAGCCCGCGCCAGAGGCGGTCGGCGATGTACTGGCTCGAGGATTCGAGGACCCACGCGATCACGGTGATCCCGGCGAGCACGAGCAGTTGGTCGCCCCGGTCCTCGACGCCGAAGATCTGGGCGACGAAGCTGTCGTCGGTCCGGACCACGACGTCGATCGCGACGCCGATCAGCAGCTCCGGCGCGATGTCGAAGAGCTTGTTGAGGATCGTCGAGATCGTCGCCGCGATGATCCGGGGACGGAAACGGCCCGCGCGGCGCCAGAGACGGCGCAGCGGGTGCAGGTCCGCGTCGGTCGGACGGGCGGCGAGGACCCCGGGGGCTGGGTGGTCGGCGGCCATTAGGGCAGGCTACGACAGGACCCCTCCGGGCTACTGCGCGCCTGCCTCCGGGCCCGGGCCCGGGGAAGGAGGCAGAGCCGAGGGGGAGCCGTCAGCGGAGCCAGGCGACGGACCTGAGCGGCGGAAGGCCCCGGCGACGGTCCACGCTCGCGTCCCGTGTCCACCTCGAGCGCGTACCGGGGGCGATCGGAGCCGGAGGTCGGAGCAGGCCGATCCCCACCTCCGACGAGGCCACGAGTCCTTCGGGGAACGACCGGACGGTAGTTCGGGCGCTCCGGAGAGCCGACGACCGGATTCGAACCGGTGACCTTCCGCTTACAAGGCGAGTGCTCTACCAACTGAGCTACGTCGGCCGGGGCCCCGCACAGTACCGCGCGCGGGCCGCTGAGGCCGTCGTGGGCCGTGCCGCGGGGAACGCTCCGCGGTCCGCCCGATCGGCCCGGATCCGGCGCCCCGCCTGTAACCGCGGGGCCGCACCGGGGTCACTACAAGTGCGATGCCGCCCGAATCAGCACCCCCGACCGACCAGCAGCGACAGGACGCGCCGTCCCCGCTGCCGGTGGCCGTCACCAAGCCGGGCGAACGACCGGACCTGAGCCGCGACCAGCGCCTCGCCCTCCACCAGCGGGTCGACAAGGGCGTCAATCCGCTCGTCTACTGGGTCGTCCGCGCGTTCTTCCAGCCGTTCTTCCACGTCTACTTCCGGATGACGCGGATCGGTCGCGAGCACGTTCCGGCCAGCGGCCCGGTGATCTTCGCCGCCAATCACCGCAGCTTCCTCGATCCGTTCGTGATCGGCGCGATGAGCCGCCGGCCGCTCTACTTCGTGGCCAAGAAGGAGCTCTTCCGCAAGCCGCTCCAGCGGTGGTTCCTCAACAGCCTCGGGGCGTTCCCGATCGACCGTGGCGGTGCCGACGGCGACGCGATGGGCACCGCCCGCGCCGTGCTCGAGCGTGGCGACTGCGTCGTGATCTTCCCCGAGGGCACGCGGACCCGGCCCGGCGGGATCGGCAGCCCGAAGCGTGGCGTCGGTCGACTGGCGCTGGAGACCGGCGCCCCGGTCGTGCCGATCGCCGTCCACGGCACCACCCACATCCGGACCCGCTGGCGGATCCGCCCGCACAAGGTGATCGTGCGGGCCGGGCGCCCGTTGACCTTCCCGCACATCGAGGAGCCGACCGCGGACCTCGCTCGCGCGGTGACCGCGCGGATCTGGCCCTGCGTCGAGCTGCAGTGGAACTCGCTCGGCGGGCACATGACCGAGCGCGGGATCGGCGTCGACCCGGCGCTGCTGCGTCCGGAGCTGGCCCCGCCGGGCGGCCTCCAGATCGCCGCGGCCCCGGCGCCCGATGCCGAGCAGCTGCTGGAGACCCACGACCAGGAGAGCCGATCCGCGCACGGCTAGGGGGAGTCTGGCGGCCGGCCACCTGGACGCTAAGGTGAGCGGCGTGGACAAGGCGGAGCTCGACGACCGGTTCTCGGAGCTCTACCGGGCCCACCTGCGGGACGTCTACTCCTTCGCCTACTACCGGGTCGGCAACCACCACGACGCGGAGGACCTCACCGAGCAGACGTTCTTGCAGGCCTACCGGCACTTCGAGCGAGCGTTGAACGAGTCCGACGGACGGCCGCTGCGGCCGTGGCTGATCCGGATCGCGCACAACCTCGCCGCGAACCTCTTCCGTGACCGCTCCCGGCGGCCGCAGACCTCGATCGACGACGACGACTCGACGACGGTCCTGCGGGCGACCCACACCACCGAGGACCTGGTGGAGGAGCGCGACGAGCTGGGGCGCATCCTCGCTGCCGTGCAGGACCTGCCCGACGACCGCCGCGAGGCACTGATCATGCGTTTCGCCCTGGGAATGGACAACCGCGAGATCGCGAGGGCGATGGGCCGCTCCGACGGGGCGACCAAGGTCCTCCTGCACCGGGCGATCAAGCAGCTCGAGGGGCTCGTCGAGAAGACGCCGACGCCGGGGATCACGCGATGAGCCAGACCGACGACAAGATCGACATCGAACGGCTCCTGCGCGAGGCGATGGCGCCGATCGAGCCGCCGGAGCGGCTCGGGGCGCGGGTCGAGACGACGCTCCGCAACCTCACCGAGCTGGCCGCCGACGAGCTCGAGTCGTGGGAGCTGGCGGCGATGCGCGACCCGCGCAACTGGATCCGCCCGGCGGTCGCGGTCGCGGTCGGCGGAACCGCCGGCACCGGTCTCGCGCTGCTGGGTTGGCGCCAGCGCAGCCGCCAGCGACGCAAGCACGCGGGTATCACCCTCGACCGCGCGGCCGAGGACGTGGCCGACGCGGTTCGACGGGGCGTCGAGCGGCTCAGCAAGCGCTGAGTCCCCGGTCGGCTTGGGTCGGCGGGTTGCCTGGTAGCTTTCCGCTCGAATGACCACTTGCTATCGCCACCCGGCGCGTGAGACCGGCGTGGCGTGCTCCCACTGCGGCCGGCCGATCTGTCCCGACTGCATGACGGCCACCCCGGTCGGCATGCGGTGCCCTGAATGCGCCAAGCAGCGCACCAAGGTCCACACGATGGGCTCGATCGGGGGCGCGGCGGCCGCCAGGGTGACCCAGACGATCATCGCCGTCTGCGTCGTCGTCTTCCTGCTGGAAGGCAACTTCGGGATCACCGGCGGGTCGGGCAGCAGCTGGGTCTACCAGCACGGTGCGCTGTGGGGCCCGGCCGTCTACTTCAACGACGAGTACTGGCGCCTCGTCACCAGCGGCTTCCTGCACACGGGGCTGCTGCACGTCGCCTTCAACATGTACATCCTGTACATCCTCGGTACGGAGATCGAGCAGCGGATCGGGAGCGCCCGGTTCGGGCTGCTGTACTTCACGGCCCTGCTCGGCGGGGCGTTCGGGGCCCTGCTCCAGACGACCACGACGCCGACGGTCGGTGCTTCGGGCGCGGTCTTCGGGCTGATGGGGTACCTCGTCGTCGAGATGCGCCGTCAGGGGATCAACCCGTTCCAGAGCCAGATCGGGATGCTGCTGGTGCTGAACGTGGTGATCTCGTTCCTGCCCGGGACGGGGATCAGCTTCGGTGGGCACCTCGGCGGACTGCTGTTCGGCGTGCTCGTCGCGGTCGCCCTGCACGAGGGCGACCGGCGTGGACCGCGCTGGCTCGGCCCGGCGCTCTGCGGCGGCCTCTGCGTCGTCGCGGTGGTCGGCTCGATCGTCACGGTCGGACAGCTCGGGACCACGGTCGGGTTCTAGCCGCCGGGCCGGCGTCGCCCGTCACCGACGCGCTGGCGTCGTTCCGCTGGGGGTCAGGAGGCGCGAGTAGAGGGCGTCGATCCGCTCCGCCAGCCGTTCGGGCCCGAACCGGGCCCGGGCGTTCTGCGCGGCGGCGGCCCCGAGCTGAGCGCGGCGGGCGGGATCGTCGCGCAGCTCCGCCAACACCCGCGAGAGGGTGGCGGGGTCGCCCGGCGGGACGAGCACGCCGAGGCGTCCGCCGTCGAGCAGCTCGCGGGGGCCGCTGTGGTCGGCGGCGACCACGCAGCATCCGGCGGCGGCCGCTTCGAGGACGGCGCTGGGCAGCGGATCGGGTTGCGTCGACGGCACGGCGACGAGGTCGGCCGCCGCGTAGACCAGGCCGACCCGGTCGACGAACCCCGGCAGCCGGACGCGCTCGTCCACGCCCAGGCCTGCGGCTCGCTCGTGCAGGGCCCGGGTCATCTGCGGCGTGTGCCGCCAGGCCGAGCCGGCGAGCAGCACGGCGACGCGAGGATCGTCCCGCAGCGGCGGTTCGGCGAGCGCATCGATCAGGATCTCCTGGCCCTTCCACGAGGAGAGCCGTCCGAGCAGCGCGACGACGAACGCGCCGGGCGCGAGGTCGAGCTGCTTGCGGGCGGCCGCGCGGGTGATCGGGTCGGGGGCGAGGGGGAGGCCGTCGGGCACGACCGTCGTCCGCGAGCCGCGGGGACTGCGGTTGGCCCGCGGCGCGCCGTCGAACTGGCCGCGGACGGCCTCGCTCACGCACGGGAGCGCATCGGCGGTCAACAACATCCTGCGGTAGGTCGGCCACCACCGCTCGTGGCCGCTGTAGAGCTCGCGCACGTGCCAGACGTGGGGGATCCGCGCGATCCGTGCGGCGGCGGCGCCGCCGAGCGTGACCGAGCTGTTGGTGTGGACGAGCGCGACGTCGCGGTGCCGGGCGAGGTGACCGAGTCCGCCGGCGTCCGACGCCCAGGCCGCGGCGACGCGGGCGAGTCCCGCAGGCGACAGCAGGTCCCGACGCAGCACCGAGAGCGGCCGGACGAGGACCTCCGCGCCGGCGTTGTGGAGGTCGTCGACCAGGGGACCGTCGTGGGCGAGCACCACGATCGCCCGGAAGCGCTCTGGGGCGAGTCCGCTGACCATCGCGGCGAGCTGGCGGTCGGCACCGTAGTGGCCCGCCGAGCTGTGGAGGTAGAGGATCGAGCGCGGCGCGCCCGGTACCGGGTGGCGTTGGGACGTCACGTGCTCCACTATCCCTCTTTATGGCGAACCTGATCGGTGGAGAACGACTCGACTCGTGGCTGGAGGGCCGTCCGTGGACGCACGTCGACGACGGTCTCGAGCGCGAGTGGACCTTCAAGGACTTCGCGGCGGCGCTCGACTTCGTCAATGCGGTCGGCGGTTTGGCCGAGGCGCAGGGGCATCACCCGGACATCGCGCTGCACGACTGGAACCACGTGCGGCTGCGGTTGTCGACCCATAGCGCGGCGGGGATCACCGAACACGATCTGGAGCTGGCCGAGCGGGTCGACGAGCTGCAGGAGCAGTAGTTCGCGTCAGAATGGCCATAGTGGGGCACTGCGCTAGGCGAAGTGAGTGCATATGCGCCAACTTCGCAGAAACGGTGCTTCCGAGGTCAAGTTCGATAGCCCAATCGGCGATTATGTTGTTGTCCGAGCCGATCCTGGTGCGGCTGGACGGGACAACATGGCCCGGTGCCCGGGACGGCGCCGTGCCAACATACGGGAAGGGCGATTCGTCGCCCTGACCACCACACACACGCACGGACGACCCCGTTGAGCTTGCTCTTCGGGGTCGTTTGTTTGTACCGCATACCGCGGGGCTCGTGGGGCGAGCTCGCATTCGCGACCGCCCCGTGGCGTAGCGCCCGGGTGACGCCCGGGCGAGCTACCGGCGGCGCGAGGCCGCCGGTCCTCGCTCGCTCAGCGGCGCCAGTCGAGGAAGCCCTCGCCGCTCTTGCGGCCGAGCTTGCCCTCGGCGACCAGGTCGCTCACGGCCTGGGGGACGTCGGCGCCGATGACCTCGCCGATCGCCTTCGAGACGTCGAGCCCGACGAAGTCGAGCAGGGCGAACGGGCCCATCGGCTGACCGGCACCGAGCTGCATGCAGGTGTCGATGTCCTTGGCGGAGAGCCCCGTCTCCTCCTTCAGCTTCACGGCCTCGAAGAGGAACGGGAAGAGCAGCTTGTTGACCACGAAGCCGGGCAGGTCCGGCATCTCGATCGCGGTCTTCTCCCAAGCGGTCGCCAGGTCGCGCGAGCGCTGCTTGGTGTCTTCGCTGGCCGCCGACGGGAAGATCAGCTCGATCAGCTCCATCTTCGTGACGGGGTTGAAGACGTGGAGGCCGACGAACCGCTCGCTGATGCCCGAGGCCTCGGCGAGCTTCTCGACCGAGAGCGAGGAGGTCGTGGTGGCGAGGATCGCGTTGGGCGCGGCCACGGCGACGAGCTGGCCGAAGACGGCCGACTTCGTCTCGTGGTCCTCCGAGACGGCCTCGATGATGTAGGTGGCCTCGCTGAAGTCGGCGATGTCGGTCGTCACCGTGACGCCGGAGACGTCGACCTCGAGCTTGCCGCCCTGCTTGTCGATCGACGCCTGCGCGCGGGCGGCGCTGGCCTCGGAGCGGGCCCACAGGAAGACCTTGGGGGATGTACGGGCGGCGGTGACCGCGATCCCGCAGGCAATGGTGCCGGATCCGGCGACGGCGACTGTCTCAGACATGTGGTTCCAGGTTCGCTGACGGAAGAATGGGGGAAAAGTGGCAGCCTACTGGGAGTCGGAAGCGACGCGTTGCGCCACTCCCACTGCCCGTGGAGGCCACCTTGGCGGGTCCCCGCCGCCTACGGCGGGAGCCCTCCAGGAGCGCCGACGATCCCCTGCGTCGGCGTCCGTCTTGATGATGCCGTGACTCAGCCGTCGGCGCCGAGCCGGAACCCGTTCGCGGCGGGGACCAGCGTCAACGGCGACGCCGGGAGCTCGTGGGGCAGCTCGGCGTCGTTGAAGACCGTCGGAGCGAGGTCGTTCGGGCCGTCGGGATGGAACAGGGCCGCCAGCAGCTGGGCCTGGCCGCGGCCGGCGCCGAGCTCGGTCTGGCCCCCGGAGTAGACGCCGATGCCGCGGGCGGCACAGGCCTCGTAGACGGCCGAGAGCTCGCGCAGGCAGCCGACGCGCGACGGCTTGACGTTGACGATGACCGGGGTGAACGGCAGCTGATCGAGGTCGGCGGCGCTCTGGAGCGGGACGTCCCAGGTCAGGCGAGCGGCGTGCTCGCGAAGCACCGGCTCGGTCTCCGGGGTCACGCCCGGATCCTCGAAGAGGGCGTCGGGCAGGCCCTCCAGGAGCAGCCGGTAGGTCGCGGCGTCGACCGGGGTGTCGACCGTGGTGCCGTGGTACCAGCCCTTGAGGTCGACGGTCGCGACGGCGTCGTCGCCGGCGAGCGCGGCGACGGCATCGGCGTCCCAGGCGGTGCCGAGATCGAGCTTCATGCGGAGGCCGGGCGAGCGCTTCCGCAGGTCGGCGATCACCGTCGGGTCGGGCGGGTCGCCGACGGCGCGGCTGGAGACGAACGTCATCGGCGCGACCGGTCGGGCGGCCAACTCGGCCAGCGAGCGGCCGGCCTGCCGGAGGGCGAGGTCGAGGGCGGCCGACTCGAAGGCCCAGCGCCGGTAGCGCTCGTAGACCTCGTGCTCGGGCGGGGAGGGGAACAGGCTGACCTCGTCGAGGCGCTTCGCGAGGCTGGCGAGCGTCCAGCCGCCCCGCAGGTCGACGAGGCCGTCCCAGGCCTGGAAGAGCGGGTGGGCGTCGGCGTCGTAGGTGACGTCCTCGCCGACGCCGTCATGGCCGGCGCCGGAGAGGCGGACGAGGGTCGAACGGCGCAGGAAGGCGGCCGTCTGGCGCTCGAGTGGCTCACGGCCGACCGCGTCGATCTGGACCGGCAGGTCCTGGACGACCGACCACAGCGCCGGCCCGGCGACGGGAGGGGCAACGGAGATGGTCATGGTGCCTCGCGGGGATCGGGGAGGGTCACCGGGCCATCGTCGCTGCTGGTCCGGTCGGACACCAGCGCTGGTGTCCGGCTCCCGGGCGCGGCGAGGGCGCTCGGGTGGGCCAGGGCCCACCCGAGCGCGGGGTCACTTCGGCAGGGCCGTCGACGGCAGTCCGGGCATGCCGGGCTGGGCCGGGGTCCCGCGGACCTCGCCGCTGCGCCCGAGCTCGGTCAGGCGGATGATCTCGCTCTCACCGATCCGGCGCGCGGGATGGTCGGCGGGCAGGTCCGCGATCAGCCGGGCGACGCGGTTGCGGATCTGCTGCGCGAAGTGCGGCGTCGCGGCGCCGGTCAGCTCGCGGATGTCGTCGATCGTGACCGCGGCACCGAGGTTGCGGTGGTCGGGGCGTTCGGCTTCGCTCATGGGGTCTTCTTCGTCTCGGACTTCGGGGGAGGGGTGGGCGCCGACGTGGTGCCCGTGGTCCGGGTGCCGGTCGTCGTGGTCCCGGTCTTCGGCGCGGGCGTCGCGCCGGTCGTCGTTGCGGGGTTCGGGGCCGTCGTCGCGCCGCGGACGGGGACGATCTCCATCAGCGCGTCGAGCTGCGACTGGACCGCGACGTCGATCGCGCCGACGTCACCGGTCAGCCAGCCGCGGTTGTACACGCCGCGAGCAGGGTCGTTCTGGTAGCCGGGCTGGACGTCGAGCAGGTACTGGCGGACGGGCTCGGGCAGCTTGCTGGCGCTGTCGAGCAGCAGCAGCGGGCCGTGCAGGCCGGTCGCCGACAGCGGCGCGAGGGTGATCGCGGGCAGCGGGTCGCCCGCCCGCGCGAAGGTGAAGCCGTGGCCGGGCTCGTTGACGTTCCAGCCGAACGCGCCGTCGCTGAAGCGGGCGAAGGCGATCGCGTTCTTGACCGGGTCGGGGTCGCCGATCCGGCGGACGGTCCCGTAGCGGCGCAGCTGCTTGGCGACCGCGGGGGAGATCGCGCTGTCGGGGCCGAGCACGTAGAGCTTGGCGCCGGGGTGGGTCCGCAGCTGGCGGGCGGTCGCCGGCGGGATCGCGTCCTTGGTGACGAAGGCGACCGGGTCGCCGGTCTTGGCCAGCCACGAGGCGGCGGGGACCGCGAACGCCGGCTGGTCGCCGCTGACGACGACCACCCGGTTGCTCGAGCGGCTGCGGGCGGCGGCACCGAAGCGGTCGATCGCCAGCGCGAGCTCGTAGGAGTCGGCGCCGCCGACGTCGGAGGTGCGGAGGCCGGAGGGACGGCCGACGTTGCCGATCCGGATCGCCTGGGCGCCCCCGGCGACGTCGCTGCCGACGGGGCGGAGCGCGGTCAGCGCCTCGGTCGTGGCCGCGGGCAGCTCGTTGCCGTCGCTGAACAGGATCGGGGCGCCGATCGGCGTCGCCATCAGCGAGGTCGCCGCGAGCGCCGTCCGCCAGTCGTTGCGGTCGACCAGCGTGACCACGCGGGCCTGGGTCTCGGCCGCGCCGCCCGAGTAGATGGCGCGCGCGATCCCGGCCGCAGCGTCGTCCGGGTCGTTGGTCGCGGTGCGGGTGGTGTTGCGCGTGGCGACGACCGGAAAGCCGAGGTTGGCAGCGGCCTTCGACTCGCCCTTGGGCGCGACGAACGGCGACGGTGGCTTGTCGCCGTCGCCGCCGCAACCGGTGAGGGCAACGGCCCCGGTCACCAGCGCAGCCAGCAGGACCGGGGCGCGGCGAGGACAGACCCGTTCCGTGCGCATCGGGCTGAACGCTACCCGCACGGCCCGCGGCCCGCGCCCCTCCCGCTCGCGTGCTGCTCTCCGCGGTGCGCCGATTCCCGCACGTTGCAGGATCAGGTGCAGGGCTGGGTGACACATTGCGCTGGCCCTGATACTGTGCCGCAAGCCGAATCGCCGGGGTCGTTCCCGGTGAGCGGGGGAACCACATGTTCCTTGGGGCTAATTCACCGGTCTTCCGGTGGAAGCGCTGGCTCTTTCTGCGCTAGCCCGTCAGCTAACCCCGTAGGCCGACGAAAGAGAACAGTTACGTGCGCTTCACTACTCGAGCTATGGCCTTGTCCGCGGTGCTTGCCGTCGGAATCGCCGGCACCGCGTCTGCAGCAACCCCTCGGACCGGTGGTCTGACGCCGGTCGAGCCGGCCGCTACGGCCCCCGCTGACCCCGCCGCTGCGGCTCCCGCCGCCGCTGGCGCCGTCGCGATCCCCGCCGGCATGCAGACCACCGCCGGCGTCCGCGCCAAGCGGTACAAGGGCAAGACCGTCGACGGGCGCACCGCCTACTTCGCTCGGGTCCCGCTGCAGGCCCCGGCCGCCGTTCAGACGGCCGTGATCGCTGCGAACAAGATCGTCGGCAAGCCGTACAAGTGGGGCGGCGGACACGCCCGGGTCGAGGACTCCGGCTACGACTGCTCCGGCACCATCAGCTACGCGCTGATCGGGGCCAACCTCCTCAAGACGCCGCTCTCCTCGTACGAGTTCGACGGCGAGTGGGCTGCCGCCGAGTCCGGCGTCGGCCAGTGGATCTCGGTCTACGGCAACCAGGGTCACGCCTACGCCGTGATCGCCGGTCTCCGCCTCGACACGTCGGCCGCCGCCGACACGAGCCGCCTCAAGGGCCCGCAGTGGCGCCCGAACAACCGCAAGGACGCGGCGTCGTTCGACGTCGTGCACCCGGCCGGGCTCTAACCCGCCTGTAGGGACCAACTCCGGCTCGACCCGTTCGCGGGTCGGGGACGGGGTTTCCGGCCGATTCGCTCGGTCGGGGAGGACGAGAGGGCACCGCATCGCGGTGCCCTTCGTCGTTGACGGTTGCTTGAGCCTGGATCGGTAGGCTGTGCGGGCAGTTCCCCGCACACGCCACAAGGAGGACCACATGGGTCTCGGCGGCCGCATGTCCAACACCATCAAGGCCAAGTTGTCCCGCGTTCTGGACAAGGCTGAAGACCCGGGCGAGACGCTCGACTACAGCTACCAGAAGCAGCTGGAGAACCTGCAGAACGTCAAGAAGGGCATCGCGGACATCGTTACCGCGAAGAAGCGCCTGCAGCTGCAGTCCGACAAGCAGCAGCAGGCCGTCGTCAAGCTCGACACCCAGGCCCGCCAGGCGCTCGCCGCCGGCAACGAAGAGCTGGCCCGCACGGCGCTCGAGCGCAAGACGCTGATCCAGAACGAGCTCCAGGGCCAGGACGCCCAGATCGCCGAGTTGGAGAATCAGCAGGAGACGCTGATCGCCAACGAGCAGAAGCTGCGGGTGAAGATCGAGCAGTTCCGGACCAAGAAGGAGGTCATCAAGGCGCAGTACAGCGCCGCTGAGGCCCAGGTCCGGATCTCCGAGGCCGCCAGCGGCGTCGGCGAGTCGATGGCCGAGGTCGGCATGGCGATGCAGCGCGCCACCGACAAGACCGAGAACATGCGCGCCCGTGCGGACGCGGTCGCGGAACTCGAGGCAGCCGGCACGCTCGGCGACATCGGTGAGCTCGGGAGCGGCAAGGACGACATCGACCGCCAGCTCGAGGCGCTGACCAGCGGCTCGCAGGTCGACTCCGAGCTGGAGCGGATGAAGGCCGAGCTCAGCGGCGGCACGCCGGCCGCGCAGATCGATCAGGGGTCGCCGGAGAAGGCCCAGGAGCCGGGCGCGTGATCGTCCGGATCTTCAACGACAAGCAGTATCGGCTCGACGACGCCGAACACCCCGCGCTGAACGAGATCGACGACGCGATCGTGACCGCGGTCGACGCGGGGGACGAGGCGGCCTACCGCGAGCGGTTCGCGCAGCTGCTGGCCTTCGTGCGCGAGCGCGGGGTGCCACTCGGCGACGACGAGCTGACCAGCAGCGACGTCCTGATCCCGGCCGACGACTTCAGCTTCGAGGAAGCCGGCCGCGAGTTCACGGGCGAGGGACTGGTTCCCGACCGCACCGAGGCCTGAGGTCCGGGACGCCTGAGCGTCCCGAATCGGGTACGTGGCGTGCCGGGGTCCCCGCGTCGAGCGGGGGCCCCGGGCCTGCGGACCACGTTGCCGCCGACCCGGCGGCTCGGACCGGTCTACCCGTGCCCGCGGTCCTTCGGGGGCTCAGCCGCCGAGCGGAGCGCCCCAGAGCGGGTACCAGCGGTCCATCTCGGGCTCGAGCGGCATCATCGGGGAGAGCACCGCGCGGAGCTGCAGCTCACGCTCGCGGTCGCGCTCCTTGGCCGCACCCGGAAGCGGGACGAACGGGTACCAGGTGCCGCGCTTGGCGAGGTAGACCAGGTGCAGCAGCCGTGAGGTCGGCTCCTCGCGCATCGCGAACACGGCGCAGAGCACGCGGTCGGCGTAGCCGCCGGCCTGGAGCGACTCCATCACCGAGTTGACGCCGATCACCTGATCGTCGACGTCGGAGTCCTTGAGGACCATCCAGCGGTAGCCGTAGGCGTCGTCGCGGCGCTCGATCGTGGTGCCGGTCTCCTCGCCGGTGCTCCGCAGCAGCTGCTCGACGTCGTCGGCGATCTGCGTGAAGTCGCCGGTCGCCAGTGGCTGGAAGACGATCGCCGCCTCGCCGGTGGTGACGATGTCGTGGGCCGTCTGGAGGTCGATCGCCGCGGTCGTCAGCGCGAACAGCCGGTCCGGACGGACCTGCTTGACGGTTTGCGTGCGACCGAAGAGCGTGTTCAGGAAGCCCATGGACACCGCCTTTCGTGAGATGAGATGTGCGTGGATCGCGGATGGGGAGGGGCGACGGTCGAGCCGACGCAGTGGCCCGCCACGGGTCGGATCGACCGGTGGCGCTCCCCGCCGCGAGGCGCGTGCAGCTCGCTCACGAGGTCTGGCCGGACTGGAGCTGCGCTTCGATCTGCTGGAGCGCGGCGATCCGCTTCTCGGTCGGCGGGTGCGTCGCGAAGAGCTGGCTCATCGCGCTCTTGGCCCGCGGCGGCAGGATGTAGAAGGCCTGGACGGCGCCGACCTCGCGCAGATCCTTCTCGGGGGTACGAGCGATCCCGTCGCTGATCCGGACCAGGGCCGCCGCCAGCGCGCTCGGGCGCCCGGTGACGACCGCCGCGCCGCGGTCGGCCGCGTACTCGCGGTAGCGGGAGAGGGCCCGCAGGAGCATGAAGCTGATCGCGTAGACGGCGGCCGAGACGGCGAGCACGACCAGCAGGCCGGGGCCGCTGTCGCGGTTGTCGCGGCTGCCGCCGCCGAACCAGATCGCGTTCTGCATGATCATCGCCGCCAGCGAGGCGAAGAAGCTCGCCAGCGTCATCACCAGCACGTCGCGGTGGGCGACGTGCGCGAGCTCGTGGGCGAGCACGCCTTCGAGCTCGGCCGGAGGCAGCAGCTCGAGCAGCCCGGTCGTGACGCAGACCGTCGAGTTCTTCTGGGAGCGGCCGACCGCGAAGGCGTTGGGCATCTGGTCGTCGGCGATCGCGACCTTCGGCTTGGGCAGGTCGGCCTGGAGGCAGAGCCGGTCGACCAGCGCGTGGAGCTCCGGCGCCTGCTCCGGGGTCACCTCGTGGGCGTGCATCGAGCGCAGCGCGAGCTTGTCGGCGGCGAACAGCTGGATCACCAGCATCACCACGCAGATCGTGATGACGAGCCCGGCCTGGCCCTTCAACGCGGCGGTCAGGACCCCGGCGAAGATCACGTACAGGAGGCCGAGCGCGAAGAGCGTCCCGACCATTCGGGCCTGAAGGCCGGTGTCCTTGCCGAACGATGCGCCTCGAGCCATGGCCCCATGGTCTCACACCGGCGCCGCCGACCCGGAGAGATCCCCCGGTCTTACTGAGGATTTACCTGGTCGCGGGTGGGCCTTGAGCGGGTCCGCCGCGTTCGCGGGTCGCGGCTGGCGGGGCCGGGGCGTCGGTCGGGGAGCGGGCCGTCGGGCGCGTTGCCCGCGCGGACCCGCAAACGCCGTTGCACCGCTTGGCGCCGGCGAACGGAGGACGTACGTTGCGTGCTGGTCGCGGCTCCGCTGGCGGCCGACGTCGTCCGTTCCGGACGGACCGACGCTCCGGCCGACGGTCGACCACGCTTCCGAGACCGCACCGGTTCCTCCTCTTGCCTTCCGTGCCCCACTTCATCCTTCGCCTCCGCTCGTTGCCGACCGCCGGGCTCGCCCTGCTGCTGATCGTCGTGGTCGCGGCCGTCGCCGGGCTCGCCGGTGGTCCACCGTCGGCGGACGCTGCGTCTCAGCAGAAGCTCGATCAGCTCCGCAACAAGATCGGGACGGCGAAGGGCAAGATCGATCGGCGCCGCAGCCGCGAGCGCGTGCTGACCGCCGACATCCAGGGCCTCAACACCCGGATCAGCGGTCTCCAGGGCAAGATCGACGGCTTCCAGCGCCAGCAGGACGGGGTCCAGTCCGACCTCGATCGCAGCCAGGCGATCCTGACCAAGACCCAGGGCGACCTGCGGTCGGAGCGCCAGCGGCTCGTGCGGCTCCGTGCCCGTCTCGGCAAGGCCCGCAAGGTCCTGTCCGCGCGGCTCGTCGAGCTGTACCAGGCCGACAAGCCCGACCTGGTCTCGGTCGTCGTCAACAGCAAGGGCTTCGCCGACCTGCTGGAGCGCGGTGAGTTCCTCTCGCGGATCGGCCGCCAGGACCAGCAGGTCATCCGCACGGTCCGCGAGGCGAAGGGCGAGGCCGTCGCGACCGAGGCCCGCCTGAGCGGTCTCGAGCGCACCCAGCGCGGCGCGACGGCGCGGATCCAGGCCCGCCGCGACGAGATCGTCCAGGTCAAGGGCCGGCTCGTCGGCGCCCGCGCCAGCATCGACGACGTCCGGGCGAAGCGGAAGAAGCTGCTGTCCGGCGTCTCGAGCGAGCGCAAGGAGCTCGAAGGGCACCTCAAGGGCCTCGAGCGCGAGGAGTCCAAGATCCAGGGCCAGCTCTCCGGGATGCCCAGCGGCGGCGGGGTCAAGCATGGCAGCGGCGCGCTCGACTGGCCGGCCAACGGCCAGTTCACCTCGCCCTTCGGCTTCCGCTGGGGTCGCCTCCACGGGGGCATCGACATCGCGGTGCCGGTCGGCACGCCGGTCCACGCGGCGGCCTCCGGGACGGTCGCGATCGCCGGCTGGGTCGGCGGCTACGGCAACTACATCTGCATCAACCACGGGGGCGGACTGTCCACGTGCTACGGCCATAACTCGCGGCTCGGCGTGAGCGTCGGCCAGCGGGTCAGCAAGGGCCAGGTCATCGCTGCCAGCGGCAACACCGGCAACAGCACCGGTCCGCACATCCACTTCGAGACCCGGGTCGGCGGCGTCCAGCGCGACCCGATGGGCTACCTCTAGGAGTCGCGTGGCGGGCCCGGTGGCCCGCCCGGGCCTCCGGGTCACCGGCACCGCTCGGGACCGCCGCGGCCACAGGCCGGTGGCGACGGTAGCCTGTGCCGCGTGCAGCCTGAGATCGATCTCCTGGGTCTTCCCCTCAAGACGTTCGGGCTCTGCTTCGCCCTCGCGTTCCTGGCGGCGGGGGCCCTGCTGACGCGTCGCTTCCGTGAGCTGCAGTGGCCGGCCGAACAGGCGACGGAGGCCTTGCTCGCGGCGCTGCTCGGCGGCCTCGTCGGCGCCCGGCTCTACTGGCTGGTCGACAACTGGGACGAGTCCAAGGGCGATCTGCTGGGCTCGTTGACCGGTGGCGCGGGGCTGACGTGGTACGGCGGCGCGCTCGGCGGCGCGCTCGCGGTGCTGGCCTGGGCGGCCTGGCGGCGCCGACTGAACCTGTCGCTGCTCGACGCCGCGGCACCGGCACTCGCGCTCGGCTACGCGATCGGCCGCGTCGGCTGCCAGGTCTCCGGGGACGGCGACTACGGCAAGCCCTCCGACCTGCCGTGGGCGATGGCCTACCCGAACGGGGTCGTGCCCACGGACGACGTGGTCCAGCCGACGCCGATCTACGAGTCGCTGATCATGGGCCTCGCCGCGCTGGTCCTGTGGCAGCTCCGCGACCGCCTGCCGCCGGCCGGGCTGTTCGCGCTCTACCTGGTCTTCGCCGGGGCCGAGCGGTTCGTGATCGAGTTCTGGCGGCACAACCCGACCTCGTCGCTGGGGCTGACCCAGGCCCAGGTCACGAGCCTGGTGATGATCCTGATCGGGGGCGCGCTGCTGACCTGGCTCCTGCGCCGCCCGACGCCGCCCGCGACGCGCACCGCCTGAGCCGTGCTCGTCCCGCGTCGTTACGACATCCGTTGAGGCCCTCGGACCCCGCTTGGGGTGCGCCTTCCACGCGTCGACTGGAACACCGTGGACCTTGACCGCGTGTGGCGTTCGATGGTGCCCGGGGCCGGCCTCGGTGCGATGCCGGTGGTCGCGGTGCTCGTGGTCGTCGGCGGCGCGGCAGGCGTGCTCCAGGGCACCGGCGTCGTCTCGCTGCCGGGAACCCGCAGTGGGGCTGAGATCGTCGTCCACGCGCCAGGGGCGAGCGGCACCTCGCTGATCGCCCAGGCAGGCGACGGAGCGGGGCTCACGCCGCTGGTCGTCGGAGACCCGGGCGGGTCCGAGGCCGGAGACACCGCCGACGGCGCGCCGGGCCCCCGCTCCAGCGTCCGAGCGAGTCGGGCGGGCTCCGGCTCGGCGGGCGGTGGACGGGAAGCCGCGCGGGTCGGCAGCACCAGCGCTTCCGGGGCGAACGCCCCCGGCAACGGCTCCGCCGACGGCGAGGCCACGACCGGCGGGGGAGGGGCGTCCGGCGGCGGAGGCTCCTCGAGCCGACGGCCCAGTCCGAGCAACTACCCCGGCCCGAGCGGCGGGGGCGGCGGGCGGCCGGTCACGACCGCTCCGAGCACGCCGACGCCGACGACCGCGCCGACAGCGCCCGCCAGCTCCGGAACGACCACCCCCACCCCGACGGCTCCGACGACCCCGGCGGCCCGCCCGGCCACAGTCGGCGACACCGTCCAAGGGGTCACCGACGCGGTCGGCAGCGGGGTCAAGTCGGCGACCGACGGGCTCTCCGAGGGACTCGGGGGGCGGGACACGACCGTCGGTGGCGTCGTCGGTGGCGTCGGCGACGTGCTCGACAACACCGTTCGCGGCGTCGGGAACCTGGTCGGCGGCCTGCTCGGCGGGAAGCCCGGCAAGGCCCCCTGAGCCGGGACACCGGCACGGTGCCGGTGGAAGGCGGACGCCACGGGCGATCCGGGACGCCGTTCGCGCCCGGCCGCTGGCATCATCCCGCGCCCATGGTCGCGGATCCTCTCGCCGTCTATCCCCTCGGCAGCGCGCTCGACGAGCGCGGCGGCCTGCTGCTCGGCGGCTGCTCCGCCGCGGACCTGGCCCGCGAGCACGGGACGCCGGCCTACGTCGTGGTCGAGGAGGACCTACGCCAGCAGGCCCGGGCCTACCGTCAGGCGTTCGACCGCCGCGCGCCCGGTGCCCACGTCTCGTTCGCCTCCAAGGCCTGTCCCTGCACGGCGGTCCTGCGGACGATCGAGCAGGAGGGGCTTGGCTGCGACGTGGCCTCCGGCGGCGAGCTGGCGCTCGCCCTGAACGCCGGCTTCACCCCCGACCGGATCCACCTGCACGGCAACGCGAAGTCCGAGGCCGAGCTGGCCGCGGCGGTCGAGCACGGGATCCGCCACGTGGTGATCGACAACGGCGACGACGTCGAGCGCCTGGCCCGGATCGCGGCCGAGCGGGGGCGGGTGCAGCCGGTCACGATCCGCGTGACCCCCGACGTCCGTGGCGAGACCCACGACGGGATCTCGACCGGGCAGGCCGACTCGAAGTTCGGGCTCGGGATCGAGGAGACCCGCGCGACGATCGACCGGATCCGTCAGCTGCCGTCGCTCCGCCTCGACGGCCTGCACTTCCACATCGGCTCGCAGCTGCTGGAGCTGGACGTCTTCCGGCGCGCCGTCGCGGCGATCGCACCGCTGGCCGACGGGCTCGACGAGGTCAACCTCGGCGGCGGGCTCGGCGTCGCCTACACCGCCGACCAGGTCGCGCAGCTGCCGTCGGTCGAGGACTACGTGCGGGTCAAGGTCGACGCGGTTCGCGAGCTGATCGGCGACCGGGTCCGGATCTCCGACGAGCCGGGGCGCTCGCTCGTGGGCCGTGCCGGGGTCACGCTCTACACCGTCCAGACGGTCAAGCGCAACGTCTCGACCTGGGTCGGCGTCGACGGCGGGATGGCCGACAACCTGCGGCCGATGCTCTACGGCGCCCGCTACGAGGTCCAGCACGTCGACCAGCGGTTCGCGGGGCCGGACGAGGCCCGGAGCGGGTGCACGGTGACGGGCAAGCACTGCGAGTCGAGCGACGTGCTGGTCGCCGACGCGCGGCTCGAGCGGCCGCGGCCGGGCGACGTGCTCGTGACCCCGGTCACCGGGGCCTACGGCTACGCGATGGCCAACACCTACAACGGCGTCCCGCGGCCGCCGGTCGTGTTCGTCGGCGGCGGTCGCTCGCGGGTCGTCGTGCGGCGCGAGCGGATCGACGAGCTCTGGAGCCGGGACGTGCCCGCCGAGGCCTAGGCGGGCGATCCCACGATCCCCACGGGCCGACCGCCGAGCGGATGCCGCGCGAGCGGGTGGCTCAGGCGCTGAACCGCGCGAGGAAGCTCGCGACGTCGTCGACGATCTCGTCGGCGTCGACGAGATCCTCGTCGTGGTGCGAGGCGCGGACCGCGACCACCCGCATGCCGGCCGCTCGTCCGGCCGCGATCCCGGCCGGGGCGTCCTCGAGCACCACGCAGTCGGCGGGCGCGACCCCGAGTCGCTCCGCCCCGAGCAGGTACGGATCCGGGTCCGGCTTCACGCGCAGCGTCAGCTCCGCGGTGACCAGCACCCGCGGGATCGGGAGCCGGCACGCGCCCAGCCGGGCGAGCGCCAGCGGCCGAGTGCACGAGGTCACGACGGCGATCGGCGGCAGCTGCTCCTGGACGAGTGTTCCATCGGCTGCACCGGTCGCCGCGGCCGCGATCACGGCCCGCGCCTCCGGGGCGATCTCGGTGGCCGAGACGGCGGCACGGAGGAGCGCCAGGGCGCCGGGCAGCGGGACGACACCGTCGAGGTCCTCGATCTCGCGTCGCTCCAGCTCTTGCGCCTCCGCCAGGGCATCCAGGTGCGGTGCGAGCTGCGCGACCACCTGACGGGCGGGGATCCCGTGGGGGTGCTCGCCCGGCCTGGGTGGGGTCACCGCGCGGTCGCGCATCCAGCCGTGCCAGACCCGCAGGACGGCGTCGGTGGAGTCGACCAGGGTGCCGTCGAGATCGGAGAGGATCGCGCGCATCTCCCCGAGCCTACGGGGCGTGCGATGATCCGCCTCCCATGACGCCGGATGCCCCAGCCCCGTTCCGCGTAGGCCTGCTCGGCCACGGCACCGTCGGCTCGGCGGTTGCCGAGCTGCTTCCCGAGCGTGCCGATGCGATCGCCCACGTGACCGGCCTGCGGCCGGAGCTCTCGGGGGTGCTGACCCGGAGTCGCGGCGACTTCGACGAGATCCTCGCCGGCAGCGACCTGATCGTCGAGGTGATGGGCGGGATCGAGCCCGCCCGCGACTACGTCACCCGGGCGATGCGGGCCGGCAAGCACGTCGTCACCGCCAACAAGCAGCTGCTGGCCGAGCACGGCGAGGAGCTGTGGGGGATCGCTCGCGAGTCGGGCGTCCAGCTGCGGTTCGAGGCCGCCGTCGCCGGCGTGGTGCCGGTCATCCGCGTGCTCCAGGAGTCGCTGACCGGTCAGCACATCGAGCGCCTGCACGGGATCGTCAACGGCACGACGAACTACATCCTGACCCAGATGTCGGCGACCGGCGCGTCCTACGCCGAGGCCCTGGCCGACGCCCAGCGGCTCGGCTACGCCGAGTCCGACCCGACCGACGACGTCACCGGCAAGGACGCCGCGGCCAAGATGGCGATCCTCGCGCGCCTGGCCTTCGACACCCCGGTCCACCTCTCGGACGTGTCGTACGAGGGCATCGAGCACCTGACCGGCGAGGACATCGCCTACGCCCGTGACCTCGGCCTCTCGCTGCGCCTGATCGGCACGGCCGAGCGGCTCGACGGCAAGCTCGCCGTCCGCGTCCACCCGGCGTTCCTCTACGCCGGCCATCCGCTTTCGTCGGTCGACGGCTCGTTCAACGCGGTCACGATCGAGTCGCCGGCGATCACCGAGATCACCCTCTCCGGCCCCGGCGCCGGTGGTCCCCAGACGGCGACCGCGGTGATCGGCGACGTGATCAGCGCGATGATCCCGCCGGCCCAGACGCCGCCGACGCAGAACAAGCTCGGCTTCGTCGACGACGTCGTCTCCAGCTTCTACCTGCACGTCGAGGTCGACGACAAGCCGGGCGTGCTGGCGCAGATCGCCCAGGTCCTCGGCCTCCAGGGCGTCTCGGTCAAGAGCGTGATCCAGAAGGGCGTCGGCAGCGGCAACGGCGCCCGGCTGGTGCTGGTCGTCCACCCGGTGCTCGAGTCGAACTTCTACGGCGCGGTCCAGCTGATCGCCTCCAAGGACTTCGTGACGGCTCCGCCGCGGGCGATCCGCGTGATCGACGAGGAGTTCGCGTCGTGAACAGCCACCCGACCTCGCCCGACGCCCTGACTCCGCCGAGCGGGGGCGACGCGGCCCGTGCCGGCCACCGCCTGACCGGCTCCGACTCGATCCGCCGGATGGGCCTGATCGAGCGCTACATGGACCGGTTGCCGTTCTCGCCCGGTGACCCGATCATCAGCCTCAACGAGGGCTCGACCCCGCTGATCCACGCGCCGCGCCTGAGCGAGCGGGTCGGGGCCGAGGTCCACCTCAAGTACGAGGGCCTCAACCCGACCGGGTCGTTCAAGGACCGGGGGATGACCTGCGCGGTCTCCGCCGCCGTCCGCGAAGGTGCCGAAGCGGTCATCTGCGCCTCGACCGGCAACACCGCCGCCGCGCTGGCCGCCTACGCCGCGCGCGCCGGGATCCGCGGGGTCGTGCTCGTGCCCGACGGCAAGATCGCCGCCGGCAAGCTCGCCCAGGCGCTGATGCACGGCGCCCAGGTGATCGCCCTGCGCGGCAACTTCGACGAGGCGCTGCGTCTGGTCCGCGAGATCGCCGACTCGCACCCGATCGCGCTCGTCAACTCGGTCAACGACTTCCGGATCGAGGGCCAGAAGTGCGCCGCCTTCGAGGTCATGGAGGACCTCGACGGGCAGCTCGACGCGCTCTGCATCCCGGTCGGCAACGCCGGCAACATCACCGCCTACTGGAAGGGCTTCCGCGAGCTCGCCGACGAGGACCCGTCGATCAAGCTGCCGCGGATGCTCGGCTTCCAGGCCCGCGGCGCCAACCCGCTCGTCCGCGGCGAGATGGTCGAGCACCCCGAGACCGTCGCCTCGGCGATCCGGATCGGCAACCCGGCCCGCTGGGAGGAGGCGATGGGGGCGATGACCGGCTCCGGCGGCAGCGTTGCCGACGTCACCGACGAGGAGATCCTCGACGCCTACCGCTACCTCGCTCGCGAGGAGGGCGTCTTCTGCGAGCCCGCCTCGGCGACCTCGGTCGCGGGGCTGCTCAAGCACGGCGCCGGCGACGCGCGGCGGATCGTCTGCGTGCTGACCGGCCACGGCCTCAAGGACCCGCAGACGGCGCTCGACGAGTCGTCGCCGGTGGTCCCCTGCGAGCCGACGCTGAAGGCGCTGGAGAAGATCCTGCTGGGCTGAGGGCCCGCGGTCGGGCCGGTTCGGTCCCGACCCCGCTCGCCGGCTGTGCGGCCGACGAGCGACCGGGTCGCGGGGGAGTCCCGCGACCTCAGGACCTCAAGCCGGCGCGTTGCCGGCCGCAGGCGCCGCAGCGGTGCCGCGAGCCTGCTCGACCAGTCGCGTGCCGGTGGTCGTCGGCTCGACCCGGATCCGCGGCAGCAGGAACGGATCGTCGCTGCGGCGGGCCCGTCCCGGATCGACGGTCGTCGCGGCCACGTAGCCCGCCTGGCGGGCGGCGGAGCGGACGGTCGCGTCGTTGCGGCCCGCCGGGTAGCAGAGGAAGCGGGTCTCGACCCCGAGCCGCTTGCGGAGCAACCGCCGCGAGCCGGCCAGCTCCCGCTCGAGGCCGGCCGCGTCGAGCGTGGTCAGGTCGAGGTGGTCGGTGGTGTGGGAATCGATCTCCCAGCCCTGCTTCAGCAGCCGCTTGGCGCCCCAGACCGGCAGGCCGCCCTTGCCGAGGTGGTTGACGGCCAGGTTGAGGACGCCCGGCCAGCCCACCTGCTTCATGACCGGGGCGACGTTCAGCGCGTGGGTGATGTCCCCGTCGTCGAAGCTGAGCACGACCGGGCGACGGGGCAGCCGGCCGCCCTCGTGCCAGGCGGCCCAGACCTCGCTCATCGTGACCGCCGTGAAGCCGGCGGCGCGGAGCGCGTCGACCTGCTGCCGGAACCGCTCCGGGGCGACCCAGAGATCGGGATAGGCGGTCCCGGCGGGCGCGTTCGCGACCAGGTGGTACATCAGGATCGGGACCGGCGCCCGCTGCGCGGCAGCCCCCTCGAGCGGCCAGCCGGCGACCTCGCGCTCGCGGCTCGTGGCCGCGTCCGCGGTCGTCCGGGCACCGCCGTCGCGGGGCGTCTCCCGCTTGGCGGTGGTGGTCCCGGTTGCGGTCGTCGTCGCCGGGTGATCGCCGTCGCGCGTGGCCAGCAGCACCAGCGCCGCGACCAGCACCACCGCGAGGACGGCGATCACGGGCAGCAGCGACGGTGCGCGACGTCGGGGCGAGGCCATCCGCGGAGGCTGCCACACCGGTGCCCGTGGCGGTCTGGTGCTCGGCTCGGCGAGCTGCGGGCGGCGGCCGACGAGCGGTCTCCGGGACGACGTCGGACGGGCGGTGCCGGCGACCGTCGGCGGGCCGCTGCCGCGTCGTGGTGGTTGCCCGCGTCCTCCGTCCTCAGGGGCGCCGACGTCTCCATCCGACGTGTGCGCAGGGGTCGGCGACGGTCCCCCGAGGTCCAGTAAGGTCGCCTGCGCATGGGTCGAACCGTCAGCGTCTCCGTTCCTGCCTCCAGTGCGAATCTCGGTCCGGGCTTCGACTGCATGGCCGCCGCCATCGGGCTCTGGCTGCACGTCGAGGTCGAGGAGACCGGGACGTTCGCGGTCGAGCACGATCTGCCGCTGCCGACCGACCGCGAGAACGCGATCGTGCAGGCCTTCGAGCGGCTGCGCCCGGCCGACGGCCTGACCTTCCGGATCCGGACCGAGATCCCGCTCGCCGGCGGTCTCGGCTCGAGCGCGACCGCGATCGTCGCCGGCCTCGCCGCGGCCGCGGCCCTCGACGGCGGCAGCACCACTCCCGAGGCCCTGCTCCCGCTCGCGGTCGACATCGAGGGCCACCCGGACAACGTCTCGGCCGCGCTCTTCGGCGGCTTCGTCCTGACCGACGGCACCTGGACGGTCCGGATCGATCCGCCCGCCGGCCTCGAGGCCGTCTTCGTCGTGCCCGACGAGGCGGTCCGGACGGCGGCCGCCCGCGCGGTGCTCCCGCCGCACGTGCCGCTGGAGGACGCGACCGCGAACGTCGCCTGGGGCGCGTCGCTGGCCGTCGGTCTCGAGCGCGGTGACCTCGAGATCGTCGCCCACAGCCTGCAGGACGTCCTCCACCAGCCGCACCGCGCGGCGCTCTACCCGCGTTCGTCGGAGCTGGTCGACGACGCCACCAGCCTCGGTGCGATCGGCGCGACGGTCTCCGGGGCTGGGCCGACGGTGATGCTCTGGGTGCGGTCGGAGGACGCGGCGTCGGTGGTCGACGTCGCGACCGAGCGGTCCGCCGGCTGGGGACGAGTGCTGCACGCCCCGTTCGTGGCCGAGGGCGCGCGCGTCGTCGCCGCCGTCAGCGGCGACTGAGCGCGCCGCAAGCGGTCGCCGCCGGCGTGGCCCGGCTCAGGCCTGGGCGGCCTTGGCCATCCGGACCAGCTTGCGGCGAGCGGCGTCCTCGCCGATCCGGCCGCTGACCTCGGCGGCCAGCGCGAGGTAGTCGGCGCCGAGGGCGGGGCGGTGGTCGAGGATCGAGACCCCGCGCTCGGCCGACTCGGCGTAGGCGATCGACTGGCGGATCACGCTGTCGAGGACCTTGTCGGGGTGCGCCTCCCGCAGCTGCTCGACCGCCTCACGCGAGTGGACGGTCCGCAGGTCGGCCTTGGTCACGACCGTCCCGAGCCAGACGAGATCGGGGTTGAGGCCGTCGCGGGCGAGCTCGATCACCTGGAGCGCCTGCTCGACCCCCTGAAGCGCGAAGTACTGCGCCTCGCAGGCGATCAGCGCGTGGCTGGCGGCGACCAGCGCGTTGACGGTCAGCAGGCCGAGGTTCGGCGGGCAGTCGAGCAGGATCACGTCGACGTGGCCGTCCTGGTCGCGCAGGACCTTGCGCAGCGACAGCTCGCGTCCGATCCGGCCCGCGAGGCTCAGCTCCGCCTCGGCGAGCAGCAGGTTGGCGGGGACGATCCCCTCGTGGGTGGCGTCGGCGAGCGTGGCGTGGCCGGAGAGGACGTCGGCGACCGTTGGCTGGGCGTCGGGGGGAACGTCGAAGTAGTCCGACAGGTTCCCCTGGGGATCGAGATCGACCGCGAGGACCGAGAGCCCGGCCCGCCGAAAGGCGTCGGCGAGCGTGCGGACGGTCGTCGTCTTGCCGGTGCCGCCCTTCTGGGACAGCACAGCGATCCGGTGGGCCATGCGCCGGAGTTTAGGGACGGGGGCCGGCGACACCCGAATCAGACACGGAGCGGACTCCGGAGGGGGCCCGGAGGAGGAGCCCGTGGTTCGGCGGCGAAGCGGGCGATGTGATGCGCCGCCAGCCGATCTCCGAAGCCGACCTGGAACGACACCTGCTCCGGGTCTCGGTCTCCTCGCTGCACGCCGAGCGACTCTGCTGCGACCGCTGCAAGCGGACACCACTGGTGGGAGAGGTCGTCTACCGCTACCCCAAGCAGCGCACGTTCTGCGCGCTCTGCCGGGTCGCGCGCAAGGACGAGCCGATCGCCTCGATCCCCGTCCGTCACGGCGAGGAGATCCGCGCCACCCGGATGCAGCCGCGGGTCGGGCGCGACGCCGCGTAGACCGCTCGCCGTCGTCGCGGGCGACGGGGCGGAGGAGGAGCGGGTTCGCGGGCTACACTGGAGCGGTGGACCCGGTTAGCGCCTCGATCGTCATCCAGCGCCCGCGGGCGGAGGTGTTCGCCTATCTGGCGGACATCGCCAACCATCGCGGGTTCCTCGACCACAGCCTGGTCGACTGGCACCTCACCCGCGAGGACTCGATCGGCCTCGGCGCCGGCGCCCGCGTCCGCGCCAAGCTGCGCTTCAACCGCTTCTCCTACTTCGACGTGACCTTCACCGAGGTCGAGGAGCCGCACCGGATCGCCTTCGTCGGCCGCGGCGGCAAGTACGACCGCACGCTCGTCCACGGCGAGATCAGGGTCAAGCAGGAGAGCGCCGGTACGGTCCGCGTCGAGTGGACGGTCGAGACCGAGCCGAAGCTCCCGTCCGATCGCCTGATGGAGTTCGTCGCCGGGCAGACCGGGGTGGCGCGGCGGGGTCTGCACAAGGGACTGCAGCGTCTGCGCGCGATCCTGGAGGAGGGCGCCGAGTCCTCCGGCCGGGTCACGATCGCCGGTGGTGCACGCAAGCCGGCCTCCGGATTCCGGCTCGATCCGCGGCTCGCGGAGGCCCCCGTCGAGACGGGGCCGGTGCGCGCACACGCGGGTTCGCGGTCGCTCGACTAAACTCCCGCGCCATGCGTCAGCGGCTCATCCCTCTGCTTGCGGTCGCTCTGGCGACCACTGCCCTCACCGCCTGTGGTACGAAGGAAGACGTGGTCACCCACGCCGAGACCGAGGCGGTCTTCGTGGACGTTGGTCCAAAGGGTGGTCCATACCTGAAGTATCAGGTCCAGATCTCCCGTCAGCTCAACCCCGGCGACTTCGAGAACCCCGCGGCGCGGGGCAACCCCGAGAAGGTCGACCCGGAGGACTCCGAGTACGTCCGCGGGTTGACGGCCAGCCAGGTCGCGCTCAAGACGAACCCGACCCGGCAGATCGACGACGAGGTCTTCTTCGGCGTCTTCATCGCGGCCTACAACGAGAACTCCAAGCCGCTGCAGTCGGCGGCGTTGAACGGCTTCGAGATCCACGACAGCCAGTACGTCGAGGGTGCGCCGAACGCGGAGGAGCACGTCTTCAAGCCGGTCACCCCGACCGACCCGACGAACCCGCCGAACCCGTTCCTCTACACGCAGGCGATGCTCGCGGCCGGCACGTCCAACGCGCTCGGCGTGCTGCCCCTGCCGGACAGCCCGGCCGGGACGAGCACGACCCAGGCCGAGCTGCTGCTGTTCAAGATCCCGCAGTCGTCGCTGGAGAACCGTCCGCTGAGGCTGAACATCGAGGGTCCGACCGGCGGACACGCCGCCGTCGACCTCGACGTCTGATCGGGTCCGGCGCCGCCTAGGTGTAAGGGCTAGGGAGGTTGTTCCGGTCTAGGTGCCGGGTCCCGGAGGGACCCGGCAGGCCGGAGGCCTGCCGTTCAACGAGGCA